>NZ_VSJH01000004.1:0-134536 GCF_008124495.1 Pseudomonas sp. CK-NBRI-02 | reverse complement strand
TATCAAAGTTTGACTTTGAGCTCGCCCACACCCCGGATTGGCAAGAAGGTGTGAGGCACTGACAAGTGAGTGGAGCTCCCTGTTTATCCTTCGACTGCACACCAATCTTTGGACAGGCATCCCCTTCACGGACCGTGCTCTGAATATCGAGGTATTCGGCGATGGTCACGCGTCCATCGGACTGGAGCGTACCCCCGCGGACCTGGCCACCGGTGAGTAGGCCTTTGTTGTTCAGGACTCGCACCCAATTGGCATCGGACTGGTAGATGCCACCGCCCCATTTCTCGCTGTACCAACCGGTATCACCCTTGGTTCTGAACCAGCCTCCAGTGGTCGTCTCACCCGTTGCAGTTATGTTGCGCGCCGAGACGTCGCTTGAGGTCGTGACATTGCCGGATGCAGTGATTGCTCCAGCGTTGTTGATGTTGTTCCCTCCCACGTCGAAGTGGGTGTTCATCCGGTTGTATTCCGGGTGATTTGGCACTGCGTTGCGATAGAGATAGTCGTTGGCCAGGTCACCATCCATGAGGAAAAGCGCGCTTGCCGTATGGCCGGCACCTGGATTCACCCCATAGTTGCTCAGCGCCACTTGCCACCCCCCACGTACGCCCTCGATCACCCCAGGCTGCAGCTTGGAAATGAAGCCACCTGGCCCACCGAGGTGCTCTGCGATGGCGCGGATGCCTAGCTCAGGGATGGCCTGGCCGCCCGTAGTGATGACGATCGCTTCGAGCTGGTTTGGGTTCGGCTTCCTGGCCAGGCCGATGAGGTTCTGGCCGAAGCTGTTGGTTGAACTGAAACCGGCCGGCAGGTAATTGGTGTTCTGCAGCATGGCAACCGTTACCTGGGCAGGTGTCGTTGGGCCAGCGCTCGCCAACAGAACGGCGTAGTTGTCTTTCAGGTATTTGCTGAAAGCCTCAGACATGGTCTTTTGCTGCTCTGCAGCGATCTGATAGTCCCGCTTGTTCGTAGCGTCGATTGCCCAAGCCCCGGCCAGGGAGAGAACGATCGTCAGGACAATCAACCCGACAATGGCATCGAGAGACATGAAGCCTCTCTGTTTCTGCTTAATCATCATTCCAAATGTTCCTGCTCGACTGGTTGGCAATGTCTTGTTCCAGCTGCTGAAGTTGGCTTTGCCGAATTTTTTCTCTGATCGCTGGGGCATCCTCGTCTGTCAGCGATAGGCATTGCAGCGTCAGGCGAGCCTGGCGGTTATCGCTGCGTTGGAGCGTTTGATGAATGACCGCAATCAATCCCTGGGACAGGATCTGCATCGCGTTGGGTAGTTCTGGCTGGGCGAGCACGGCAATGCGCTCGATGCCTTTGACTACGCTGCCGGCATGTCCGGTGCAGATGATGAAGTGGCCATTGATTGAGGCTTGAACGACCTGGACCGCGGTGGGCGTGTCGCGCACCTCGCCGACGAAAATCAGGTCTGCCCGGGTTCGCAGGGCACGAATGAGCGCTTCGCCGTACCCGCCCTGGCGGCGAGAGACCGGCACTTGGACGCACCGTCCTTTCCCATGCAGACCGTGCAGCGGTGTCTCTGGCGGGTCTTCAACAGCCAGTGCGAGTCCGCCGTGTTCCTCCAGGCGTGCTTGCACAATAGACGCTGCACTGGTGGTTTTGCCCGATGCCATTTCACCGCAGATGAAGAGGAGACCTTTGGTGGCTTCGCTCATTACGCTGTCGTGCACGGCATCGGGCAGGCCGATTTCCAGGAGTGGAAGGATCTTGGCAGCAGACCGGTTCAACACGAACAACGGTTTCGCATACACGTCGAGCATGTAGGTGACCCGGAAGACTACCGAGTCCTCAATCACGATCGAGAACTCGGGTTCTTCCGTGGCGTCGAGCTGCTCTTGGCATCGAGCTTTCAACTGCTCGATCTCCGCCTGCCATTCCGCCGGTGCGGCGACACGGCGGGGCTGGCCCTGGAGCCCCTTCACATCCGTGAAGTCGTGCCCCAGGTAGAGGTCGATGAAGGATGCCTCTGCAATTAAGCTCACGCCAAGGTCCTTCAGTACGAGGTCCAGCTGAGGGTGTTGGTGTCCCCCGAGCAGGCAGTGGTTGCAGCTGCCGTCTGCACCTCACCAGAAATTGCAGATCCGCCATTGATCTTGGTGGTGGTCAACGTGTCTTTCGCTGCTTTCGTAGAAAGTGCGATGCATGCGCTCTTTGGGTAGTTGGTGCTGGTGAGGGTGTAGGTCATGCCATTGCTCACCAACGTGACCGCACCGTTGTATTGGTTGGTCACCGTGGAGCCGGACACGCTCATGCCACCTGTGCCATCGATGGCAATTAGGGAGGGCATCAAATCTGTACCGGATGGCCCATACCCGGTGCGGGTTTTGAGCTGCTTGGTGTTGCTCATGAGCGCTGTGACATTGCTCAGCTCGATGGTTGAGTCAGTACCGGTGAGCACTTTCCAGACCGCGGCGGCAACGAAGCCGAGCACGATCACAGCGAAAATGGTCCAACCCAGGGCATCGATCGACATGAAGCCTGATTGTTTATTGCGGCGAGAACGCATCATTGCATGTACCCCTTGGTGGTAACGTTGAGCAGAGTTAAAGCGAGTCGGTGATGTTGATGGCCAGCTGGAAGATGCCGATCACGACGAGAATCATCAGTCCCCCCATGCACAGTGCCGACAGAGCGGCGAAGGTCTTGGAGATGGCTTCAATGCGCTTGAGCATTTGTTCCAGCCAGCGGTTCGCGAACCTTTCCATGGAGGTAGCGAAGCTTTGGCGAGTGGCCAGCACCTGGAGAAAGTGAATGGCCATCTCGTCCGGGAAGTGGTGGTCGGCGAGCTTCAGGGCGGTACCGAAGTCTTTACCTGAGGAAACCCCGTAGTGGATGGCGTCTATGCGCTCCCGCAACCATGGAGAAGCGCTACGTTTCAAGATCGCCAGGGCGTTGAGTTGGCTGATCCCGGTCCGAAGCATGACTGACATGTTCAGGAGAAAGATCGAGCCCTGCATGACCTTGTAGACCGACCAGGGTGGCAACTTTTCGAAGCTGATTCGAATGCGCTGCAGAGCGCGGCTTAGCTGGATCTTCCAGTCGGGGCTGTTGGGCTGAATCTCCAGGCCACAGAAGTAGGGCAACGTAACTAGGGATATCACAGTGCCGAACAGAACCAGCGCGACCAGGTACAACCCATAATGGGTGACCAGGTTAGACAGGATGTACAAAAACGCCGGCACTCCGGTCCAGGTCTCTGGGTTCGATCGCAAGGCCATGGTCGGTACCAACCATCCAGCGACGACTTGTAACAGGACGCCCATCAGCGACCAGGTAACGGCGGGTAACGCGAAGACCGAGATGATCAGGCGCTTGATCCTTTGTCGGACCTCGATGACCCTGACGCAGTCACGAAAGGCCTCCACCAAGTGGCCTGTTCTCTCACCGGTTTCGACCAGTGAGGCCTCCTCGAATGGGAGATAGGCCCTGCAGGAATCAGCCAGTGACTTGCCGCCGCGCACTGACATGGCCACGCGACCGCAGATGATCGAGACGGGATGCAGGACCTTCCCATCATTGCTGAACGCTTTCTCAACGGTCTCCAATGCCTCCTCGATGGGGATGGAGTCCTCGATCACCCCCATGAGCGATTCGTAGAACTGGATGCGTTCGTTCTTGCCGAATTGTCGTGCATAGAAGGTTTCGATCCAGGACCGGGAGGCCTCTCGCAGGCCTGCCCAGAGATCGCCGAACAGATCAAGCATGAGCCAGCTCCACGAGCTGTTGGTCGAAATCGAGTGGTCCTACCATCGTCTCCGCATGCCGAGGATCGACATCCCCCGCTGCGATCTTCTGCTGCGCATGGACGACCTTAGTGATTCCGCCCATCTCCTTGACCCAGTGCCTGCGGGCCGCACTGGCACCGTGTTCGTTGAAGACCTTCATGAACAACAGGTCAGTGGCCAGGATTTCTGCGACCACCGAACGGCCAACGACCCCACGGCCACTGCAGCGTGTGCAGCCTTCACCGGCCAGGTTCACCTTTTCGATCAGTGCCAGCTTGTCCAAACGGGCGAACAATGCTGTGTCGATTGAGCGTTGATGCTCCCGCAAGGGGATCCGGCAGTGGGGACAGAGGACAGGGACCAACGACTGGTTGATGATCCCAGTCGTCAGCGCTGGATCAGTTACCAGGTAGCGCGGCACCCCCATGTCGATCAGGCGTGGAATCGAGGCGATGGCGTTGTTGGTGTGCAGGGTGGACCATACTTGGTGCCCCGTCATACCACCGGTATAGGCTGCTTGAGCAGACGCCAAGTCACGGAGTTCGCCGTACATCAGAATATCGGGGTCAAGGCGGACCGAGTTGGAGATCCCGCCACTCCAGGTCTCACCGACGCTCAGGGCCGACTGATTGGCTTTCAGTTTGTATTCGGGCGGATCCTCAAGGGTGAGGATATGCCGGGTCCCCCCGGTCTCGTCATGCAACAGGTTGAGTTGGACTTGCAGGGACTTCGATTTGCCAGAGCCGGTCGGGCCGGTAAACAGGTTCACGCCATAGGGCAGGCTACGCAGGCGACGGAGCTGGGCGATTTGCTCTGGCAGGAAGCCGAGCTCCTCGGGCGTCTGCTTCGTGTCATCGTCATACAACAGCCGCATCACCATCAGCGGTCCATCCACCAGCGGTCGTGTGGCAACCCGGGCACCAAACAGGCCTAGTTGCTGAACGAATCGGCGGCTTACCCGTGCATCTTGGGGAATATGTGCCTGGTAGTGTTCTTTCGAGACGTCGCACATGCTGTTGTACAGCGCCGAGCACAATTCGCCTCCCACCTCGCTCTTTTCTTGGCGGACTTCCCAGAGCAGGCCATGGATGCGGTAGTAAATTTTGGTGATGTCGTCCCCGACGACAATGTGAATATCACTGGCACCCTGCTTGTGCGCATGGCCAATCAACTCAAGCGCCTGGGCTTGACGCAGTGTCTCCGCTTGCGAGCCAAGGGCCACTTGCTGTGAGGTTTCATAGAGGGCTTTGATTTCTACCATGGAAGCGATCTTCATCCGGTAGTCGAAGCCCTCATGCTCCAATTGATCGATGAAAGCCATCACGTATGGGTCAGCCCGGTAGGCCTCAGAAACGTGCAGGACACCGTCAGCAGTCAGAGCCAAAACCTGTCGCAGCTCGTCCTTGATTTCGAAGCGCCCCCCAGGTGTTGTCAGAACCACAGATGATGCAAGAGAGGTTGGAGGAGCGACCTCCAAGTCGACGGGCGCCACGGCAATATCGTTCATGATGTGTACCTCATTGACCGGGCAATTGCCCTGGCAGATTGAAGGGCTGTGCTCCAGTGCGGATCCCGGTTGTGGTTCCTGCGCTGGAAATGCGGTTTGCGAAACCCAGCGGGTACAGCTTTCCACCGCGGCTGAGCACAACGCCGTCCAACGTGAGTTGATGGACGCTGAAGCCATCAGGCAATTTGCTTCCGATGGCGGTGTCGAACTCAGCGCCGCCGCTGTAAAGCAGCGTGGCGCGCAGGCGTTGGCTGGAGCCGGTAATGGCCTTCACGACTGGCAGGCCTGACTCTTGATGGGGGGACTCAATAGGCGGTGTGAAGGTTTGCCCGCTGGGGATGCTTGCAGCGGGGAGAAGAGAGTCCGGGAAGTTGCCCTCAGCTTTCTGCTGGGCTTCTGCACGTTCAGCCTTGGCCTTGTAGAGAATGGTTTGGCTTTGCACGCGGCCGAGTTCACCGATGTTGATGCTGGACAAGCTCTCATCGGCGGCATGGGCGTTGGCCATGGCCAGTACGGCTGCAAGGGCCATCCAATGGTGTTTATTTGGCATACAGAACTCCTGTGACGGACCAGATCAAGTGGTCTGCCTTGTACTCGGTCTTGATCTCCTGCAGACGGAGCCCTTGCGTGGGGGCACCGTTGAAGGAGTCGTAGGGCAGAAGGCCGCTGCTATACCGAAGCTCGAATTCCTTCCACTGAGGCGGTGGAGGTGGTGGTGGGGCCGGTTGGCCGGGCAGCGCCGGCTCCTGGGCTGCCTTGAAGGGGACTTCCTTGATATCTGGATCCTGAGAGAAACCGTGGAACCAGGAGGAGAGCGCAGTCACGGCATCGAACGCGTCGAGCAGTGGCTCGTCCCCTGCAGCAGGCACAGCCAGGTCGAACTTCAGGGTCACGTTCTTGCCGTTTTCGAAGAAGCTCGGCCGGTCGGAGAAAATGCTGCCGATGGCAGTGATGAGCTGTTGTGCGGTGCTGTTGCCCGTACGTCGGTAGTTGGCCAGTACATGCTCACCGCTGCAGGTGGCCTCTGTGAAAGGCCAACCTTCGATACTTGGCGGCAGCTTGTAGATCACCTGGCTGCAGGCTTCGATGAAGGCCTCGACAGAGGGCAGCTTTGCCCAGGGATGTTCGAGTGCCTGAGGCGGCTGCTCAGTTCCGGTTTGCTCTTGGAGACGGGCCAGCTCTTGAAGGCGTGCTTGTTCGGCTTGAATCCGTGCTTGTCGTGCTAATTCATCCTGGTGCGACTTCCAAAGCAGCCAGGCACCTGCACAGACCGAGCCGATCACAGCCAGCGCAACGAGCTGAGCCAGTTCTGCTTTCGAAAGGCCGAACACCAGCGGACGAAGACGATATTCGCGCTTAAGCCTGGAGGGCTGTAGCAGCTCCTCGATGTCGAAGGGCTCACCTCCCATATCGAATTCAGGGGGCAGGTATTCGTGAGCAAAGGTGATGCCCAGAGTGCGTTGCTGAGCGACGCGCTTGCGCACCTCAAGCGCGCTGCCAATGCGGTCGCTGCCAGGCATGATTGAGCCTTTATGCACAGCCACAATTGCATACTGGTCGTCATCTGCAGCGACACGCCAGGCAGCGATCCAAGAGTCACCCAATTGGCCAGCGAGGGTGGCTGCCAATGAGTACATCCCCTTGTTGACGCCGGCAGTACGCGAGACGAACCCGGCCTGGATCAGGCTGGTGGTCTTTCGGATGGCCACGATGTCCAAGTCATGGTCCTTGCCGAACTTACGTGCTTCTTTCATGTAGCTCGGCACCGAGCCCAGTGGCACCCAGCGCATACCGGTGACGAAGGTCCGCCCGTGGTACTTGAGGGTTTTGACGCGGGACTCGGGAACCATAGGAGCCTCAGTGTTCATAGTGCTGCTCACTTACAAGGTCCCACAGGCGCGCAATGGAGGCCGGCAGATCTGTGCCGAACTGGTGTAGCCCCAGTTGGTGGCGATGCTGTCGGCGCCGAAGTTGAACGGGTGGGTGTTCAGGCTTCCCAGGCTGTCGGGCAGGACGATCGGCGTGACCAGTACCACCATGGCGCTATGGGTGGTCGACCGGGTACGGCCGCCGCCCAGGCCGAAGAAACCGGCACTTCCCACGCCACTTTTCTTGGCGTTCTCGCTGTCCTCATCGAAACCGGTGATGACAAGCGTTTGGCCACTTTTCAGTTGTACCTTGGGCGCCACGTTCTTGGTGTCGTAGTCCGGGGTTTGGACGCTGGAATCGTTGCTGGTGAAGGTCTGGAACGTAGGCTTGCTGCTGATGCTGAGCGTGATCATCAGCAGCATGTTTTCCTTATCCAGGAGTTTGGGCAGCAGCATCATGTTGAATCCGCTGGTGATGGTTGCTGGTTGCAGGCTGCTGCTGGTGCCCACCGAGGCAGTCGAGGTGGTTGAGCTCGAGGCGACGTAACCAGTCACATTGCCGATCTGGATAGGCGCTGGCTGCAGGTTCAATGTGGTGATGGACGGGGTTCGCACTTCCGCGACACGGCCCTGTTCCGAGAGCGCCTGCAGTACGGCTTTCGAACCTGCCCAGGGCGAGCTGGATGTATCTAGAATGCTGCCGGTGGCCGACACTGCATCGGTGCTGATACCGGCCACGGTGTTGCTCAAGCCGAAGCCCCAGTTCCCAGAGATGGACTTGTAAACTGCACTCCAATTAATCGCGGTCTGGTCTCGGTCATTGAACGTGACCTCATAAACCTTGACGTTGAACAGCACTTGCCGAGTGATGCTGCGGTTGGTGGTTTTGAGGTACGCCGAGATTCGGTTCAAGACTTCTGGGCGATCGGTCACAGTAAGGGTGCCGGTGGAGCGCGAGAGGGTCGCACGCCCAGCAGGCTGAACGCTGAGCATGGCTTTGACATCGTTCTCGATGTCGCTCATCAGCGAGGTTTTGTAGGTGGACTTCGTGCTTTGATTGCTCCCGGACTCACCTGAAGCGCCCGAAGAGGAAGTCGATGTGCCCGAGTCACCACTGCCTGTAGAGGTGAGCAGGCCCGACTTGACGGTGCTTTCGATCTCCAGCTCATCCCCGAAGGTCCACACATCGAACGTACGTGTGTCGAAGTAGGTGATGCGGACGCCTTGAAGCTGTGGATCGAAATGCCAGGAAAGACCGAGCTGCGAGGTCGTCTGATTGAGCAGCCCAGAGACTCGACCGGAGAACTGGATACCACTGACCAGTCCTGTGGCCCCCAAGCCAAATTCGAAAGCGCTTGTGGCGTTCGGAGTGGCACCCATAACCCCATTGGGCATGAGGCCAGCCAAACTATCGGGATTGGGCATTGCCTGCTGAGCGGCGTTACCTGCACGGCGCTCGGACGAAAGAATGCCTGGATTCATAGCATCCGGAGCCACAATCACCGGCATGCCGGTCTGCTTGGTGATGTACTGGGCCACTTCGCTGATGGATACAGCGCCGGCAGGCCGGTAGGCGATGTCCTGGTCCATCGAGAAGGGCAAACCGCGTTTGCTCACCAGCGGCTGAGTCGAAACCCACGGTTTGTTGCTGAACACCACGGTGTCTCGGGCTTGCTGGGGTTGCTGGTTCTGTAGGTACTTGTTGTATTGCCCAGCAGTGCGACCTTGTAAATCTGCTCGATCGAAGGATTCGTTCACGCGCTGTACCGCGCAGCCCGCCAGAATGGCGACCGTCAGCGGGGTAAGTGCCCAGCGGACCCATGGGGATACGGTCATTTCTTCTTCCTCTCGTCAACGTGCAACACACGCTGCGTATCGCTTCCATCGACGACGAAAGAGCGTGGAGCGGTGTCGTAAAGCGGGAACAGCTCTTTGATGGCGTCCTGGAATGAGCCCTCGAAACGCAGCCGGGCCTCAATCGGGTAATCCAGGTCTTCCTGACTCCAGATCACCGTCCAGGTCGGACTGGCCTTCTTGGCCCAGGCCTCGACGCTTTGGCGCAGGGTTGAGCCAGTTTCGGCCGTCCATACCTGGGGCAGCGGCCGAGTCGGTGGAGCGGGAACGGGACTAGTCTTGGCGATTGGCGTTGCAAGTTGCACAGGCGTGGCCGGCTTTGGAGAAGGGGTGGTCACGGCAACGGGTTTCGCTGCAGCGATAGGCTTTTGCGCTTCGGCAGTTGCCACCGCAGCAGGCGCGAGCGGGGCCGCAGGCTTCGCTGCAGGGCTAGCAGCCGGGACCGCAGGAGTAGAGCCATCCTTGGCAGGAGGTGCCACTGGGGGGAGCACTTGGGTGGCCGTTGCAGTCGTCGATGCAACAGGCGTTGAGGTGGTGATGGCAGGCGCAGTGGGCACCGCCGCGACAATGACGCTTTCCGTTTTGGTAGCCGCCAGGTAAGCGGCGGACGTCGTTGCTGGAGTGTTGCTCGCATAGAGCTGGCGAGCCGGGGTAGATGGTTCCGGCAGTTGATAGCCCGGGCGCAGCGCGAAGCAGACCTGCCGGTTGACCTCATCGACCTTCACCTGCCAGGCCGGTCCTGCGAGTACCTGCAAGGTGTTGCGCAGGGTCATTGGGCCGAGCTTGTACTGGGCTGCAGGAAGAGGCCGGGTGTACAGGATGTTGACGTGGTTGGAGCTGGGGGGGCACAGGGCATAGCCCGATCGATCCACAACGTAGAGCATCGCATCCCGCACGCTGGGGTTCATGCTCCCAGGGATCGTAACGTCGATGATCTGGGCCATCAAATCGCGTTGCCCGGCATCCGGCTGGGTGCTCACCAAGGTGTAGCGCCCGTAGCGAACAACAGGTTCTTTCTCCGCACTCGCCCCGTTCGGATAGAGGTCTGGAGCAAGCCATTCAGGATTGCGGCTGCTGTCGAATGCTGGTTTTGGCTTTTGCTCTGCCTGTTGGATCGCACACCCTGCAACGAGCGCGAGCAACGAGAGTGTGGTGAACTGCCTGATCATTGAGGCCCCCTGTAGTGATTGAGGCCAAGGTGACAGGCAGGCGTTGACCGCGCAGCAGTAAATGCGCAGTAGGCTTAAGTTGATTTTTATAAGGGGGAGCGGTTAGCCGTGACCGATGGTAGGGTCACGGCCAAGGGGCAAAAACTACTGGCCAGAAGTAGGTTTTTGGGACAGCGTTGGAGCAGGGGGCTGAGGAGGACTCTCAGTCGAATCACTGGAGAGCCAATTTTTCACGACGCCCTCAAGTCCACCTTCTTTTTGGAATTTGCCGTAGAGGTTGAAAACGGCGAAGAGCGTAAGTGCGACGATCGCTGAAGCGAGGCCTCCCTTGAAGTGGCCGAGGGCAGCTTCAGTCTTCGTGGGTTTGATTGCTTTAATTTCGGCGGAGAGAGCCGGCTGCATAGCATTGACACGGGTCATGATCTCGTCTGACAGAATGTTCTGCCGCATCTCTTCTCCGAGAGCTTCGAGGGACACGTCGATGAAGTTCTTAGCCAGTTGCTCGGCTTGGTTTCGGTACATCCCCACCTGCAGCGAGGTGCACGCTACCTTTTTGAATGCTTGGTGATCGTCTTGTGGATGAGACTGCAGCCATTCGATCTTGTGCTGTTTGTACAGCGAGTAGGCGAGCATTCCCAAGAAGTCATCAGGGGATTCGACGAGCTCTTTGAAAACGTCGAGCGATCCCTCATACGAAAACACCGACTCTGGTGGGTTCGCGTTAACTCGCGAAGGGCCAGAGTCGGTGTCTCGGTTGAGTGCTGTCTGAGAAAAATCAGAAATATTGGTCGTTGAAGTGCTTGACAAGGTAAATTAGCCCTAATCAGCGCGACAAGCGGCCATAGGCCTCTTTCATCAGATCATTAATGTTCGCTTTGGACAGCTTGGAAGATCGCGCCGTTACGGCCTTCTTGGAAGCGAGCTTACTGTTGCTCTGCTTGATCAGTGCGATCGATACGTTAGGCATCTAAACCTCCTGTTCCAACGTGACGCTTGGCTTTCTCAAGCCAGCTATAGCGTTCCTTTGATCAATTCTGATGAATGGTCGACCGGCTGTCAAGGTGACACGCCGCCCCGGATGCGAGGCTTCATGCGCTTCGAGCTGCGAGCATGGCGGGTTGATTCCGTGGGCTTTGCTACGAAGTATGGCAGTCAGTTTGCTCCAATGTTCTGCTCGGTGATGGTGGCTGCGAGCATGGCCTTGGCCAGGGCGTCCTGTTGCTCCTCGGGTTCGATGAGCTCAAGGCTGACCTGACGTTTGGCCAACAGCATCTGCCACAGCTGCTGGTCGATGCTGTTCTCAACCAGCGGGATTTTGACGATCACCGTCCTGAGCTGGCCGTTTCGATAAGCGCGATCTTCAGCCTGGTCCTGCTGGCCAGGTGTCCAGGGCAGCCCCAGGAAAAACACGTTGTTGGCGGCGGTGAGGTTGTTTCCGGTACCGGCGGCTCGGGTGGTGCAGATGAAAACCCGGCAGTCGGGATCCACCTGGAAGTTGTCGATCGCTTTCTGACGCTTGGTGAGCGAGTCGCTGCCGACCAGAGTGACGTTGCCGACACCCGCCTCATCGCACAGCTCCTTGAGCCGTTCCACGGTGGGCTTGAATTCACAGAAGAGGATGACTTTGTCCTCGGCGTCCAGCTCGCCCAGGAGGTCCATGGCGATCCGGATCTTCACCTGTTCCAGATAATGGCGAAGCGCGCCGAGTCTGGCGAAGATCGGCTTGTCCTCGAGGCGTATGGTGTCGTACTTGCGGCGCTCCTCTGGGTCCATGGCCACCGGCAGCAGTTGCCGCTGTTTGCCCTTGAGACCCGGCAGTACATCCTTCCGACGACGCAGCATCCAGTCGCCAAGCTCTGCCCGTAGGTTCTGCCGAAACTCTGGGTTACCGGCGAAGCGTTCGCAGAAATCTCCTAGGGGCAGTTGGCCAACGGGATGCCCGGAAAGGCGCAGCAGGGTGTGCAGCTCCGTCTCGCGGTTGAGCACAGGCGTGCCCGTCAGCAAGTACCTGTTGGGCACCTTGGCCGCGATATCGAAGCCATGGCGGGTGCGTTCGGCAGTTGGTTCTTTCAACTGGTGGGCCTCGTCGACCACAAGCACATGGTAGTGCTCGGCCAGGGTCACGTAGTCGCCCAAGCGCTCATAATTGATCAACATCCATTGGGCCTGCGGGTCGTACTTTTGCAGAGCAATCTTCGCGTCGGGGTACACGGCCTGCACCTCGCGCTGCCAGTTGATCAGCAACGAAGAGAGGGTCACGACCAGGATTGGGCGCCCGGCTGCGCAGATATGTGCGGCAATGATGGACTGACGGGTCTTGCCGAGGCCCATGTCGTCGGCCAGCAACGCGCTGGTGCGTTGGAGTAGGTGTGCAATGCCCGCTGGTTGGTGTTCCAAGAGAGAGTAACCATCCAGGGCCTGGGCAATCACGGCATCGCTGAACTCGGTGCGCTCGATCGGCGAGACGGCCGCAAGGTAAATGTCGTTCGAGGTCTCTTCGCCACTGGTGATTGCCGAAGACTCTTGTGGAGCGCCGCCCAGGCTGATGCGCGGAATGTCCTCTGCTGGTACGACAGAACCATCGCCCAAGAGCTCCTGAACCACGTCCAGGATCTCGAATTGCTCCTCGGCCAGGCCCAGCTCCAGGATCAAGTTGCTGCGCAGGATCTCTGCGGTCGCGTTGATGCGCCAGGAACTTGATCGCCCCAGGAAGACGCCGTGCATTCGCCGTGCTACAGCGACGACGCCAGGGTGGTAGTCACCGGACAGCAGGACGCCGCCATCGTCCAGCGGAGCGATTCGAAGTGACATTCCCCAGATGAAGGCATCGCGGCGTGGGGTAGTGAGCGCGACCTCGATCTTCTGCCGGAAACTTTGCCAGGACTCGGTGAGCTTCCCATCGGCCAGGTCGTACAACTGACGAAATACCAGATCCAGTTCGTCCAGGAGCTTGGCCTTGGGCACTCGCCAGTACCGGTAGAGCGGGTGTTCGCCGCGGCGGATGAAGAACCCGCTGCGGGCAAGCATGACCTTGTTCGCCCCATCAATGTAGGGCAGCAGGATGCCAAAATCGTAGCCATCGAACACTACGGCTTCGAGGAGCGTGGACTGGCTATTCAGTAGGCGTGGCCGTTTCAATTGACGTCCGCGCTCTTGAACTTCATTGGCACCGTTTGGTCGAGGTGGTAGGCAGGGACCCAACGGGTTAAGAGCACCGAGCCGTGAAGCGATCCTCCCTGGCCACTGATTACGTATGCAACTGGCTCTGTGCGCTTCGGCACACGTCTGTACTCCCGCTTCCAGTACCCGGCGGTCTTGATGGCGTCAGGTTGTAACGGCCAGCATGACTCACCTGGCCGGAACTCATAGTGGGGGATCTTTGGATTGTTCGCCTGCTCGGCCTTTAGTCGGTCAATGACTTTCTTGGAACGTGCCACAAGCACCTCCGGGAGGATGGTCAACGCGTCTTCATTCAAGGTGTGGGCTGCCAGCACCCATAAGAGCGAGCAGACTGGCAGTTGGAGGAGAGCTGCTACAGGGGAAAAGGACAATCAGCCCGCATGAATTTCGACGATGCCCACTACATCCCTCTTGGTTTGTCGAAGTCAGGCTTCCCCTTCACGTTGGGGTAGCTGACCTTGCAGCCATTTGCCTTGTACCCGGTGCAGCCCCAGAAGTCGTACCCACCCTCGCCGCGCTTCTGACGGCGCGCAAGCGGCATACCGCATTTGCCACAGACATGAGCATGGTCGGCAGTCGAGGGTGTTCCTGTAGAGCGGGGCGTCATCGCGACCGAGGGCGCCTGGCGGAGCGAGCCCAATTCGCCCTGCAGATGCTGATAGAACTTGGCGACTACCGAGCCATATTGCTCTTCCCCTCGGGCGATTCGATCCAGGTCCTTCTCCAGCGTGCTGGTGAAGGCAAGCTCCAGAAAGCTGAACCGTCCTTCCAGCTGGGAGATGGTGCTCACACCCAGAGGCCCCGGTACGAGCTTCCGCTTGTCCTCGACGACCAGGCCCTTGCCAGTAATGTTTTTGACGATCGAGGAGAAGGTACTTGGTCTGCCGATTCCGCGCCTCTCGAGCTCCTTGATGAGACCCGCCTTTGTGAAGCGTGCGGGGGGCTTCGTTTTCTGGTTGAGCACCTCTGCTTGATGTACAGAGAGGATCTGCTTGGGCTCTAGCTTCGGAACAGGGTTCTTTGCGAGGTCTGATGCTTCTTCCTCGGTGTCGTCCTTCTGCAGGAGCTTCATCCAACCGAGATAGGCGACCGTGCTGCCAGTAGCAGCGAAGCGCAGTGGCCGCTGATCGGGCCCTTTGGCCAGTAGTTTTGCAGTGCGCACGTCATAGATCGCATCAGCAAGCTGGCTGGCCAGCGCCCGGATCCGGATGAGCTTGTACAGGGCCTGCTCTTCGGCGGACTCACCTGCGACTTCATCCTCCCACACCGTTGGTGCAATCGCGGGGTGACCTTCCTGGGCGCTGTCCGCAGCCTTGAACGTCCGGCGCTCGTCTACCACGTCTAGGCCCTGTCTGCGAGCCACTGCCTGGATATCTGGCATGGCCTCATCGGCCAGGTTGGGGTTATCCGTCCGGTGATAGGTGATCACACCCTGCTCGTACAGTCGCTGCGCGACCTGCATGGTTTTGTCCGGATCCCATTTCAACGCTACGCTGGCCGCCTGTTGCAGCGTCGAAGAGATGAAGGGAGGTGGTGGCGGCCGGCGCTTCTTGCCGTCGTCGCAAGACTCGACGATGACTGCACGGGTGGCAGCGACTCTGGCTGCGAGCGTGCCGTCCTGTATGTACGGATGCTCTTTACTGGCAAAGTCTGGCACCGGCTGCCACACAGCAGTCCAGGACAGGGCGGAGGCTTCGTCCTTGAAGACCAGCTCCACTCCGAAGTGATGGATGACCTTGAAGTTGCTGATCTCGCGCTCACGCAGCACTACCAGATAGAGGGCCGGAGATTGCACGCGGCCTGCTGATGTCGGTTGTCCCATGATCCGGCGCAGCTGCTGGGTGACGAGATAGCCCACCAGGCGGTCGAGCACTCGACGGCATTCCTGTGACGCGACGAGCTGGCCGTCAATTCTGCGAGCGTTGGCCAAGCCTTCGCGAACGCGGGTTTGGGTGATCTCGTTGAAGGTGACCCGCTTGTACTCGCGGATGCCCAGCGTCTGCTGGATGTGCCAGGCGATGCTTTCACCCTCGCGATCCGGGTCGGTGGCGATGTAGACCTCGGTGGCGTTCTTGAGTGCTTTGCGAATGGTGCTGACGTTGCGTGCACTCTTCGGCAGGATTTCATACACCGGGCAAAGGGTCTTCAATACCCCGGTGGTGATCATCGTGTCGTCTTGGCCCGACTGCGGTAGATCACGGATGTGGCCACCGGTGGCTACGACTTCCCAGTCTTCGCCAGGGCGGATCTTTTTCATTATGGGCCTCAGCTTCTTCAGCTTGCCGGGTGCCTCGATGATCAGGAGTTTCATGGGGTTCCCCCTATACAATTCAAACAGGGGGCACTCTTGCTGTCGGTCGGAGACCACACAACGCGAAATGGTGAACCGGAGGGGAGGGATTTCCAGAGAACGGTAGGCTAGGTGGCGGAGGTCAGCTGCTGGGCGCGCTTGTACCCTTTCAGCCAGGAGGCCAGCATGGCGGGGTGCTTGTAAGGGCAGGCATACACGGGCAACCCTTTCTCGGCGGCTTCGACCCCAGCAGCCTCGACCGTAGGGTGGGGATTGTTGAAGTGCCGCCTATCCAGCTTAGCTGTCTGAGGTTGCTGATTTTCCATCATGGGCCTCGACTGATGAGTTCAGCAGCCCCCCGTCCCAACGGACTTGCCTGCTGAATTCTGACGATTGAGCGATTTTTCGTAGGCCCGAGTATCAGCAACTAAGGGAGCAGCAACCATTGGAAAATGAAAACCGTTGAGTAGCGGATTTATCGAGGCAGAGCCTGGGCATGGGCTGCTTGCAGCGCCCCTTGATCCACGATGCAGCGTTCTTGACCCAAGAGGTCCACGAGGAGCGCGGCAATTGTTGTAGGTCAGCTGCCGGGGCTTAGTTCCACTAAGCAGGCGTCTGTGAGAGGGAGATGGATGACGACGAGCTGTTCTTCGCACCAGAGGCTTCACGAATGGCGCCTGAAAAATCGCCTGCCAAGCAGTGGCCTAAATGCTAAGGGGGTGCTGCATCGAAGGGAGGTGAAACTCGAAGTGACATCCTTGTCACCAAGAGCTTCACGATGAGGCGCGAAAATTAAAGGGGGGTTATACCGGCAGTTCGTCGTCAAAACCGGGATAGTCGTGCAGACCGTCCGGCTCTGGCTGCGGTGATGGTTGACTCTGGCCGCGGGGCTGGCCGGCCTGTTGTTGATTGGCTGGACGTTGACTGTTGCCGTTCGATGCCAGTGTGACGTGTTCGACCCGGTGCGGGAGGATCGCGACGCGGCTTGCCTCTACCTTGAGCGCAGACACTTCCTCGCCACTCTGCTTGTCCGTCCAGCTATCCATGATCGCGCGGCCAATCACAACCACGCGCATGCCTTTCTGAAATAGAGCGGCGAAACGCTCGGCATCCTGGTGCCACCATTCGACATTGGCCCAGAAGCCACCACGATCCTTGTAGCCACCCTGGCCGTCAGGGATCGAGTTGTCGAACATCACGTTGATTCGCAGCATGTGCCGCGGATCTTTGTTGCCGTTTGCGAACGAGCGGTGTTCTGCCGCATTGCCGATGTTGCCTTCCCAGACTACTGGTGTACTCATGGTTGTATCTCCGTTCAGCGAGGTTGGGGTGTGTACTGCTGCAGTCGAGCCTGAAATTCGGCTTCGGCCTGGCCCATCTTTTCTGCGCACTCGGCGGCCTGTTTGCCGATGAAGTGAAGGATGGTGGTTTGCATGTTGAGGGTGATGCGGTGCTGCTCCAGGGCAAACAGGTCTTGCAGCAGCTGCCTTGAGGTTTTGGGCTGGTCCAGCTGCCACCTCCAGACGCCGACGCCCATGCGTCGTGTCTGTACGTGTTGCCAACGAAGAAAGGTTGTTCCAGCCGCCGTGTTTTGCTCGATGAGTCGAACGGGCAAAAGCGCGAATGGATGTTGGCGAACCTGGTCCAGCACTTCCTGGGCAAGCTCGCGTACACCCACCTCCAGTGCTGTGCATTGAGCCGCTAACTGGTCCAGCTCCCCCTTACCTTTAAAAGGCTTTAAAAGGCCTTTTAGTGAGGCACTCTGTTGCAGCGCCTGATAGGCACCCTGTTGCAGCGGTTTGAAGGCACCCTGTTGCAAGCCTTCGCACGAGCGCATGCCTGTCACTCCTCACCTTCGTGGAAGTCATCCTCAGCCAGGTCGTCTGGCTCGGTCGCTGCTGGCTGATTGCGGCGGATGACAGGGGCGAATTCGGATCGACGGGTGCCTTCGAGGATGTCCTGAGGAATGGCATCGAAGCGGGCATACATTTCGCGGGCCTGCTCGGCGCGGGCATTGTTCGCGGCGAAGTCGTCACGGGTTGCACCGGAGTAGCGGAACTGCTGGGCCAGGCCGAACAGACTGCGCAGCAGGTGAGCGCCTTCGTCGATCCACGCTTCACCGTCGCGGCGACCGATCATGCCGACATGCTGGGCCAGCAGAACGCGGCGGACGACTTCGTCGTAGCCGGTCAGCAGATAGACGGCTTTGAACGCGAGAGGGTTGGACAGGTACAGCGGCAGTTTCATCGGCTGGATCGAGAGGTTTTCGCCGACCTCTAGCGTTTTGGGGAGTTGGGCCATCACGTCATCGAGACGGCTGTCGATGGCTTTGAGGCCGTTGTCCGATTCCTGGATCTTTTCCTGGATCAGGATCATCCACCAGTCGGAGTAGGGGTCGTCCTGAGCGGAACCACGGTCGATCTGGTTGATCTTTTGGCAGAAGCCAGCGAGGCCAGGGATGCCATGCTTGCCATCGTTCTGTTGGCGGCCCAGCCAGATGCGGGCGGCGTGATGGGTGTGCAGGGTGAGGTTGACCTGGCTGCGAAGGGAGCCGATGTTGAGTGGATACTGATCAGCCATGGACGGTTCCTTATATAAAGAAGGGAAGACGTGTCCATGCTGCTTTTCGGGCTACTGTGGCGCAGTAATAAATGAATAACGTGCTGCGTTGGATTTTCGGCAGGGCTGCAGATTGGTGTGATTCACCCATCCGGGAGGGTGCCAATGAAACAGCTGTTTGGCACTGGGGAGATCCTGCCGAGTGGTGCGGGCCGCACGACTTGGAGTGATTCCAGTGGAATCACCTCTCAGGCCATCGGTGCCGACGCCATATCCTAGCGAGTGTTGTGGGCCACAACACTTTGATGGAGCTGATGACCATAGTGGGCAGGTCTACCGGTGTCCTGCCCAAAGTGTTGTGGGCCACAACACTTTGATGGAGCTGATGGCCATAGCGGGCAGGTTTACCGGTGTCCTGCCCAAAGTGTTGTGGGCCACAACACTTTGATAGAGCTGATGGCCATAGCGGGCAGGTCTACCGGTGTCCTGCTCAGAGTGTTGTGGGCCACAACACTTTGATGGAGCTAATCGCCACACCGGGCAGGCCACCGGTGTCCTGCCCAGAGTGTTGTGGGCCACAACACTTTGGGACTGGTGGTCACACTGGGCAGGCCATCGGCGCTGATGCCGAGCTCAGGAAAATGATGCGGACCGCATCACTGGGCTGGCCCTTGGCGCTGACGCCAGATCCTGGGGACTAGTTCTCGATCGCTGGGTATCAAGTGTTGCGGCCCGCAACACAATATCTAAAGCAGGTTTGGTTGAAGTATGAGGCTTACCCAGCCTGCAATTGACAGATGTGGGCCGAAAGGAACTACAGCGGGTCTGGACGATTTGGGTATCAGTAGGTATTGCACATTCGCCAAGAGCGCGCTGAGTAGGGCGAGCACCACTGTCAACGGGAGAATGTTCCAGCCTCCCCATGCTCCGATCAGGGCCAGCAGCTTGAAGTCACCCGCGCCTAAGCTCTCTTTTCCGGTACAGAGCTTGACCAGATGAAACACCGACCAGAGGCTCATATAGCCAATGACACCTCCCCAGAGTGCCTCCGGCAGGGTGGTGAACACACCGAACGAGTTGAGGATCAGGCCGAACCAGAGGCCAGGATTTACCAGCACGTCCGGCAGCAAATGATGTTCGCTGTCGATCAAGCTCAGCGTGATCAGCCACCAGGTCAGTAGCAAGGCGAACAACGCTTGCAGAGTTGTACCCAGCTGCCAAATCACTACCATCGACAATGCCGCGCATCCGATCTGCACGACCCAGCCTCGTGACCTGGAAGTATCGTGCAAGCAATGCTTGAGAGGGCATGTCACCTCTCTGCCCAAGCCAAGAACTTCCCGTGCCTCCCGCTGCCACTGCTGCTCAAGGCTAATCGGCAGTTGGTGCGCGACGTAGGTGAGCAGTTGCCCTGCCACCAGTCCCAGCAACCCAGCCCCCGCTAGCAGCCCTGAATGGAACTCCAAATCAACCATGGTTGCCTCCCTGGTATCGTCGAGGGGCGATTACTGCTTGCAGCGCGCTTAACGCGGCTCGCCCGGTCATCATTCCGGTGGGAGTGGGTTCACTGCGACGCTTGGGCGGTACGGGTATGACCGCCTTCGGCTCTGAAGCTACCGGCGCTGACTGTCCAGATGGCACTGGAGCGGCTACCGGCGATGGCTGCCAGTCAGCATTGAAATCTCCACGAATCGCTTTGCCGGCGAGCGTTGCCAGGTACGCAAGCGGCTTGGCGACTTTCCCCTCTTTGCATCGGTGTGCCCACTGGTTGATTACCGCATCGCGGAGGCTTTCGGGGACGGGGGCCATGATCTCTCGAGCTCGTCCTCTGTCCTCAGGCTTGAGACCTTCCATCGTGATTAACCAATTGGGGCCGACGCTGTCCTCCGGTAGTACAAAGCTTTTAGATACAGAAGTGTTTGTATTCGTATACGTACTAGCTGAGTTCGGATTCCGAACTGAGGGCGAACTCTGCGGTTTTGGACTGAGTTCGGAATCCGAACTCAGGCCAGACAGCGGTAAATCTGGCTGCGTTCGGATTCCGAACTCAGGCGCCGGAAGCGCGTGCTGCTGACTTTCGACGGCCCATGCTTGTGCATTCAAGCGGTCGCTGATGGTATCGATACGGCTGGGCAGTCCGCGTCCTACGTCGGGGTCATTGGTAAACTCTCGCCAGGTGATTGTGGCGATTTCCCGGATCGCCTTGTTCTGGTGCTCCATCGATTGCATGAGCAAGGACATATAGTCCCTGTCGAATTCCAGGGCTTCTGCTGGTGTGACAGGCTCGTCGTGGAGTAGGTAGACGTTGCCCTGGACTTGTCCGCTGAGTTCATTCCGGACCTTGCGTCCAAGACTAAGCCAACGGGTCAGGCGAAGGACTGTCAGCGCTTTCGCCACCGTTTCTCGGGACGCAGGTTTGCCCGGGTTCATGCCCAGGTACGGACGAAGCTGGTCGTAGGTAGGGAAGGCTGTGATGCCATCCTCGTTGACCAGCAATCGGAAGACTTGCCAGCAATTGCGCTCTAACGGCGTCAGTCTCTTATCGAGCAGAAGCCGGCGCGGGACTGTTTCATGCGGATTACCGCTGAAAATGATCCCGGCGTAGGGTGTCGCTGTCGCAGGGGGGACGTTCTCCTCAGCTCGCTTCTTCTGCACATGGGCCTCAAGTTGACCTGAGGCCGAATCTAGGAGCATGGAAATCGGGAACCGTGCAAGCTTCATTGTCTGAGTTCGCCTTCTCCAAGATCTGTTGAAGGCGCACCACTTTCATCGGTACGTCGAACGAAGAGGGCCTGGGGCGGCTGTTCGATAATTGCCAGTTGGCGCTGCTCAGGCGGAGAGGTCACCGGTTGGTTTTGTTTATACAGTCCCTTCTCAATCCAGTAAGTAATGCGCGACCAAACCTGAGCCAGCGTTAATCCGTCGGTCAACAACTCCTCTGCAACCAGCATGGCCACGTCCAGCATGGCCAAGCTGTCTTTGAGGTCGACCTGGTTCTCTGCCATGAGTTTGGTCCAGCGGTACCACAAATGATGATCCTGGTCCTCTGACAGTTCAGGCCAGCGCCCTCTTGGTGCCTTGACGCCAATAAGTGTGCGCTGCAGAGCAATTTCTTGGGGAGTAAGCCCAAAGAATGCTTTTAACAATGTGGTGGTAGCACCCAAGCGAATGGCGCGCTCAATAAGCCGTGTTTCTTCTTCTGAGCGTGCAGCATTGGTGAGCAACTTTTCTATCATTGCGTTGTTGATCGATACATTGACCCAGTTAACGGGAGTATTTCTCAACAAACTCATGATGGTGGGGTGCTGGATCTGATTCAGCACCTCTGGGTTTATCCCCATTTCGACACAGCGCTGTAACTGCCCATTGCGCATGTGATCTAACACCTGTGACAAGACGGCTTCATTGATAGGTGACTTGGACATTGAGACTCCCTCCCATTCATCTCATCTAGGACTCAATGAGCCGAGCGCTGCTCGAGCTCTTTGTGTTCCTGGATTTCCAAGTCAATCAGGCGCCGAGCGAGGCGGATGATGCGGAACAACTTCACAAGAGCTCCGTCGCTCAAGCGGCCTTCGTCACCTGGGGCTTGTTCAGTACTCAGGGGCTGTCCCAGCAGCAGTTGGCCGAGGCCAGCCGCAAACTCAAATTCACCCAAGGCATTCATCGGATCCGGCTGTTTCTGCAACATGGTCAAGGCGATGGCTGTTGCACCGCTCAATGACTGAAGCAGCGTCACGGTATGGTGGGCTGTGGCAGTCACATCGAGATCTTCGTCGGGCTGCTTGTACTTAAAGCCAATGCCACCCTCGACTTCGAGGATGTCCCCAGGAGCGCTCACTGATTCCAGAATTTCAACGGCCAGCTGCGCCAGGTGTTTGCGTAACTGGGTGGGCTCATCGATCTCGCGCTCGATGTACCACAAATCCGAAATCGGATGCAGCCCACCGGCTTGAACAGGAATAGCGACCAGGCAGTTGGCGTTGAAATCAGGCAGGGTCTCGCCGTCGAGCGCTGCCATCTTCGCTTTCATCTCGGTGACGCGCTTGCTGGTATTGGTAGGGGAAGCGACATGGGCATCGATGCGGGCCTGTTGCTCCTCTGGGGTCAGCTCGGGGGGCAAAACTGGTGCCGTTTGCGAGGGCGGCGCGGCGGCAGGCGTCTGGCTGCCCTGTTGCAAGGTTGTGATCTGGCCACCCCCCGCGGCTTTTGCCGGTGGGGACAGAGTTGAGCCGCCATTGCCCGCTGGTGCTGTGGTGGGATGCGAAGGATCAGTGGCTGGCAGTTCAATCACCGGCGTGGAGCGGCGAAGCTGGTCCTGTTGCTGGGTAATCTCCAGCAGGATGTCTTCATAGGAGAGGGGAAGCGATTTCTTCATCGACCCAATGAGTTCATCCTGGAAGCGTTGGAACAGAAACTCTTCGGCGTCTCCTTCAAAAATGGCCAGGACGTCCTGGAACAGCATTTCGAAGTCGACACCTTCTCCGCTGTAATGCTTCTCCCAACAGGCCAAGCTTGTCTTTCGCAAGGAAAGGATTTTAGTGATCCGATCATAACCAAGGCCGCTGTAGAGCAATCCCGGTATTGCTGGTAGCAGAAATTGGACGGTATCCAGCATTCTGCTTATGTGAGATGCGGAGATTGGGTAGCCATCCTTCGTCAGACGGCGTGAAAGCTCACGTACCCCGATGGTGGACTGATCCTCGGCCTCATAGAGCTTCTTCGCTCGATCGACGCCAACAGCGCGCTCGATGAATTTCAGCTCGCCCTTGAGGTCCTCGGCCAGGTGGCCGGTGAGCATGATGATCTCGCCCCGAACCTGATCCCAGGGGCGGAACAGTACGTTGATACGCTGATACCGCGGATCGTTGGTCTCCTGGAACAGCTCTTTCAAAATGGCGATGCGAGTGTTGCCGCCGTTGCGAATGCGGTACTTTTTCTCGCCTGGGCGGCGCGTCACGGGCGGGGGCGTGTCGAGGCCGCGGTTGCGGATCGACTCTTTGAGTTCATCGTACTTCGGGTTACGGGTGGTGCGAGGGTTGTCTTCCCAAGGGAGGACGTCGTCGACACTTACGACCAGTGGGGTATCAGCGATGGGATCGCTCATCGCCGCCGTAGCCGACGTTGGGGAGAAGTCCGGCGCCAAGAGCCGAGCTTTCAGATCATCTGCAGCTTGCATGTCAGGCTCCTACGGCTACGGCGTTGGCTTGATGGGTCAGCATGTGCCCGGTGTTGCGTACCAAGACCAGGACCTCAGCTACGTCTTCCTGGGTAGCGGTCGAGTTCTGCAGCAGGCGATCGATGATCCGATAGGCGCGATTCAGCTCGGATTTGAGTTCCTCGGTATCAACAGTCTCGATCTGTACTGGCTCAAACCGATTGTTGAGCAGCGATTGTTCGAGGCGATCAATGATCTCGCTGTTCATGGAGCGGTGGTTCGCACGAGCCACTTCGGCAACACGCTCGCGCATGCCGTCCGGCAGGCGAACAACGAATTTGTCAGCGGTACGGGAATTGGTTGCTTTCATGGGGTGTTCTCCTTACTGGCGGCGCTTGAGCTGGTCGGTGAGTTGAGTCGGCAGGTTCTTGATCGTCAGGGAGCCGGTGTCGGCGTCATACGTGACGTTGGAACCGAGCAGATGCGCTTCAAAGCTGATCGACAGGCCTTCGGCGCGGCCGGTGAACCGGCGGAATTGGTTGAGTACCCGCACGTCGGCGGGGATCTCCGGCGACAAGCCGTAGTCGCTGTTGCGGATGTGGTCGTAGAAGGCTTTCGGGCGATCTTCGTCGATCAGGCTGGAGAGCTCTTCCAGGGTCATGGCCTGGCCCAGCTTGGTCTGGCTGGTGGCGTAGTCGAGGAGGGTCTGGGTCTTTTCGCGAGCGGACTCCTCGGGCAGGTCCTCGCTTTCGATGAAGTCGCTGAAGGCCTTGAGCAGCGTGCGAGTTTCACCGGGGCCGTCGACCCCATCCTGGCACCCGATGAAGTCGCGGAAGTAGTCGGCGCTCTTCTTGCCGTTCTTGCCCTTGACGTAGGAGATGTACTGCTTTGATTTTGGATTGTTCCGCCACTCGCTCAGATTGATCCGAGCTGCGCAGGAGAAGTTGCTGGTGTCCAGATAGCGGGAGGCGACAACGTTGAGATCACCATCCAGGCCAACGGTCTCGACCTGTTGCAGGACGGCAATCATCAGGTATTCAGTCAACCCCTGCTGGTAGTGGGTGAAGAGCACATGCCCACCGATGGACAGGTTGACCTCCTCCATCAACTTTTGCAGATGCTCGACTGCCATATGGCTGAAGCTGGTGAAGTCATGCTGCTCATCCAGGTACTGTTTCAGCCAGCCGCTGAATGGGTAGGCTCCTGATTCATCGTGGAAGAAACCCCATGCTTTGCCCTGCTTGGCGTTGTAGCTGTCGTTCAGGTCGCCCTGCAGATGCTCGATGGCATCGGTATTAGGCAACTCTGTGTCACGGGCATGAAGCACCGCGGGGCTGCCGTCAGGCTGCTTGTCGAGCTGGTGAATGATTACGTGTCGGATTGGCATTAGTGCATCCCCTGCGAGCTGTTGTTTTGGACCTCGGCACGGCGAAGCAGCGCCCGAGTGTTACGCTCGGTACGGTGGTCGCTCGGCGAGCAGGAGGTGAAAATAGGGGTGAAGCCGGCCTTGCTGAATTTCAGATGGCCGCTGTTGGAGCGGGTGAGTGTCCAGCCCTCGGCGATGGCAAATTTCGCGAGTCGACGTACGCTCTCGTGGGCACCGCGCAGGAGATTACGCATGGCCTTTCTCCTGGTCGGTCAACAAGGCCTCACCGGTCAGTATCCAGCGGCTAGCGATGTACTTGTCGCGGTCCCCAGGCTCATCCTGTTGTTGCTCAACAGTGGCTTTGCCTTCTCCAAAGAGACGGGAAGCCAACCGCTCGGCAGCCGTGCGGTCATTCGCAGAGCAGCTCGCACGTTTGCCTTTCACCGTGTTTGTCCAGAAGCCTGCACCGTCGAATTTCACGACGCACTTCACTGCGAGAGTCATTGGCCACCTCCAGCACTCAGGACATTCCCGGCCTGGATGGCGACGATCTCAGGGCTGTTACCGGGATACTGGGTGGCCAGGTCAGTAAGAAATTCGCGAGTAGCTTCTCGCGAGCCCGGGATGCGGAATACGACGGTGCAGTGATGGGCGTCGCCCTGGGCTGAGTCCAGGTGAGGTGTGATCGCGACCTTCAACCCGCAGGCCAGCAAGTGCTTGGGTACCCAAATGGACCAGAAGTAGTTTGTCAGTAGGGCGGGCTGGCCAAGTAGGCTCACCGTGATCCCGTTGGAGGTGATCGTCTCGACTTCGATGTACTGCAGACGCTCAAGCTCCTGCAGTGGTTCGGCCAGCTCCACGGGAGCTACCGTCTGGCCGAACTGGCTAAGCCGGGATATGACTAGGCTCAGCGCATCGAGCCACGTCGCATTGAGCCCAGATTGATGCGCAAACGCTAAGGCCGACTGCTCGGCACCGGCGATCGCGGAGATCGATGGATAGGCCTGTTCAGTTTGCACGGGCCACCTCCTCGAGCTGCTCAATGTCGTAGCTACCGCAAACGGGGCAAACCAACACTTCGGCTTCACCCTCAGGGGTATGCTCGGCGGGGTGTACCTCGCGCACTTGGTTCAATGAGAAATGCCGACCGCAGCCGCGGCAGTCATGGGTAATCGATTGCGTTTGAAGAGGCGTCATGCGGCGGCTCCTTGCCAAAGGTCGGCAGTGAGATTTGCGAAGCGGGTTTGATTGGCGATGAAGGCGGCTCGAACCGAGCCTGTGGGGCCCTGGCGCTGCTTTCCGATGATGATTTCCGCGATACCTTTCTGGTCCGTGTCCTTGTTGTAGTACTCGTCCCGGTACACAAACATGATCACGTCAGCGTCCTGTTCGATCGCGCCGCTATCACGCAAGTCGGCATTGATTGGGCGCTTATTGGGCCGGCGCTCCAGCTCGCGATTGAGCTGGGAGAGCGCCACGAAGGGGCAGTTGAACTCCTTCGCAATGCCTTTCAGCGCACGGGAGATGACGCTGATTTCATTGGCTCGGTTTTCCTGCCCGGAGCACGTCATCATCTGGAGATAATCAGCGAGGATGAGGCACGGCTTTCCAAAGCGGCGGCTGGCCCGCCGGACCTTAGCCCTCATGGCCGCAGGTGTCAGACTGGCGGTGTCATCGATGACAAGCCGATCCCCATACGACTTCATGATGTGCACGGCGTTGGTGAGCTTTGGCCAGTCCTCATCTTCCAACTGTCCGCTCAACAACTTCTGCAGGTCGATATGGCCCAGGATGGCCAGCATGCGGAAGATCAGCGCCTCGGTAGGCATCTCCATGCTGAAGACCACCACGATCTCGTTCGGAGAGTGGTTCAGCGCGGCATCTACCATGTTCAAGCAGAACGATGTTTTGCCCATCGAAGGTCGGGCGCCCACGACGACCAGATCCGCTGGTTGCAACCCGCGTGTCATTGCATCGAGATCATCTAAGCCC
Organism: Pseudomonas sp. CK-NBRI-02; assembly: GCF_008124495.1. Classification (NCBI taxonomy): domain Bacteria; kingdom Pseudomonadati; phylum Pseudomonadota; class Gammaproteobacteria; order Pseudomonadales; family Pseudomonadaceae; genus Pseudomonas; species Pseudomonas sp. CK-NBRI-02. Next base: position 107,838 of record NZ_VSJH01000004.1, on the reverse strand, counting down.
GTGGGGAGTCCGGTTACAGAGACCTGGCCGTTAAAGTACTGGTCAATCTTCTCGATGACGCTCGACAGCGCGGAGTTCATGTCGGCAAATTCGCTTTGCGCACGGCCTTCGCCCAGGGCGTATAGCTGTTGCTCGATGCTGTCCTGGACTTCTGATGCGTCAGCCTGCTGATCCGCAGCTGCCCGCGTACCCTGGAAGCAGAGGGAGATCAGCCGGCGCAGGTGAGCCCGGTTTTGAACGATGTGGGCATAGTGCTCAATGTTCGCAACCGAGGGCGTGTTCTTGGCCAGCTCAGCCAGGTAGGGAAGCCCACCCACCTCTTCGGGCGTTGCCAGGGCTTCACTGACCGTCACGACATCAAATGGGCTGTTACGCTCAGCCAGCTCATAGATGGCTTTGAAGATCACCTTGTGCTCAGCACGGAAGAAGTCTTCCGGTTGCAGGCGGTCGCCAACCAGGTCCCAAGCCTCGTTGTCCAGCATTAACCCACCCAGGACGCCTTGCTCGGCTTCAATGGAGTGGGGAGGGGAGAGGTCAAGGACGCTCATCTTGCACCTCCATGGGCAATGGCTGGGTGTGGGTTGCGTCCAACCCCACGGTGGAGGAGGGCATGGCGACCCTGTTCAAAACCTGCCTGCAGGGACCCACGATCATGGCCCTTGGCCTCGGTAGGTTCGATGTCAAAGCGCTTGAGGTCAGGGTGGTGCCGAGTCAGGTAGGCCGTGATGTCGGCCTGAGTTTCAGGATCCAGCTCCCCTGCAAACTGGCGAACCTTGTGTGCCACTGCACCAATCCACCCTTCAGCGAACAGCTGGCCGCGACGGCGCTTGGTCTTGAGTTGGCAGCGTTTCTGTTGTGAAACATGCTCACGACGGGCTTTTTGCAGTTGTAGGGCGAGGCTGCTGTAGGCGTAGGAGGCCAGCTCTGGACCAATACCTTTGCCCAGGAACTTGAAGCAGTACCCCATCGATGGGTGGTAGTAGGAGAGGTGGCTGCAGTCGAAAGCAGCTGCACAGGTGGCGGCAAGTGAATGCAGCCAGTCAGCTGGAGAGCGACGGGTGCCGGTGCGAATGCTGGACTCATCGACCTGGCCCGCTCGAAGCTCCTCCGACTCGATGTTGTACTGCGCCATGAGCGTGCGGGCTTGGCGCAGCGCGATGCTGGCCTCGTTGCTGTTCGCACCTGGGTTGTTGGCCAAGGCCAGCAGCTTGGTGACTTTTTCGAGGACCTTCTGTTTGTCCATGCTCATGCTTGGCCCTCCTGCCTATTCGCTGCAGGCACCAGGGCCTCTTGCCAGAGGCGCAGTGTCTCGCGTTCGTCAGCAGTCAGGGTGGTCATGGCAACAGCTTCGGCCACTTTCTCCTGCACGAGTCGCAGGCGTTCCTCAACCGACGAACCGTCGTCGTAGGCGAGATGACTGGTCATGTCGCAGATCAAGAGGTAGCGGAGTGATCGGATGTTGCCGACACGGTGCTGCTCCACTGAATGCCCATAGAGCCGATCAGGTGTCTTCAGCTCGTTTCTGATGTAAACGTTGAATTCAGAAGGGTTATAGGAAGTGTTGAACTGCCGAGCACGATTCAGGATGAGTGCAGCTTTTACGGTTTCCAGAAGTTCTTCGTGAGTTTCGGTAGGCAATGGGAATGTACGGGCGACAAGCTGCTTCGCCAGTGCGTCCCGCGCATCTTGGCGGCGTTTAGCGTCCTTCTCCGTACGAACCCGCTTTTCTTTTGCATGGGTCACGCTCTGGCCGACTGAGTCAATAAGTCGGGAGGCATCCAGCAGCAGTTGACACTGATCTTGAGTCAAAAATGCGCTCAGATTTGCTACGAGGCCGCCGCCACGCTGGCGTCCGTTAGCTAGATTGCGCAACTCAGTCGCTGTCGCGGTGAGCTTTGTCTGTAGGCTGCGCAGGTCCTTGGAGCTGAACAGATTCCCGAGTCGGGCAACTTCGTCAGGAGTAACACCGACTGCTTGAGTTATTGGAGGCTTAGTCACGACGAGCCTCCTTGACGATTTCGGCAACGCGCTCCTCGGTCATGGCCTCAAAGCGCTCACGCCACTCAGGGAACGCTTCGATGGCTAGGCTGCGGATGATGCTCAGTGCGGAGGGCGACTTTCGGTTGGAAGGCTGGCGGTATTCCAGTCGATGGGCAGGTATGCCCAGTCGAGCGGCAGATTTGAAGACAACAGCGTTTGGAATAGTGGTATGGAGGACGGAGAAGTCACTGTGTCCGTCGAAGACCTCGCGGACTGTTCCGTGAACAAGGCGGGCATCAACGGTCTCTTCCAGGCCGTTGATGATGATGTTGATGTGAGGGATTTTCAGGCCCAGTCTGCTGTAGCTACGCAGGCCTTCCATCATGTGAATGGTGCCGCGGTTGAACTCGCGAGCTGCCAGCATGTTGGGGGGGAGAGGAGAGAGGACGATGTCCGAGGCAAGCACGACCATTTCCAGCATTGCGCTGCGAGCGCCCTGGGTGTCGAAGATGATCAAGTCGTAATCATCTTCAAACGCTGTGATCAGGTTCGCCAAGCGCAGTCTGCCATCGGGCGCCTGCAGTATGAGGTTGTTGAGTTGGTTGTTCGCATCGTTCGAAACGATGACGTCGAGGTTGGGGATGGTGGTTCGGGAGATGATCTGGTCGCGATTAGTGTTATTGAACGCGAGCAGCTCGAAGATACCGCCCTCGGCAGTGTGCTCCAGAGGGAAGTACGACGAAGCGGAGGGCTGGACTGGGTCCAGATCGATTAGGAGGGTACGCAGGCCTGCGTCAGCGGTGAAGGCTCCGAGGTTGGTCGAGCCGGTGGTCTTGCCAGTACCACCTTTGGTGGAGATCTTCCCGACGCGTTTTGCTTTGGTTGGTTGGGTCATTTCCAGGCCTCTAATGTGAAGGTCATTAGAGGCTGCGTAGGTAGGCAGAGCTTGTACTGAGATTCCTTCTCTAGTCGGATTCTGACTGTCGGAGCCAATTGTCTTTTAACCAATTGGTCGTAGGTTCGAATCCTACACGACCCACCATATTCACAGCGGTAATGCAGGTACTAGGAAGGGAAGGCTACTCACAGCCAATCTAGTCTTGCTGCCCCTGGAGCGACCCTTAGGCTCGCTTCGATGTGATTTCAGTATGGAATAGCCCGCGACCATCTAGGTTTGCGGGCTTTTTCGTTCTTGTCGGTCAGTTAGATTCCTGACTGTTCTCCTGATTTGATGCATGACGATCTATCTGAGAAATTCCAAGCGAAACAGCTTGGTGGCTGCCGCAGATGTCCAGCATCGGGCTGATGCTGATCGGGAGGGCCAGGTAGAACGTCCAGGGAAAGATGGCCAGCGGTATGATGGTCCCGCGTGCCTTGTGGTAGAGGTAGCTGGATTCTCGACCCGCGCCGAACCTCCGCAGATCACGGCGAAACAGGCCATCGACCAAGCCAGTGAACCCGGCCAGGGCGAACAGCGGAATGGTCGAGGCAAGGACTACCAAGCGCACGCAGAAATCAGAACGGTGAACAGGACTGCCAGGGCGTAGTTCTGAATAGTCGTCACGCTCTGCGCTGCCAGGTAGCGCACAACTAGCTCGCCCCGGGGGGGGGCTGCATTGGCCACATTTTCCATGCCTGGACCCAGCTGAGCATCCTGGTCCTTACCACCAGCCAGTCGTAGACCTCAATAACCAACCAAAGCAGTGCAGGACGGCAGGAGACTATCAAAGTGAGCGTTGGTGATTTAGATATTTTGCGCCAAGCATTTTGCAATACAGCGTTGCAGAAGGTTGGTGAGTTTGATAGGGATAAATTCAAAATTGATTTTAGTGGTAACTTGTCCGCTCGACTAGATAAGTATCTAAGCCGGCTATGCGAGGCTGCAAATAAAATGAATGCGGTAGAAGGGGATGATCTGGCCCTAAAGACTGCGCTGCTAATGGTGCGCTCCCATGCAATGTCGCTTTCAAGTTTCTTTGATGCCATTGTAGAGGACTCCGAGTTTTTGCTAAAAAATGGGACGTGGATGGATTTTCCTGATAGTTAATCAGAATATATGATGGGCTCTCCTCGCCAGTATTACCTAGATTGGGTGCATACGTCGATCCGCCCTTCTGTATTGAACATTTAGTTTTCTTCTCTCTACGATAGGCTCGACTCTGCTCAGTGCAGATGCCGACTGGCTTGACGTTCACAGCGCGTGGCTCTAATGTGTTCAATCTTGCCGTGTCTATTCCTAACATCAATGGGGTCAAGTAATGCTTAGTAAACTTGAAAGGCTATTGCTGCCTCCAGCGAGTAGCGCATACACAAGTCCCGATTGGGTCAAGGTGGAAAGCGAATATAGTATTCAACTACCTGCCGACTACAAAGCATTTGTCGAACGCTACGGTGGAGGAAGCATCGACGATTTTCTTTGGGTAATTGATCCTTTTTCTCGCAGTCCCCACATGAATTTCGATAAAAGTGAATATTTCAGAGAATCCTATGCGTTGATGAAGGTGGATTTTCCCCAAGACTATCCGAGGCCACCGTATCCTACCCACTGAATCGCCCCTGGTTTCGTAGTCACCTCCAAGCCTCATAATGAGCCCAAATAGGAGGTGCTGAGTCGCAAGCGTTACCCCGAAGAATTCAAGATCGAAGCGGTCAAGCAAGTGATCGATAAAGGCAAACCTGTCGCCGAGGTCGCCCAGCGCTCAGGGATGTCAGTGCACAGCCTTTACGCTTGGATCCAGGTCTACAGCAAGCCCCAAGAGAAGCGTCAGCAAGACGATGATCAGCAGGTGGCATTGATGGTGATGAGGGCGGTCACTTGATCGCCAGCATATTTAACGGCCCTGGCGAACGTCTAAACTTGCTGCCTATGAATGGGAATCTCAATAAGGGCGCTTGGAAGACGTTGGAGAACCAATGGGCGTCTGCGCTTAAAGAAGGAAAGTCGGTGGGTGTACAAATTGAACCGGTGTACACAGGCGGGTCTGTAAGGCCTGAGAAATTTACTGTGACATATCAGATAGGTTCGGAACGCCCAATAAGAGAAACTTTTGTCAATTCTCCGGGTGGGATATGAGTGTGGATGATGAGATTTATCAGGGCATTGGTGAGATTTTGGTTGCGATCTCTCCTGCTGATGCCGAGGTGGTACTGGTAGAGGCCGAACTTTCTCCGGAGGGTGATCACTGTAAGTTGTTGTTTGATTATTTGGGTCCTTCTGGAACCAAGCAATGGTTTTTGCCAAGTAGTGCGAAGGTGGATAGTGACTTGCTTCATCTTTTTGTTCGGCTTAGAAATTTCTTCGAGTTAAATGGGCTTTATGCGGAAGGTAAGCCATGGAAAGGCTGTATTGTCGAGCTCTGCCTGCGCAGTATGAAGATAAAAATCGACTTTAAGTATGAATAACTAACCTAGGTTTCTGACGCGCTTGAATAAACATAGCCCCGGAACTGCCAGGGCTGTTTGAGAAAAAGAGATCGCAAAAGCTCAATCAGATTCATCTCTTCGTCCAGCGGCATGAAGGGTATACCCCGTTCAGGGGAGATATCCTTGATCAGCCTGCTTGCGAATGGACGCGGGATGACCTAGTCGAGACCCTTGGCCCGCCAGATAGCCAGGGTGGCGATAAGATGGATGGCTTGTTGGGCTATATACGACCTTGGGTGCGCTTTAAAAAGTTTGGCTCGGCGTTGCACGCGGAGTTTTATCAAGACGGTCGTCTGTGGAAGTTTACACTCATGCTCGAGTAGAGGGAGATTTTGCAAAGTATACGTTGGCTGAAAGCATTGCCCTTGGACAGACCAACGACGTGTGCAGGCTCGATTCATCGGCACACTGGTCAGCTGTACGAATCATTCAGTTTGAAATCGTTCGCACTGCTTGCTGGGTGCTGTTGTCGATCTGCACCTTCGGTCGTTGATTGGTGATCAGCTCGGCGGTGGCGGTTTCGCGCACGCGTAGCATGAAGAGGTTGTTGAAGTTACCGATCACTTGGCTGGCTTTTCAGAGGACTATCAAAATGAGTGTTGATGATTAGCTATTTTGCGCCAAGCATTTTGTTATATAGCCTTCCAGAAATTAAACCTAATGACAGCCTGCCTCAGGTTGTCTCGCCGCCCCGTGGTGGTTCGATCGAAGTCTCCTATACTCAGATCCAATCGCTCTGACCCCTGCGCCGAGGGCCTCTGGATGAATGTGATCGACTACTTTGATCGCGCCCGAATCATCAACATCCCTTCTCGAAATGATCGCCGCATGGAAACCATGCAAGAGTTCGCCCGTCACGGTTTCAGTATCGATTTTGAAAAAATAGGCTTTTTCGACGCGGTTACACCCAGCGAGGGGGAGGGCTTCCCAAGTGCTGGGGCGAGGGGGTGCTTTCTGAGCCATCTCGGGATATTGGAAGACGCCATCCGATCAAAAGTGAACAACATCCTCATTCTGGAGGACGATATCCAGTTTTCCAGACGCATCGCCCAGTACGGCAAACAAGCGATCGAGTCCCTGCAGGGGATGGAGTGGGACATCGTCTACTTCGGGCATCCGTTCGAGGAGGAAGCCAATGTGCCGGGCTGGCAGGTGGTCGATCGTCCCATCCACCTGTCCCACTTTTATGCAGTGAACGGCCAATGCATCGAACGGTTGAGGGATTTTTTGTTCCAGATCCTGCAACGGCCGCCGGGTCACCCCGACGGCGGGCCTATGCATTACGACGCAGCCCTCAACACGTTGATCCACACGAACAAGGATCTACGGGCGTTCTATTTCACCCGGAACCTTGGCTATCAACGCCCTTCGCGCGCCGATCTGCATGAGCTGTCCTTCCTGGATAGAAGTCGGCTCTTGCGTCCGGTGATGAACAATCTGCGCAGGTTCAAGGCAACCCTGCTCAGAAAAACGCGTTAGTCAGCTGGCGAAACGCGCTCGGTTTCATTTGTTCAGGCGTCGGGCATCGAAGGCATCGATGGCCTGGTAGGTGGTATAGGTCGCCTGGGCGGCCACGAGGCCAGCGAGGCCGAAGGTGCGGGTCAGGCCGAACTGCCCGAAGCCCTCTGGCATAGGAAGCCTGCGCGCAATGGCATCGGCGAGTACTTCGCCGGCAACCGTGGTTGGCGCCATGCCGTGGCCACCGAAGCCGACCGCGTGCCAGATGCCATTGTCATCCTGGCCGAGCTGGGCCATCTGGTGGCGCCCATAGCTCATCAGGCCGCCCCAGGAATAGTCGATCTGCACATCCTCGAGCTGAGGGTAGACCGTGACCAGGTCCGTCTTGAGCAGCTTGGCGATGGCCTCGGGCCCGCGATCGAGGATGGAGATGCGCCCGCCCCACAGGATGCGGGTGTCTTGCAGGGGGCGGTAGTAATCGAATGCAAAGCGGGTGTCATAGACAGCCGATTCGCAGGCAATGGCGTCCTTCAGTCGCGCCCCCAGGGGTTGGGTGGCAACCACGTAGGTGGCAATCGGCAGTACCGCGCGCTCGACGGGGCGATAGACGCCTCGTGCGTAGCCGCCACCTGAGAACACGACTTCTTCTGCATGCACTTCACCGCCTGCGGTGCGCACCACGTACTTGCCTGAGCGCTTTTCAATGCCGAGCACGGGGGAGTGTTCGAACAGGCGCGCGCCGAGGTCGGTGATGGTGCGTGCCACCCCGCACACATACTTCAGAGGGTGAAAGTGGAATGCGTTGCGCTCCAGCAGTCCACCGTAGTAGCGGTCGGTGTTGAGCATTTCCTTGAGTTCGCCGGCAGAAATGCATTCCCACTCAACTCCGTAGGCCTGCTTCATCAATTGGCGCGGTTTTTCCAGGCGGGCCGGATCGTTGAACCAGTTGGCGAGGATCACGCCTTTATCGACCAGGTCGCAATCGATGGCGTATTGGCGGGCGCGCGTGCGGATCAGGTCGACGGCGTTGACTGTCAGCTGGTACAGCCTGCGTGCTTCGGTGGCGCCCAGGGTGGACAGCAGGTCCGCGTTGCCCAGGCTGTAGCCGCCGAATACAAACCCCCCGTTGCGCCCTGAGGCGCCATGCCCCACCTGCTGCGACTCCAGCACCACCACGTCAGTGACGCCGCGTTCGGCAAGCCCCAGGGCGGTCGAAAGGCCGGCCAGGCCGCCGCCGAGGATGCACACCCGGGTATCGGTGCGGCCCGAGTGGACGGGGTACGAAGCGCGTGCGACGGAGGCTTCGTAGAAGGATTTGCTGAAATCGGTGCTCATCGGTGGTCCTACGCGGTAGTGGGCATTCGCTCAAGGCAACAAGGCGCCGGGCAGATGCTCGGCGCCTTGGTGGTTCAGGCCGAGACCTGTTGGCCTAGCGCAACGCCATCCAAGTTGCTCTGGGCTTTTCGTTCGTCTTGTCTGCGTCTGGTTTCGATCACGCTGAAATCCATTTCCCGGTAGCGGACGATGCGCGATCGGGTGATCAACTTGTGGCCGTACCACATCACCGCGAACAGCACCAAGCCGATGTAGGTCGCAGCCGCACCTACCCAGTCGATGCGATCTCCGATAAAGGCCTGGTAGTTCTGACCCAGCATGACGACCATGCACAGGGCGAAGGCAAAGAACGGCCCGAACGGGAAGAACTTCGAAACGTACGGGAGCTTGTCGAGGCTGTTGCCCTGCAGCTTGTAGCCGCGGCGGAAGCGATAGTGGCTGATGGCGATGCCCAGCCAGGCGATGAACCCCAGCATCCCGGAGGTATTCAACAGCCACAGGTAGAGCTTGCCGGGGCTGAACAGGAAGCTCAGCAGGCACAGTCCCGCCACCACTGTGGTGGCGAGCAACGCCCAGACCGGCGTACCCGAGCGGGTGAGCTTGGCGAACAGTGCCGGAGCCTTGCGCTCGACAGCCAGGCTGTAGAGCATGCGCGACGAGGCGTACATCCCTGAGTTGCCGGCCGACAGCACGGAGGTGAGGATGACCGCGTTCATGAGGGCGGCAGCAGCCAGCATGTCGGCTTTCTCGAAGATCAAGGTGAACGGGCTGATGGTGATGTCGGACAGCCCATCCTTGAGTAGGCGTGGGTCCGTGTAGGGGATCAGCAGGCCGATCACGATAATGGTGCAGACATAGAACAGCAGGATGCGCCAGAAGATCTGGCGGACGGCCTTGGGAATGTTGCGCCCAGGGTTTTCGGTTTCCCCGGCTGCGATGCCGACGAACTCGGTCCCCTGGAACGAGAAGCCGACGATCATGGCCACGCCGATCAGTGCAGGCAGGCCGCCGGCGATCGGGCCATCGCCGATATGCCACAGGTGCGCGCCACCGTCCTGGCCACCATCGAGAATGCCCAGCAGCATCAACACGCCGATGAAGATGAACGCGATGATGGTGATGACTTTGATCAGGGCGAACCAGAATTCCGTCTCGCCGAAAAAGCGCACGGAGGCGACGTTCAAGGCAAAGAGCAGGCCCAGGAACAGGGCGCTCCAGATCACCCCGGGCGTGTCGGGGAACCAGTAGGACATGATGATCTGCACGGCCACCAAGTCGACCGCAATGGTCACGGCCCAGGAGTACCAGTAGTTCCAGCCCAAGGCAAAACCGAAGCTTTCGTCGACGTAGCGCGAGGCATAGGTCGCGAATGAGCCGCTGACCGGCATGCAGGCGGCAAGCTCGCCCAGGCTGGTCATCAGGAAGTAGACCATCAAGCCGATGATCGCGAAGGAGAGCAGTGCGCCGCCGGGGCCGGATTGTGCAATGGTGGCGCCAGAGGAAACGAAGAGCCCGGTGCCGATGGAGCCGCCAATGGCAATCATGTTCAGGTGGCGGCTGTTCAGGGTTCTCTTCAGGTGACCGGAGGTGTTGCTGGTGGTAGCCGAACTCGCGTTTTTATTGGAATGGGTCATGGGCAACCTTTTGACCTGCGTTCATTTTTTGGATTTGTTTTTGTTTTCTGGTGGCGCCTGCGATCGAGGCTGGCCGAGCAGCAAGGCCCAATGCGCGTTGAGCCGGTCGTCAACCGTGCGGTGTCTCCTGTGTAATCGCGGGTTTTATTGATCGAGATCAGTATCGGTCTGCAAATGACATTGGAACAAACGACCTTTAGGCAAGACATCATTCTGTTTTGGAATGATTGTGTGTTTTTTGACCTGTCATAATGTAGGCCAACGTTTGCGCGACAAACGCGACAAATTTCGTTGTACCGCTCTATTTATAGGGTTGTATGGTCGTCAAAAAGACAGTTTTTCTCGTCATTTTGTATGACTTGGTAGTCATGCTTTGCAAATTGGCGGAAAAAAACTCATAAACTAGATGGCGCTTACCTACAGACGGCCTCAGAAAAAAAAGCCGGTGCCTGGATCGTCCAGGCACCGGCTTTTTGTTTGGGGGAGGGAGTGATTCAGGTCTTGTCCGGTTGCACCTTGGCGCTGGTAACGGTCTGCTGTGCCTTGTCGGTCTTGTCCGTAGGCAAGGCATCGAACTCACGCAGCCCGTTCTTGCTGTAGGGGTCGCCGATCCAGCGGGGTGCCACGACAAATTGTGGGCTTACCAGGCTCTTGGCGGGCTCGTAACGGTCGTAGCTCAGACCTGCCAGGTCGGACAGCGTGTGGATCAGATGGGAGCTGCTGTAAGCCCGGTCGGTCATGGCCTGCAGGTCGCGCGGGTGTGCAGCCTGCCAGCTTGGCGAAGTCCAGAGCAGGAACGGAATGGTGTACATCGGCCGGGTCGGTGCGCCTTCGTTGCGCCCCAGGCGGTCGTGGTTGCCGGAGCTGTAGACGTCCTCGCCATGGTCGGAAAGGTACAGCAAGAAACCGTTGGGGGTGGTGGCCGAATACTGTTTGATCAAGTTCGAGACCACATAGTCGTTGTAGCGCACCGCGTTGTCATAGAAGTTGTAGGTCTGCACCTGGTCAGGCGTCAGGACCCCCGGCACGCCCTGGTTATCCTTGAAGTGGTCGTAGGCATCCGGATAGCGATAGCGGTAGTCCATATGCGTGCCGAGCAGGTGGACGATGATGAACTTCTTCTCGGCTGGGTCCTGCAGCGCTTTCTCGAAGGGGGCGAGCACCACTTCGTCGTGCTGGCTGGCGTTCTGGTTGCGCTGATTGTTGAGGTAGACCGGCACATCCGTTTGCTGGGAGAACGTGGTCAGCATGGTGTTGCGCTTGGTCATCGTCTGCTGGTTGGTGATCCAGAAGGTCTTGTAACCGGCCTGTTTCATCAGGTTGATCAGCGACGGGTCGGTGAGGAAGCGGTCCGGGTTCTTCTGGTCGCCGAAGGTCAGGATCTGCTGCATCACCTCGATGGTATAAGGGCGTGGCGACACCACGTTGCGGAATACGCTGAGGTTCTTGTCGTTGGCGGCCAGAGCGTCGAGTTCCGGCGTGGTATCCCGGCCATAGCCGTACAGATGCATGTGTTCACGGGTGGTGGACTCGCCCAGTACCAGCACCAGGGTGCGCGGCGCGTCGCCGCTGCTGTCCTTGAGGTCTTTGAGCGGCGGCAGGGCTGCGTTCTGCTCTAGCAGCTTCTGCATGTTGTCCAGTTGCTGACGGTACTGCTGGTAGCCGACCACCAGTTGCCATGGCACCGCCGGCTCCATGCGCTGCTGAACCTTTTCCACTGCTTCGGCGAACGTACGTTGCTGAGTCACCAATTGCTTGTAGAAGGGGAACACCAAATTGGCCGCCAACAGCAGGATGACCAATGGGATCCGGCTGCGCAGCGGGAGAGTGACTGGCCGGACACGTTTAAACAGGGCTACCGCGACCAGGGTGTACAGCACCAGGCCCAGGCACAGCCAGAGGCTGAAATACTGGCTGAAGTATTCACCGGCCTCGGCGGTATTGGACTCGAACATCACGAAGATGACGCTTTGGGAAAATTCCTGGCGGTAAATACCGAAGTAGCTCAGGCCCACCAGCGAAGCCGCCCATAGCACCAGACCGGTCAGCGCGCTGATGAGGCGAGTGTGGCGGGGCAGCAGCAGGACCGGGGCAAGCCACAGGGTGCTCAGAAACAGCGCATCGCGAAACCCGGAGAAGCCGGTCGTGCCGCTGAACATGAGCAGTGCCTGGGTGATGCCGGAGAAATACCAGAAGAACAGCAGGAGCCAGCCCAGCCCGGCCCAGTCCATGCCTTTGCGAATCGTTGGGGATGTAGTGCTTGCCACGTGTGCCTCGTTGAAACTCGATGGCAGCCAAGGGGCCGGCTGCCGGAAAGGCTGCGACGCTAGCGGAGTGGGCGTGAAAATAACGTCAACGTATATCCATGAGATAAGAAGGGATATTGCGCAATTGTATTGCGCGCAGGGTATTAACAGCTCGAAGGCGCTCCAATCAATAAGTCAATTCCTATATATTGCCCGCCAAATAAACACGCTGTTTTCGCTGTCCTGTTGGCGCGAGCGAAGTACCGCGAGCGAGAGGATTTACCCGGGCATGAAACCGATCAAACTTTTCTGGAGTCGTGGCAGTGGGCGCGACGATGCTGGCAAACAGAACTTTGGTGATTATTTGTCCGCTTTGACCGTGGAATTCGTCTCTGGGCGCAAGGTGGTGCACAGCCCGGTCAAAGAGGCGGAAATGATCGCCATCGGCAGTATCCTGGCCCGTGAAAAGAAGGCCAAGACGTGGGGGTTTCGTCGTAAGTTGCATGTCTGGGGTACCGGCTCCAGCACGCCGGGCGATGTGTTCTCCGGCCACCACCACTATCACGCGGTCCGTGGTCGCAAGTGCCTGGAGCAGATAAAGGGCCTGAAGGGCCAGCCGGTCCTGGGTGACCCGGGCTTGTTGGCTTCTTCATTGGTCAAGAAGCCGGCGTTGAAGACCATTCGGGTAGGCATCATCCCGCATATCAATCATCGCAATTCGCCTGAAATCGCCAGCCTGCTGTCGTTGATCCCGGGGTCGCGAGTGATCGATGTGTTCTCACCGGTCAAGCAGGTGCTCGAGGAGATCGCGTCGTGCGAGTTCGTCTTGTCGACGAGCCTGCACGGCCTGATCGTCGCGGACTCCTATGGTGTCCCGAACCAGTGGTTGTGCATGAAGCGCTACCCGCAGTGGGAGTTCAAATTCCAGGACTACTACTCCAGTTTCGGGATCGCCGACCCGGTGCCGGTCACACCGGAGCAGATTCACCTGGACAAGGCCTGGTCCATCGAGCGCAGCACCGAGGGCTACGCCCGCCCAGGCCTGGAAAGCCTGCAGGAAGGCCTCGTCAAGGCGTTTCCATCTCTCTGAAGGGCTTACTTGCCATGGTGGCAAAGGGCTGATGCTATTCAGCCCATTCCGGATCGCCTGTGAACACCACCGTGAGCCAGCGGTCCGGACCTTCGCCGCCGATGGCGTTGCCGATCTCGTCGCGCAGGGCATCCCACTCGGCGATGGTCCTGGCAGCCATGGTGGCCGGTACGATGAAGTAGAGTTCGATTTCCCGCGAGCGGCCCACCTTGGCCACGTAGGCCCGATACGACTGCAGGCCGTGTTGGGCGACGAAGGCTTGGGCGACATCGTCCACGTGTTGCTTCAGGTCGCCAGGGGTCACCAGGAACATTTCCGAGAGCGCCTGGCGGACTACCGACATCGGCAGCGGGATGATGACCAGGCAGACCAGCGCCAGCACCGCCGGGTCGATGTAGGGGGAGATCCAGGCCCATTGGGTGCCCTGTACCAGGTAGCCGACACAAAAGGCCACCAGCAGCGCCGCCGTGATGCTGGCTGACATTACCCAACCTTTGACGTCCATGCGCACGAAGTCCGAGCCGATCTTGCGGTTGGCACGGGCCTCGGCGATGGCGATTGCCAGGCACGCGCAAACAGTCACCACGGCGTACACCAGTGCCACGCCGAACTCCAGGTCCCGCCCGCCCTCGAGCAGGCTGCTGGCGGCGTTGATCAAGGCATAGAGCGCAACGCCAGTCAGCAGGATGCCGTTGAGCGCCAGAACCATGGGTTCGAGGTGCCAGAAGCCCATGGTGAAGCGCTCGCGCAGCTTGCGTGACATGCGCTCGGCCCGGGCGTGGGAGGTGATCAGCTTGACCACCACCAGCGACAGTCCGCTCATGCTGGCATCGACCAGTGAGTAGACACCATCGAAGACAATCGAGAACGAGCCTGACGCCAGGCCGAAGGCGATGCCGATCAAGGCGATGAACAGGGTGACCGCGATGGACAGGCGTAGCACGCCTTGTTCGCTGGTCAGGTCGAAAAACGGTTTTCCCATCGTGGGGCTCCATCAAGGCTGCCCCAAGGGCAGCCATCCTTTTAAGTGTCGTCCCCGTCGTGGGGCTTCAGACCTTGAACTGTTCCATCAAGGCCTGTTGTTGATTGGCCAGGCGATTCAATGCCTGGCTGATGCGGGCCGATTCGTCGGCCTGTCCGGACAGCGACTCGGTGACATCGCGGATGCCGGCTACGTTGCGATTGACCTCCTCAGCCACGGCGCTCTGCTCTTCGGCGGCCGAGGCGATCTGCAGGTTCATGTCGCTGATCACCGCCACTGCCTCGCCGATCCTTTGCAGGGCGGGCAGCGCCTGCTCCATGCGTGTGGCGCTGTCCTGGGCCTGACGCTGGCCCTCGTGCATCGCGCCGACCACATCGTGGGTGCCTTGTTGCAGCCCCTCGATGACCTGGCGGATCTCCTGCACCGACACCTGTGTACGTTGGGCCAGGCTGCGCACTTCGTCGGCGACTACCGCGAAGCCGCGCCCGGCTTCGCCAGCGCGCGCGGCTTCGATGGCGGCATTGAGCGCCAGCAGGTTGGTCTGTTCGGCAATCGAGCGAATCACCTCAAGCACCGAGCCGATCTGCTCGCTACGCCCGGCCAGTGCGCGTGCCTGATTCATGGCGTTGTCCATGTCGCTCACCAGCTGGTCGATGGCCTGGCGGGTGACCGCCACCAGTTCCAGGCCTTCATGGGTGGCTTGGTCGGCGCCGCGCGCGGCCTGGGCCGCCTGGGAGGCATTGCGCGCGACGTCCTGTGCGGTGGCGCTCATTTCATTGGCGGCGGTGGCCACCTGTTCGATTTCCCGTTGCTGCTGCTGCATACCGCCGCTGGTCTGGCTGGCGATGGCTGCGGACTGATCGGCGGTGCCGCGGGCGTCCTGCAACGAGCCTTTGACCTGGGCGATCACCGGCTGGAGCTTGTCTAGGAAACGGTTGAACCAACCGCTCAGTTGGCCCAGTTCATCCTCGCGGGTGTAATCCAGGCGACGGGTCAGGTCGCCTTCGCCGCTGGCGATGTCACGCAGGCGCTCGGCCACGGCAAGGATCGGCCGGGTCACGCCACGGGCTGTCAGCCACACCAGTAGCAGGCCCAGCACGGCGGCGGCCAGGCCAACCAGCAGGCTGGTAAGGTTGGCGGTCTGGTTGTGTGCGTCCAGGCGCTGGTTGAGAGCGACCGCGGGTGCTTGCAGAACAGCCTCCGGCAGTTCCAGCAGCACCTGCCAGGCTTCGGCCTGCGGGATCGGCGCGAAGGGGCGCGAGATGCGCATCAAGCCGTGATCGAGGCGCTCCACGGCCTGGCCGGCACGTATCGGTCCGGCGAGTTCGCCGGCTTGATCCCCAAAGGCCTGTTCCAGTGTCTTGCTCAGCTGGGCGCTGTCCTGGCTGTGCCCGGCCAACAGGCCGGCGGGGCTGACGATGCTGACTTGACCTTGACCGTCGAACAGCTCCTGGCGCCCGGCCAGGCTCAATTGCTGCAGGTTGTCCAGGCCGATGTCCAGGCCGACCACGCCGATCACCTTGCCGTTTTCCAACAAGGGCAAGGCAATGCTGGTCATCAGGACCTGGCGACCGCTGACCTCGTCGAAGTAAGGGTCCAACACGCAGGCTTTAGCGGTCTCCAGAGGGCAGGTCAGCCAGCGGTTGTAGGGGGATCCGTTGGCTGCGGTGCTGGTGTCGGCCAGCATGGACTCAGGCATGACCTCGGATTCGAGGGTGCCAGGGCTCGGCTGGGACCAGTAGAACGAGTAGCGGCCGATATCGTTGCTACCGCTGGCATCCTGGCCGACGAAGCGGGCGTCCTGTCGATCCAGGGCGTTGGGCTGGAACACCAGGTACAGGCCGATCAGATCCGGGTTGCCGGCCAGCGCCTGACGGGCTTGCTTGACGAGCTCGGCACGCAGGTCCTCGCCGCCGCGTTGCCGAAGCGCCTGCACCAGGCGGGCGAAGCCGTTGCCGTACTGGTAGGCATCCATGAAATAGCGCTGCACGCGCAAGGCTTGGCTTTCGGCGTGGGCCTGCAGGCGCAGGCGCGCGCTTTGGTCGAGCAGTTCGGTGTTGGCCTGGAACACCTGAACCGCGCTGCGCTTGGCCTGGAACAGCGAGGTGGCTACCAGCAGCACGACGATGGTCAACAGGCACAAGCCGGCAAGGAGCGTGATCTTCCATTGGATGGAGAGGCGGCGCAGGAACATGGGAGCTTTCCTTCTCATCAAGGACAACGCCCGCGATCAAGCGCGGGCGTCGTCGGCAGGCAGTCTCATTCGGCGAGGTAGGTCGGCGGCGCGACCCTGAACGCCTTGGTCAACCAGGCTAGATATAGCACGCCGCACGCGGCCCAGACGCCGCCGAACAGCAGTGAATCCACGTTCAGGTTCAGCCAGAGCATGGCAATGATGCAGAAACCGATGGTTGGCAACACCAGGTATTTCAGCTTGTTCGCCAGCCCCTTGTTGAGGCCCTCGCGCAGGTAGCAGTGGATGATCACCGAGAGGTTGACGAAGCTGAAGGCTACCAGCGCGCCGAAGTTGATGATCGAGGTGGCCGTCACCAAGTCGAAGAAGATCGCCGACAGGGAAATCAGACCGACCACGGCGATGTTCAGCACCGGAGTCTTGTAGCGTGGGTGCAGGCGTGCGAACAGGCCCTGGGGGATGACTTTGTCGCGGCCCATCACATACAGCAGGCGCGAGACGCTGGTTTGCGATGCCAGGCCCGAGGCGATGGTGTTGATCACGGTGCAGACGATGAAGATCGACTGGAACAGCATGCCGCCGACGTACAGGGCGATTTCCGGCAGGGCCGCTTCCTGGTCGTGGAACCGCTCCATGGTCGGGAAGAACGCCTGGATGAAGAACGACATGAGGATGAACATCAAGCCGCCGATCAGGGCCACGAGGAAGATCGCGCGTGGGATGACCTTCTCGGGATTGCGGGTTTCCTCCGACAGGGTGGAGACCGCGTCGAACCCCAGGAACGAGAAGCACAGGATGGTCGCGCCCGCGACCAAGGCGTTGAGGTGGGTCTGGTCGTCGGCGAACGGTTGCAGGGTCCAGGCGGTACCTAGCCCTTCACCTTGGCTCAGGCCGCGCACGCAGAGGTACGCGAACACCGTCATGATCACGATCTGCACGCCGACGAACAGGGTGTTGAAGCTTGCCACCAAGTTGATGCTGCGCATGTTGATCAGGCTGATCAGGGTGACGAACCCCACGACCCATACCCATTCAGGGACTTCCGGGAACATCGCCGAGAGGTACAGCTTGGCCAGCAAGGCGTTAATCATCGGCAGCAACAGGTAATCCAGCAGCGAGGCCCAGCCCACCAGGAAGCCCACGTGCTTGTTGATGGCGCGTTGGGTGTAGGTGTAGGCCGAGCCGGATTGCGGGAAGCGGCGCACCAGCGTGCCGTAGCTCAGCGCGGTGAACAGAATGCCGGCCAGCGCCAGGATGTAGGCGCTTGGGACATGTCCGGCGGTGAGGCCGGAGACGATGCCGAAGGTGTCGAACACGGTCATCGGCGTCAGGTAGGCCAGGCCGATGATGACCACGTGCCAGAGACGCAGGGACTTTCTCAGTTGGGCGGTGCCGTGAGTGCTGTGGTCAGGCTGCATGCTGGCAACGCTCCTGGGGCTGGGAGGCGGGCACGGTGTGTGACAGGCACGGCAAGAGCGAGCGGGTGGGCTCCATGTTGTTCACCTTTTTTGTCGGAGCGGATATGGGCGCGAGAGACGCCTGTGTCGGGCTGGCAGGGCCTAAAACGTCGAAGGTGGCGGGCGGACTGAAGTCATGATGGCGGCGCTGTTCTTCTTCGTTTGTGGGGCGCTGGGCGGGTGGTGAAAATAAAAATCGAAGGGCGGGATGGTGTCAAGTGAAACGTGACAAGATGTAACTTTAATGAAGGTTTATCGACGGTTTATCCAGATGAGTGGTCGTTTTTTGGAATGTTACCGTCGCTATGTCGATTATTGTGTTCGTAAAACTTTACATTGCAGCGATGCAAAGATCGCGCGCCCAGGCGTCCCTTTGCGGGCAGTGATAATCTTGGCTCCCCGCGTGGCGCTGGGTGCCGCGTATCAGCCTCCTATGGACAGCAATCGGTCTTATTCATGAAGAAATCAGTAGGCATTCTCTGCGGCCTGGCCGTCGTCATCGCCGCCGTCACCGCCGGCGGCGCCTGGTACACGGGCAAGCAATTGCCCGCAGAGCTGGAGCGTTCCATTGCCCTGGGCAACGAGCAACTGAAGAAAGCGGTCGCCGGTACCGGGGGCAGCATGACCTTGGAACTGGTCTCGTTGGATCAGCACTTCTTCACCAGTACCGCGCATTACCGGATCAAAGCCAAAGACCTCTGGCTAGGCGAAGGCGAGCCGCTGAGCTTCGACTTGGGCGTGACCGACCGAATCGAACATGGCCCGTTCCCCTGGTCGCGGGTCAAATCCCTGAATCTTGCGCCGGTCCTGGCCACCAGCAACAGTCAGTTGGACAAGGACGATGCTACCGCGTCTTGGTACACCGCCGCCGGCGAACAGGCGCCGATCACCAGCCAGGTCAGCTTGGGCTATGACGGCAGCTTGTCCAGCGACATCCGTCTGGCCCCTGTCAAGTTCAGCGAAGATGACGGCAGCAGTCTCGATTTCTCCGGCATGCGCCTGCTGCTGCGGGGGGATCGTGACGGCCAATCGATGCGGGTCGACGGCAAGGCCGAGCGACTGGCGCTGAATCTGGTCGGTGACGACCAGCCCCCGGTCAAAGTGCTGCTCAACGGCTTCAAGGTCGCTGGCGATCTGAAAGGCACCGGCCATGACATGATCTATGTCGGCAATCTGGACATGACATTGGCCGAAACCCAAGTGACCTTGGGCGACAAGCAGGAAGTCCTGGTGCTCAAAGGCCTGGAGCAGAACAATCGCTATGACGCCGAGGGCGAAGACAAGCTGTCCGGACGCCTGGAGTACAAGGTCGCCGACATTACCTACGCCGGACGCGCGGTGGGCAGCGGGCGGATGATCTGGAGCATGAAATCCGTAGACATCCCGGCAATGCAGGGGTTGATCGCTTGGTACCAGTCCCGCATGCCGCAACTGCAGCAAAGCGCGGCCCGGGGAGAGGCGCAGCCTTCGTTCGAGATGACGC
Organism: Pseudomonas sp. CK-NBRI-02; assembly: GCF_008124495.1. Lineage (NCBI taxonomy): Bacteria > Pseudomonadati > Pseudomonadota > Gammaproteobacteria > Pseudomonadales > Pseudomonadaceae > Pseudomonas > Pseudomonas sp. CK-NBRI-02. The sequence continues at coordinate 88,556 of NZ_VSJH01000004.1, read as the reverse complement.
CGCAAGAGCGGGCGAAGGTTCAGGCGGACTTGCAGAGAATGCTCGCAGCCAAGCCGCAGGTCGCGTTGGAGGAGTTGTCATTCAAGACGGCTAACGGCGAGAGTCGTTTCAGTTTGGCGGTGGACCTGGCCAATCCGCCCTCGTTCGATCTGACACCGACCCAGGTAGGCGAGCATATGGTCAGCCGCCTGCAAAGCAAGCTGTCCGTCTCCAAGCCGATGCTCGGGGATCTGGCGACCCTGCAGGCCTTGCTGGACGGCCAGACGGATGCCCAGGCCATCGCGATGCAGTCGCGTCAGGCGGGGGAGATGGTCGGCATGATGGCGTTGCAGAGTGGCATGGGAACTGTGCAGGGCGATGACGTGATCTCCAGCCTGAATTATGCCGATGGTATCGTCGACTTCAACGGCAGGAAGATGACCCTGACGGAGTTCGGTGTGCTGTTGGGCGCTCATCTGGCGGCGCTGTCGTCACAAGGGTGAGATGCGTTCGCCCAGGCCAGTGCAGACACCCCGTCGGCCCTGGCCTGGGGGCGTAAAAAAGGCTTTTGAATTGGCGCGATTGTCTGTAGCCTTCGGCCTCCGATAATAGTCCGCGCCCGCAGATGGGTCGCGATGGTCACTCGGCCATCCGGCACCCTTTAGCCGATCTGCCAGGGCCGGGTGATACACTCGACTGACGCGCACATGCGCCTGCAGGTTCAGCGATCATGACCCAGATTTCCGAACGCCTGTTGGTTCAAGCCCATCTTGATGCCAAGCAGCCCAATCCGCTGACGCCCGAGCAGGAGGCCGATTACCGTGCGGCCATCGCTGCCGAGCTCAAGGCCCAGAACGCCGTGCTGGTGGCCCATTACTATTGCGACCCGGTGATTCAGGCGCTGGCCGAGGAAACGGGCGGCTGTGTGTCCGACTCCCTGGAAATGGCTCGCTTCGGCAAGAACCATCCCGCCAGTACCGTGGTAGTGGCAGGCGTGCGTTTCATGGGTGAGACCGCGAAGATCCTCACCCCGGAAAAACGCGTGCTGATGCCGACGCTGGAAGCGACCTGCTCCCTTGACCTGGGATGCCCGGTGGAGGAGTTTTCGGCCTTCTGCGACCAGCACCCGGAGCGCACCGTGGTGGTCTACGCCAATACTTCGGCGGCGGTGAAGGCGCGGGCAGACTGGGTGGTGACTTCCAGCTGCGCGCTGGAGATCGTAGAGAGCCTGATGGACAACGGCGAGACGATCATCTGGGGGCCGGACCAGCACCTGGGGCGCTACATCCAGAAGCAAACAGGTGCCGACATGCTGCTGTGGGATGGCGCTTGCATCGTGCATGAGGAATTCAAGTCGCGCCAGTTGGCCGACATGAAGGCGCTGTATCCGGACGCGGCGATCCTGGTCCATCCGGAATCGCCGGAGGCGGTGATCGAACTGGCCGACGCGGTGGGCTCTACCAGCCAGCTGATCAAGGCAGCCCAGACGCTGCCGAACAAGACGTTCATCGTCGCCACCGACCGCGGCATCTTCTACAAGATGCAGCAGCTGTGCCCGGACAAGGAGTTCGTCGAAGCGCCCACCGCGGGTAACGGTGCGGCCTGCCGTAGCTGTGCCCATTGCCCGTGGATGGCCATGAACACCCTGGAGCGCACCCTCGACTGCCTGCGCAAGGGCAGCAACGAGATCTTCGTGGATCCTGCGCTTGTGCCCAAAGCGATCAAACCGCTCAATCGCATGCTTGATTTCACCCAGGCAGCGCGCTTGAAGCTTTCCGGCAACGCCTGACCCGCATTGCCCAGGGGCGCAAAGCGCCCCCTTGGCCTTAGCGGCCCATCATCTCCTTGACCATCCGTTGCTGTTCCATGATTTCCCGCTGGCGCTGATCGATCTGCGAGGCCAGTGGGAAATTGCTGCCTGCGCGGCGCTTGGCGTAGTCCAGTTGCTGGATGGCTTGGTCAAAGTCGCCGACCAAGGTGAAGTACTCGGCACGTGCCCGGTGCAGGCCAATAGTGTTGCCTGACAATCCGCGCACCTCGGCGACGTCGTACCACACGTCCGGATCGTCCGGTCGGCGTTTGATCAGATCATCCAATACCTTTTCCGCCTCGGCGGGGCGATTCTGCTTGATCAGAAGGTCGGCCCGTATCTGTTGCAGCGGGTAGCTGCTCGGGTACAGCGCGCGCAGGCGCTCGGCCCGCTGTTGGGCGTCGGCCAGGCGGTTGTTGGTGATGTCCAGGTCGATCTGCGCCAAGTTGTAGGTGATGTCGTTGGGCGCCTTGGCCAACAGCGGCTGCAGGTTGGCCCGCGCTTCGTTGAGCTGGCCGCCCTTGATCTGGGCGATGGCCAGGCCATAGCGCGCGGCATCCAGGGTGGGGTCTTCGTCTAGCTGGGCACGGAAGCGCTTGGCCGCCAGGCCTGGTGTGCCTTCGTAGATCAGCGCGACGCGGGCGCGGATCAGCTGGTAGCGCGCGCTGTCCTCGACCCCGCCTTTGGGCGCTTGTTCAGCGCGGTTGCGGGTGTCGGCGATACGCGATTCGGTGACCGGGTGGGTGAGCAGGAATTCCGGGGGCTTGGCGTCATAGCGATACTGGCGGGCCAGGCGCTCGAACATGCTGGGCATGTTGCGGGGGTCGTAACCGGCTTTTTCCAGGTTGAGGATACCGATGCGGTCGGCTTCCTGTTCGTTCTGTCGGGAGAAGCGGCGCTGTTCTTGGATCGCTGCGGCCTGGGTGCCGGCGATCACGCCGATGCCGGCGTCGCCACCACCACCGGCCGCCAGCACGATACCGGCCAGCAGCGCGGCCATCATGGGCAGTTGCATGCGCTGCTGAGCCTCGACGCCCCGGGCGAAGTGGCGCTGGGACAAGTGCGCCAGTTCGTGGGCCAGGACCGAGGCGTACTCGCCTTCGGTCTGGGCGTTGAGGAACAGGCCGCCGTTGACCCCGACGATCCCGCCGGGGGCGGCGAAAGCGTTGAGCTCACGGCTGTCGATGAGGATGAACTCCAGGCGGCGGTCCTGCAGTTGGCTGGTTTCGGCCAGCTTGTAGACGCTGGTCTCGACGTAGTCCTTGAGCTGCGGATCGTTCAGCTGGTTGACCTGGCCGCGCAGCAGGCTAAGCCAGGCCCGGCCCAGTTGGTGCTCCTGCTGCGGCGAGACGATCGCGGAACTGGCGTCGCCCAGTGACGGCAGGTCGTCGGCATGACCGGGAAGGGCCATCAGGCAGGCCAGCGTCAACAGGGTGGGGCGCAGTAGATTCATGCATGAAGCTCGCATCGATCAAAGAGCCTTACTGTAGCTGGCTCACACGTTGGCGACCAGTGGCGTTATCCTAGCGAACTTGTCTGCAATGCTGATGCCCCGCCAGGAGATGCCCGGATGATCGACACCCCCACCTGCGATGCCGAACTCGATGCCAGTGGGCTCAATTGCCCCTTGCCTTTGCTCAAGGCAAAGATGGAGCTCAATCGGCTGGCCAGCGGCGCGGTACTGAAGGTGATCGCCACCGACGCCGGCTCCCAGCGCGACTTCCGCACTTTTGCCCAGCTCGCCGGTCATACGCTGCTTCGTGAAACCGCCGAGGCCGGTGTCTACACCTACTGGCTGCGCAAGGCCTGAGTCTTATCCCAAGGATCATTAATGTTCAAAGTGCTTCGAGACTGGATGCAGCGCTACTTCTCCGATGAGGAGGCGGTGGTGTTGGCAGTGCTGCTGTTCCTGGCTTTCACTGCAGTGCTGACCCTGGGCGGCATGCTCGCACCGGTGCTGGCCGGGATGGTCCTGGCGTTTCTCATGCAGGGCCTGGTCAATGCCTTGGAGCGTTTGCACGTTCCCACCCGGCTGGCGGTGTGGCTGGTGTTCGCGTTGTTCATGGGGGCACTGGCGGTATTCCTGCTGGTGCTGGTTCCGTTGCTCTGGCACCAGTTGATCACGCTGTTCAACGAGCTGCCGGGCATGCTGGGTAAGTGGCAGTCGCTGCTGCTGTTGCTGCCAGAGCGTTATCCGCACCTGGTCTCCGATGAACAAGTGCTGCGCGCCATCGAGTCGGTGCGTGGTGAGATCGGCAAGTTCGGCCAGTGGGCGCTGACGTTCTCCCTGTCCAGCCTGCCGCTGTTGGTCAATGCGATGATCTACCTGGTGCTGGTGCCGATCCTGGTGTTCTTCTTCCTCAAGGATCGTGAGCTGATCGCCCGTTGGGTTGGTGGCTACCTGCCACGTCAGCGTACGCTGCTCAATCGTGTAGGCGATGAAATGAACCGGCAGATCGCCAATTACATCCGCGGCAAAGGTATCGAGATCCTGATCTGCGGCATTGCCACGTATATCGCCTTCATCAGCCTGGGGCTCAACTATGCGGCGCTGCTGGCCTTGCTGGTGGGGTTGTCGGTGGTGGTGCCCTATGTGGGAGCGGTGGTGGTGACCGTGCCGGTGACCTTGATCGCGTTGTTCCAATGGGGCTGGGGCGACCAGTTCATCTATCTGATGGCGGTGTACGCGATCATCCAGGCGCTCGATGGCAACGTGCTGGTGCCGCTGCTGTTCTCCGAGGCAGTCAGCCTGCACCCGGTGGCGATCATCTGCGCAGTACTGTTGTTTGGCGGGCTGTGGGGGTTCTGGGGGATCTTCTTCGCGATCCCGCTGGCAACACTGTTCAAGGCCGTGCTCGATGCCTGGCCAAGGCACGAGCCTTCAGTGGCGCCCATATTGTAACCGCTCACCTCTTCGCGGGGTCAGCCGCGAAGAGGTGAGCGCTCATATCAGGGCTTGTTCAGCGCCTGGGCGGCTGCCAGCACCGCATCCACATGTCCGGGCACCTTCACTGCGCGCCATTCCTGGCGCAGCACGCCGTTCTTGTCGATCAGGAAGGTGCTGCGGTCCACGCCCATGTATTCCTTGCCGTACAGCTTCTTGAGCTTGATCACGTCGAACAGCTGGCACAGGGCCTCGTCCTTGTCGCTGATCAGCTCGAACGGAAAGCCCTGCTTGGCCTTGAAGTTCTCGTGGGACTTGATGCCATCGCGGGAGACGCCGAACACCACTGTGTTGGCGGCGCGGAAGGCTTCGTGCTGGTCGCGGAAACCCTGGCCTTCGGTGGTGCAGCCCGGGGTGCTGTCCTTGGGGTAGAAATACAGCACCACTTGCTGGCCCTTGAGGTCGGCCAGGCTAACGGACTGGCCGCTGGTGGCCTGGGCCTGGAAGTCGGCGACGGGTTGGTCGAGTGCTACGGCCATGGTGGGCTTCCTTACATGGGATTCTGTGGGCGCCAGGGTTCGATCAGCGCATCCAGGTTCAGGGCGTCGGCGAAGTCCAGGAACTGGTCGCGCAACCAGCTGATCTGGGTACCGGCCGGCAGGATCACGGTGAACTGGGCATTGAGCATGCTGCTGCCGGTCTGCGGGGCCAGGTAGGTGTCGCAGGTCATGCTCTCGAGCTCGACGCGGTGATCGAGGAAGAACTGGCACAGCTCGCTGACGATATCCGGGCGATAGGCGGCGCTGACATAGGCCACGTAGGGCAGGGCCTGGGGGCGTACTTCCTGATCGGCGCTGCGCACTACGTCGAGGGTCAGGCCGTGCTTCTTGCCCAAGCCTGGCAGTACCGCCTCCAGGCGCGCCAGGGCATCCCAGCTGCCACCGACCTGCAAGACCAGGGCACTGGTCTCGCCATGGCGGGTCAGGCGCGAAGTGATCACCGCGCAGCGATTGTCGAAGGCGGCGCGGCTGAGAACGTTGGCCAGCTCCATGGGGTTGGGACCCAAGGCACTGATGACAAGGAATTGTTCGCGGACAGTGGGGGTGGACATGCAGCATTCCTAAAGCGATGAGCGGTCGGCACAGGACAGGCATAAGCCTCCTGTCGGCAGGGCCCCGGGCTCGCATTCGAGGTCGTGGACGCTGGCGCGGAGCATTGTCGACGGCCCGGCGGGCCACGCTGTGCCGATCAAAGGGAGAAGGGTAGCGAAAAGCAGCGCGAAGGGGAATGCTCCACCCGCCTGCTTCGCTTGTGCAAGGCCGATGGCGCCAGTACCATTACCGCTCTCTTTTTCCGGCAGGAGCAGTTACATGATTGCGGGCAGTATGGTGGCATTGGTCACTCCCATGGATGCACAAGGGCGTCTTGATTGGGACAGCCTCGACAAACTTGTAGACTTCCACCTGGAAAAAGGCACTCACGCGATCGTCGCTGTCGGCACCACCGGTGAGTCCGCCACGCTGGATGTCGAGGAGCACATCCTGGTCATCAAGCATGTGGTCGAACGCGTCAAGCGCAGCAACCACCGTATCCCAGTCATTGCCGGTACCGGCGCCAACTCCACTGCCGAAGCCGTCCACCTGACCCAGAACGCGAAGAACGCAGGCGCCGACGCCTGCCTGCTCGTCGTGCCGTACTACAACAAGCCGACCCAGGAAGGCCTGTACCAGCACTTCAAGCACATCGCCGAAGCCGTCGACATCCCGCAGATCCTCTACAACGTACCCGGCCGCACCTCCTGCGACATGCAGGCCGAGACCGTCATCCGCCTGTCGAAGGTCAAGAACATCATCGGCATCAAGGAAGCCACCGGCGACCTGGTGCGCGCCAAGGCCATCCTCGACGGCGTCGACAAGGACTTCATCGTCCTGTCCGGCGACGATCCGACCGCCGTCGAGCTGATCCTGATGGGCGGCAAGGGCAACATCTCCGTCACTGCCAACGTCGCCCCGCGCGAAATGGCCGATCTGTGCGAGGCCGCCCTTGAGGGCAATGCCGAGAAGGCCCGCGCAATCAACGAAAAACTCATGCCGCTGCACAAGGACCTGTTCTGCGAAGCCAACCCGATTCCGGTGAAGTGGGCGCTGGTGGAAATGGGCCTGATGCAAAAAGGCATCCGCCTGCCGCTCACCTGGCTGAGCGAAGGCTGCCACGAAAAAGTCCGTGCGGCCCTGCGCCAGTCCGGCGTACTGGTTTAATCGAGGAAGTACCCCGCATGAAGCGACTGGCTGGTCTCTCCACCCTTGCCCTGATCATTTCCAGCACCAGCGGTTGCGGCTGGCTGTGGGGCGAGGACGGCTATTTCCGCGACCGCGGCAGCGATTACCTGCAGGCGCACCCGACTGCGCCGATGCAGTTGCCGCCGGACGCCAGCAACCCCAAGCGCCTGGATCCGCTGTTGCCGATCCCGCGTAACGTCGCCGACGATCGTGCCACCGGCGAGTTCGAGGTGCCCCGTCCACAGCCGTTGACCGCCACGGCCGAGGCAAGCGATTTCACCCTGCAGCGCAGCGGCAGCAGCCGTTGGGTGCTGGCCCAGCGCTCCCCGGCGGAAGTCTGGCCGGTGGCGCGCCAGTTCTTCGAGGACAACGGCTTCCGCATCGCCGAGGAGCGTCCGCAGACCGGTGAATTCAACACCACCTGGCAGCGTTTCGACGAGCTCTCCGCGTCCCTGGGTCAACGTCTTGCCAGCTCCTCCAGCAGCCCGGACAGCGAAGTACGTGTCCGTGTGCGCATGGAGCCAGGCGTGCAGCGCAACACCTCCGAAGTGTATGTCGTCAGCGTCGAGCGTCCGGCCGGCAGCACCGCCGAACCTGATTTCCCCTCCAGCTCCACCAATACCGGCGCTGACGCCCTGTTGGTCGACGAAATGCTGGCCAGCATGAACCGCAGCGCCGAGAAGGGCGGTTCGGTCTCGCTGCTCGCCGCCCGCGACTTCGACGCGCCAAGCCGCGTCAGCCTGGCCGAAGACGGCAGCGGCAACCCAGTACTTTATCTGGGCGCCGATCTGGATCGCGCCTGGTCCAGCGTGGGCCGCGCCCTGGAGCAGGGCGAATGGCGTGTCGAGGACATCAACCGCAGTCTGGGCCTTTACTACATCAACCTGTCCGAGAAACCCGACGACAAACAGGACCAGCCTGGCTTCTTCGGTCGCTTGTTCGGCAGCGAGCCGAGCAAGGAAGAGCGTGAGGCTCGCGCCGAGCGTTATCAGGTCCGTCTGAGCAAGGTTGGCGAAAGCGTGCAGGTCACTGTCGAGAAGAATATCAACACCGTGGCGCCGGCCGATGTGGCCCGCCGCGTGCTGAGCATGATTCAGGACCACCTGGGCTAAGTGCGTTTCGCGGTACTTGGAAGCGGTAGCCAGGGAAACGGCACGCTGATCGCCAGTGGTGACACGTTCATCCTGGTCGACTGTGGCTTTTCCCTGCGGGAGACCGAGCGACGCCTGGCGTTGCTCGGGGTGTCCGCGGCACAACTGAGCGCCGTGCTGGTGACCCACGAACATGCCGACCATGTACATGGGGTGGGGTTGCTGGCTCGGCGCTACAATGTACCGGTCTATCTCAGCGAGGGGACCCTGCGTGGCATGCGCAAGCCGGTGCCTGCCAGTGGTCTGCTCCGGTGTGGCGACAGCCTGCGTATCGGCGCTTTGGAAGTGAGCGCGGCGCGGGTCGAACATGACGCGCTCGAGCCGTTGCAGTATGTGGTCAGTGATGGGCGTCGACGTTTCGGCATGCTCACGGACCTTGGTTCCTACGACATGCATCTGTTGGAGCGCTACCAAGGCCTGGACGCCCTGCTGATCGAAGCCAACCACTGTCGTGACATGTTGGCGCGCGGGCACTACCCGCACTTCCTGAAGCTCAGGGTCGGCGGCAGCCAAGGACATTTGAACAACCACCAGGCCGCGAGCCTGGTGGCCGAGCTGGGCTGGAAACATCTGCAGCACCTGGTGCTGGCCCACCTCAGCAGCAAGAATAACCGGCCACAACTGGCCCGCCAGTGCTTCGTCGACACCTTGGGGTGCGACCCGGACTGGCTCCAGGTGGCGAATCAGGAACATGGGCTCGACTGGCGCGAAATCGCCTAGCCCACCCACTCAAGCAAGCGGAGCCCATCATGGAAAAACGCGAAGAACTCTACCGCGGCAAGGCCAAATCGGTTTACAAGACCGACGACGCCGACCGCTTGATCCTGCTGTTCCGTAACGACACTTCGGCGTTCGACGGCAAGCGTATCGAACAGCTCGATCGCAAAGGCATGGTGAACAACAAGTTCAACGCCTTCATCATGCAAAAGCTGGAAGAAGCCGGCATTCCGACCCAGTTCGACAAGCTGCTCGGCGACAACGAGTGCCTGGTCAAGAAGCTGGACATGATCCCGGTCGAATGCGTGGTGCGTAACTATGCCGCCGGCAGCCTGGTCAAGCGCCTGGGCGTGGAGGAAGGCATCAAGCTGGAGCCGTCGACTTTCGAACTGTTCCTGAAGAACGACGAGAAGGGCGACCCCTTCATCAACGAATCCCACGTCGTCGCCTTCGGCTGGGGCACCGCCGAGCAACTGGCGACCATGAAGCAGCTGTCGCTGAAGGTCAACGAAGTGCTGAGCAAGCTGTTCGATGACGCCGGCCTGCTGCTGGTGGACTTCAAGCTGGAGTTCGGTGTCTTCCACGGCCAGATCGTCCTGGGCGACGAGTTCAGCCCGGACGGCTGCCGTCTGTGGGACAAGGAAACCCGCAAGAAAATGGACAAGGACCGCTTCCGTCAGGGCCTCGGTGATGTCATCGAAGCCTATGAGGAAGTGGCCAAGCGTCTGGGCGTGCCGCTCTAAGCGACACGTTCACGCAAGCGCCTGATACCACGCGGATTTTTTTCAAAGAAGGGTTTGCCTTTCGCGAAATCGCTGGTATGATGCGCGCCACTGGAGAGATGCCGGAGTGGTCGAACGGGACGGATTCGAAATCCGTTGTACCTTCGCGGGTACCTAGGGTTCAAATCCCTATCTCTCCGCCATATTAAAGGCCCCGAGCGCTGTGAAGCCCTCGGGGCTTTTTCATTTGGGGAATTTTGGGGGAATTGGGGGAGGGTGATATTCCCCCAGGCGTTCGCTATCATTCCGCCATGGCCTACTTCGAGAAGCGCGGCGAAGCCTGGCGTGCCCAGATCCGCCGCAAAGGATACCCAACCCTTTCCGCCACCTTTGATACCAAGGCAGAAGCCCAGCGATGGGCAGCCGAGATCGAGGGTGACATGTCGCGTGCGCGCTTCGTCGATATGCGCGAGGCGGAGAGCACCACACTTGCCAATGCTTTGGACCGGTACCTGTCGGAGGTGACCTCGACCAAGAAGGGCGCCAAGCAGGAAGAGGTCCGCATCAAGAAGTGGAAAGAGCACAAGCTGGCCACCAAGGGCCTGGCCGCCATCCGCTCGAGCGACATGGCCGCGTATCGCGATGCTGAACTCAAGGAAGGGAAGTCGACGGCAACGGTTCGCCTCGATCTGGCGGTGATCAGCCATCTCTACACAGTGGCCACCAAGGAGTGGGGAATCGAAGGGCTGACCAACCCATGCCGGGCAATCCGAATGCCGAAGGGCAGCAAGGAGCGCGACCGGCGCCCAACGCCGGCGGAGCTCACGGCTCTCTACAAGGCTGCTGGCCAGATGAATGCCCAGCTCCCCGTATTCATTGAATTGGCGGTAGAGACAGCAATGCGTCGGTCTGAGCTGCTGATGCTGCGCCGCGACCAGGTCCGTGGAAAGGTGGCGTATCTGGAGGACACAAAGAACGGCGAGCGCCGGTCTGTGCCGCTGTCCTCTCGGGCAATCGCCCTGCTCGAAGGGCTGCCTACACCAATCAATGGTGGCCGGTACTTCAGCCTGGCCCTCAACACGATCAGCAACTATTTCCCCAGGGCTTGCGAGGCTGCTGGGATTGAAGGCCTACGCCTTCACGACCTGCGCCATGAGGCGACTAGTCGTTTCTTCGAGCGCGGCTTCACCATGATGGAAGTGGCGAGCATCACCGGACACAAAACGCTGGCGATGCTCAAACGCTACACTCATTTAAGCCCTCAAGACTTGGCTGAAAAACTTGGGTAGTTTCTAGTGCTTACCTTTACACTTCGGCCGGAGGTTGTTGTAGGCGATACTCACAATGATCATGAATAAAACTCCCCCCCACGGGGTGAGGCCAACAGCTGCGGCTTTTGCCGCTGCTTTGAATACATCCCATGCTGTTTCGCAGATATTCATGTTCTTGTTGTCTTCGAAAAACTTCCGAATAGCCTCCGCGACGTCTTCCTTAATGCCTTGCATGCTTAGTTCGCCACTTGCAGCTCCTGCCGTAGGTGGAATAAATGCTGGATCTTTAAAGAAGATTTCAAGGATGCCGACGAGATCAGCAGCTTCTTGCAAGCTTTGTTCGGTGATCTCGATATCGGTATCTTGCAATAGAACTTGTTCAGTCATTTTGCCACCTCTAACGTAGTTTAGGAGGGGCACTTCTTAAGCCCGCCTTACCGGCATACTTTGGTATAGCTGAGGCATTAACTGCTGTCGCGCAAAACGACAGGCGGATTTGCTATGCCACACGAAGCGATGGCGGGTCTTTCCGCCTGCGGCCAGGCTTCGGCTTCTGGTGCTCCCCATCCCTGAACTCGCGCAGGAACTGGCGCACATCCTCTTTCAGCCAGCAGTGCCGGTTGCCCATCTTGAAGCTCTTGGGCAGCCACGGTACGCCTCGGCGAATCCCCTCTCTGATTGACGCCTCGGTGCGGCCCAACAGCTTGGCCAGGCCTTCCACTGTCAATACCTCTGTTTCCTCACTCATTCCTTCCTCCCGGCCTGATGCGTCAGGTTTTGGTCGTCACGCCGATCTGTCATGCTAGGCATTGCGGGCCGGTGGTAGCGCGGGCTTCGACTCGATGAACGAACTGGCTGGATTATCACCTCCGATGTGACGGTAGTAGTCGATCTCAACCTTGGCGCTCTCGATCAGCACACGGCTGATGTCTGACACGGATTGAGCTCGCTGCACTTCCTTGGCAAGGTCGTCATCACTGGCCTCACGAACAGCTTCCAGCTGGGCAAACAGATGATCACGCAGATCGCTGAGCTTATTTTTCACGGCTGGTCTTCCTCTTGATCTCTTTTTTCAATTCGTTCTGCAGGTGGAGGACGTCTAAGATTTCCTCCGGCAGGTCTTTGTAGTGATGGTTGTTGCGCAGTTGGTGTTCGGCTCGCGTTCGCAGGCACAGGTTGTCGATGCTTATGTTTTGGACGTTGCCGTCTCTTGCTGCGACGATCATTCCTTCTGGAACGGGTCCGTTTGCCTGCTCCCAGGTGTGGACGTGCAGCGGCTTCCAAACATCAGGTTGTTCGACTTTGATCAGGGTGTAGCGGCCTTTGCGGTGCGTTGCCCCTATCGGCCTCGGCTCTTGGCCTGGCGATTCGCCGCGCGCCTCGCATGCAGCGAGAAAGATCCGACGATGCGTCTCCGATCGGTGCGCCTCGGTCTTGCTCAGACCAAGCAGACTGGCCCGCAATGTGATTGCGGTCTTCGTGCGCCCTGGCAGCAATGCACACATTTCCTTGTTCGTTCGGTTCGGATACAGCTGGCGAAGGAGGATGTCCTCCGCCTCTGTCCACCGTTTGACCGCCCCACGGTTTGTCATGAGCCAGCCTGCAGTTCTTGGACAACTGACCGAATGCCGGCCGCATAGCTTCCAGGTCGGTCTGCGGCGGCACCAACTAGGCGCTCTATCACCTCGGTAACTGGCGAGGCCCGGAGCGATGCGACCATGTCGACTGCCCAGCTGCGCCCCTCCAGAAACATGAAGCGGTTGATGGGGCCGGTCACTACCACTTCGCTGCTGGTCGGGCCGACTTCGGCCTTCACTGGCGCTTTGGCGGCAGCCCGAGACTGCACCGAATTCAGGCGGCCGCGAGCACGCCGAAGCGCCATTTCAGCGAGGATTCCCATGACCCACCCCCTCCATGTCGGCTACAGCACGCAGACGCAGCGTGATACCGCACTCACGAGCCAGCTGGTTGAGCCGGCCCACGCTGGTGGTGCTGTCCTGCAATGCCTTGCCGAAACGCACCAGGCGCTCGCCCAGGTCCTCGAACTCGTTGCGGGCTGGCTTGGCCTGAGTCATGGCTCCTGCTCCTGCACGTCCTGCTGTTGCAAGGCTGCCAGTCGCAGGGCGGTATCGATCTCCTGATCCAGCTCTTCGGCGGAGATCCAGTTGTCGCCGCGCACCACCAGCAGGTCCTCGTCGGGATCTTTAATGCGCTCACGATCACGCAGCCAGCGGTACCGGCGCGCATCGGCAGCCATACGGACGTGCTCGTCGACCTGGAACTCTTCGCGCTCGAGCGCAGGTGTGACAAGGTCGCCTTGGCTGGCGCCGGCGATCACAGCCAGGCCACGACCGATCGAGACGTGGGCGCCGAGCAGGGCGAATGGCAGCACCTGCTCCAGGGTTGAGCCCTCCCGTGCGCGCAGCACCAGGGTGATGCGATCAGGCAGCGTCATGGGTCACCCCCTTTGCTTCCGCCGCCTGGGTGAGCGCATCGATGAGGGCGTTGGCGCGAGCGCGGCCTTCCAGGTATTCGCGGAGAGCAACAATCATCAGGCTATTCATGCTGCGATCCTCGGCTGCTGCCGTTGCGGCGACCTGGTCGCGCATGCCGTCCGGAAGGCGAACAACAAATTTGTCAGCGGTGCGGCTTTCGTACTCAAAGGCCATGACGTGGCTCCTTCTGTTTGCGTTCACGGATTTCTTCGCGGTCGATCGTCACGCCTTCCGGCGCCACGACACCCAGGCGCACGATGCCGCCGTTGATCTGCAGCACCTGCACGGTGATTCCATTGCCGATGACGATGCGTTCGCCAATGCGTCGACTAAGACAGAGCATGTATTCCTCCTTTTCTGGGCAAGCCGAAGGCCTGCCGCGATAAATGGCTTTCGCAAAAGCTGGATGGGTTAGGTCAGGTCGGTAGCGTCACGCCACCGCCAAGGCGCATTCGTGGCGCCGGTATGTGCGTGTCTCGGCAACCTTTCGTTCGCCTGGACGCCGAACGCGGGTGAACTCGTCGGTGCTGCTGATGGAGTGACCGATCAAAATGGCGCACAGCGTGAGAACCAGAGGAGAGATCAGGCCGCGGCGCATGGCCTCGGCAACAAGCGCGGGACGTTTGTAGACGCCGAGCTTATGCATTGCAGCTTCTATCCGCCCTTTGATTGATCTGGGAGACAGTCCGTCAAATTGAGCGATTTCCTTATCTGTATGTCCGGCAGCGACTGCAAGAAGACAGGTCAGCTCACGCTCGGCCAGGCCTTTGCCAAGATTTCCCTGCCATGACCCAAAGCTGATCGTGTTTGCCATATTGCGTACCGATAGTTCGTTTTGATGGCGCAAGAATGAACCGTCAAAATCGTACTGTCAAGGACCATAGGTACGTTTTAATGGCAAAAAGAAAGCGCCAAGGGAGGCGCTTTACTTGTTAGTGGAATGCAGCTGACCAGAATACCCGGCCTAAAATAGAGATCTCGTTCTCCCGCATCTGCTCAGCGGTGTACTCCTCGTCCGGGTGCTCTTCTCTGTTGAAGCTGCGCAGCCTTATACCGCCGCCAGGTAACCGGTACAGGGTTTTTACCCTCAAATGACCCGCATGAGACAAGGCGTACATCTTCCCATCGACCACGGACGTAGCGGCCTTATTGATTGCAACTGTGCTTCCATGCGGGAGAACTGGTTCCATCGAATTGCCGTGGACTGGCACACATACGGCCTGGTCAAACTGAACGCTGTGTTTTCGCAGGGTCATTTTGCCAAACCGCAGCTTCGCCTTGCTGCTTTCCTCAATCACCGTTCTGCCGCTCCCTGCAGACAACTCAACCTCACGAAGGAAGGGGACCTCCACCTCATCGTCATCAACGGGAGTTTCATCGTCCCAGGAGCTGATTGGAATTAGGTCCGGGTGATCATAGGCAGACATCTCTCGCAGTGTTACGCCGTCACCATTCTCGCTCAGAACAACAGTCTCTCTGTCCCTGACAACCAACTCAATATCGCCATTTACCTCACGGCGAGTGGCATCAGTATTGTTCCCCCAGAGAAGCCACTCAGGATCTGCCCGCAAGACCCGGGCGATTTCCGCGACTCTTTGGAATGTCGGCATGGATTCACCATGCAGCCACTTGGCGACTGCCTTAGGAGTCACTCTCAGCTCTCTAGATAGGCGCGTAGCGCTGCCGTGGCCGATATAGCCGGCATCGCGCATGGCTTGGGTAAGGCGTTCGGAGAATGCGTTCGTATGTACCATGAGTCCATTTTGCCTTCACTTGACGGACCTGTCAGTCCTTTTTACAGTGCGAACCACTGGTCCTAATTGGTACTAAATATGAATTCCATCAAAGCAGCCGTTGTGGCCGTTGGCGGTGTTGCCTGTGCTGCGAGGCTGTGCGGGGTTTCTTCTCGCGCCATCAACAAGTGGGTTGCTGCTGCTCGACTTCCCCGTACTGAATTTACTGGTGAGACCCGGCACGCCGAAAACTTGGCGAAGGGAGCGAAGGGGAAATTCACCGCCGATTCCCTCAAGGCCGCATCGGCTGCTGCTTACCAGAAGTCGATCCATGACAGCGATTGTAAAGAGTCGTGGACCATGAGTTCAGCGCCAGAAGGACCTGTTAATCCATCCAGTAAAAAAACCTTCTCGTTCCCTTGAAAACCGAAACTCGCTCGTTAAGTTGATAAGAGACAACACAAAAAAGCGCCAGTTGCGCTTTCAGAGGAGCGTGATATGCGCGTACGAACATCTACTCGCCAACCCCGTCCAGGGTAGGCAATGACCCTCTCAGGGGAGGGGGTTGCAGTTTTTGTGTTCTGTGGATGATGGGGGTTACCCAAATCCAGGGCACAAAAAACCCGCCGTAGGAGGCGGGTTTCCCTAAGCAGTCCACGCCAATGGACTTTTGAATCTTCGTCATTAGGAGACGACTTCATGCACCCGGAAAATAGCACCACGGTATCACCTGCGCAAGCTTGCGCGGACAAGCACCACCTGGAGCGAATGCATCGTGGGTCTCACAGCGCGTATCAAATCGCCCGGATTCTGCGCGATAACAATGAGTATGGCACTGAGGCTCCTCTCGACAATCGCGACCAGCACGGGCTCCTGCAGGCCTTGGAGTTCATTGCCTACAGCATCTACATGCATTGCGAAACTGAGCTGACGCTGAGTGATGGGGGGCAGCAATGAAGACCTCATTGCTTACCCAAGCACACGACTTCGCTACTGCCGGAGAGAGCGCATTCTGCTCAACCCTTGCCGGTGCGCCATGCAGCGAAGCCATCAATTACGCGAGCGCCATCCTTCAGAGCGCCACCAAGGTTTGCGATCTGCTCATCGATGCAGGGCAGAGCGCGTCCGGGGTGCATGCGGTTCGTATTTTGGTTGAGCAAGCCAAAGCCCTTGTGGATTCAACAATGCTTGCAGTTGAGCTGGCAGAAACTCGGGCTGGGGGTGAGCAATGAAGCCTGAAACCCTTGCTCATCCATTCGCTGTCAGTGGTGCACATGACGTATTCGAGGCCTGCGGCGGCATCCCGATCCACGAATCACTCGATGCCGCGACTGATCGTCTTGAGGCCGTTATCGCCGGTCTGCGCGTACTCATGCAGGAGCCTTCCGTCACGCACCACGCCACCCTGGTCTACTACGCCGCTGAATCTGCGTTGGCGCTCGTCTATGCCGCCCATGCTGGTGTTGAACCTTCCGTAGGAGGTGAGGCATGAGCGAGCAACAGCAAATCTGCGAGGACGCGACGTTCCAAATCCAGTGCGCCATGTGCCAGGTCGATTGGCTGCGCGGGGTTCTGCATGTGCTGGAGGATCGCCTCAAGAGTGCGGGTGATGAGCACGGTGCCAGCGTGGCGAATCTTGCCATCTACAACGCTGATGACTGGCACAACCAGCTCGACTGCGAGCGGGAAAGCTTGGAGAAGCGCGCAGCAGCTGTCTTCGCGCCACAAAAGCCGACTGTCGCCAAACGTGGCGCGGGAGGTGCGGTATGAACCTGCCTTCTAACGCCTTCACCACCATGGACACCACCGAGCTGCTGGCGCTAGTCAACGAGGCTCGGGCTGCGTTCGGCGAAGGTTCGGTCCGTCACAACGATTTCGTTGGGCGCTGCAAGGACGAGCTCGACGGCGAGTACTACGAAACTTTCGTAGTGCAAAATTTGAACAATACCCAGTCCGAGGGGCTTCGGCTTACCGCCGACCAATGCAAGTTGGTCGCCATGCGCGAGTCGAAGGGCGTGCGCCGTCGTGTGCTCTCCCGCCTGAATGAACTGGAAGGTCAGCAATCGCGCCCGATGACCCAGGCCGAGCTCATCGCTGCCAGCGCAAACCAGCTGGTGGCGATCGAGCGTCAGCAGGCTGTCCATCAGGTGGCGCTGGAGCGAGTTGAGGACCGCACGACCAAGCTTGAGCAAGTGCGCTACCTCGACTCGGTCCCCAGTGGCTTCGAGACCATCACCACGATCCGTGACCGCATCAACAATCGTCACGGCCTTCCGGCCTGGGTGGTGAACGCCGTCATGCGTGAGGTGACCGGCGCGCCGCTGCCGTTCGCCATGGTGCGGAGTCGGCATTCCGACGAAGGAGGGCAGCCATTCGCTATTTGGCCAAAGCCTGCGATCACCCGTCGATTCGACCAATTTGTCGAGCAGTGCACCTACGTCACGGCGGAGCGCGCCACCCATCCAGAAATCCCGCAGGGGCGGTTCAAGATTCACCCGAGGCAGCAGCCATGAAGAAGCCAACCAAGCAGCAGCTCATTCAGAAGGTCGCGGAAAGGGCGGCTGAGTACTACCGAGCGCAGTCCATGGCCAGACGCATCCGGATAAGGCTCAACGACGAGTACAGCCTGTTCTTCCAGGCGTGCGGCGAGCCAGACCCGAAGCGCCGTCGCATCGACCCAGCGAACCCGCTCTACGACGCTGTGATCGCCTATACGGCGGACACCTACGAGCTGTACCAGAAGGCGCAGCGGGTCAAGCACAACGCCAAGCGAGCGATGGAGTCGGCCATCAGGTCGATGATTGGCCCCGATGTCGACCACCAGCCTCCGCTAGCTCCTACGCCCTTGCCGCTGGCGCCGATGCGGCGGACCACTGCAACTGGGGAGACCCTGCAATGAACAACCCGTCTACCCCCCCCCAGGCGCTCCAGCAGGGCGCTGGCGCAACGATCATCAGCGGCCCATGGCCGACCTACGCCCAGTTCAAAAGCTTTCCGGATCGCGAGCGCTGGATGCTGTATGGCTCGGCCAAGACATATCGGGCAGCCCTGGAAGACCAAGGCCTGGTGATGAGCGAGAGCTACGACCAGTTCGTGCGCCGGGTTACAGAGGAGCTTGATCTGTGAGCATCCAACGTAAGTTCCAGGGCGTGTGGATTCCTGCCTCGCTGTGGCTGGACCACTCGCTGTCGACAAACGAGAAGGTGATGCTGGTGGAGATCGGCAGCCTAGAGGATGACATGCGTGGGTGCTACGCCACCAATGCGCACTTCGCTGAGTTCTTCGGTCTGTCGGTGTCCCGTGTATCCGAAATCATCAGCGGGTTGGCAGAGCGCGGTCTGATCGCTATCGAACAGATCAGGGAAGGTAAGCGGGTCGTGGAGCGCCGAATTCGTCTATCGACCCCCTTCGAAAAACCGAAGACCCCTTCGGAAAACACGGCGAACCCCTTCGGAAAAGGCGGCGAACCCCCTTCGGAAAACACGAAGGGGAGTAATACATCTATGAGTAATACAAAGAGGTTTAAAGACTTAGGTGTATCGGGTGCAAAAAACGATACCGATTTCGAACGCTTCTGGAAGCTGTATCCCCGCAAGACCAACAAGGTGAAAGCACGGAAGGCCTGGGAAAAACTCAGCCCTGATGCGGATCTGCAGACCGTCATGATCACCGCCTTGGCCAAACACTGCGTATCCAAGGACTGGACCAAGGAGAACGGCCAGTTCATCCCGCACGCCTCGACCTGGCTGAACGGCGAGCGCTGGCACGACGTGTTGCAGCCAGCTGCTGGCGGCGGACAGGCCGGCAGCTTCAACAACCTCCCTCAGCACACCGATGACATGTACCAGGAGAGCCATGATGGCCGAGCGAATTTCTGATCTGTTCCACTGTCGGCCAGCCATGCGTACCTACGCTGGCCATTGCCCTGTGCATGGCGATGTCGACATGAGCGAAGTCGAGCAGTTGGATGGCTCCATGCAACCCCGCGGGTGCAAGCGCTGCGCCTGGGAAGCCCTGAACATGGCGCCACGGGGTTCTGACGTGTTCCGCATGGCCAGCGCACAGCGCCAGGCTGAACGCGCAAATGCGGCCCTGATCGGCGCTGGAATCACCCCGCGCTTCGCCCATTCCACGTTCGACACCTTCCGGACGGGTGCCGGCGCCCCCCAGGTCCATGCATTGGAGGCCTGCCGCGACTATGCCGCACGCTTCCCTGAGCACTACCGGGCGGGCCGTTCTTTGCTCCTGACGGGCAACGTCGGGTGCGGCAAGACCCACCTGGGCAGCTCGATCGTCAGGACCGTGGTGGCCGATGGCGCCAGTGCCCTGATCGTCCCGGCCGGCGACATCGTCAGCATCGCTCGCGGCTCGATGGTGCCGGACTCGGGTTACACCGACCGTGACGTGGTGGTGCACCTGGGTGGGCTGGATCTGCTGGTGATCGACGAGGTGGGTTGCCAGAAGGGGAGCGAGTACGAGCTGGGCCTATTGCACAACATCATCGATCGCCGCTACCAGGCCGTGTTGCCGACCGTGCTGATCAGCAACCTCGGTCCGGACCAGCTGAAAGCCTACATCGGCGAGCGTGCGCTCGACCGCCTGCGGCAGAACGGCGGGCGTGTCGTGGGCTTCACCTGGTCCTCGATGAGGGCGGCGGCATGAGGGAGCTCTACAGTGATGAGGCTGAGCACGGCGTGCTCGGCGCCGTGATGCAGGCCGCCCTGCAGCAGGAGGATGGGCTGGTCGAGGACATCCTCGGCCAGATGACCTCAAGCGACTTCTACCACGCCGACAACGCGGCGCTGTTCGAGGTCATGCTTGAGTGTCGCGACCGGAGCATGCCGATAGATCCGGTTACCGTGGGTACGGTGCAGCGGACTTTGCCCAGCGGCGACCTGGTCATTGCTTACGCTGCCGAGCTGACCAACAAGGTTCCTTCGGTCGCCAACTGGAAGGCCTACGCCAAGCACGTCAAGGAGTGGGGGGTAATCCGCCGCATCCTCGACATCGCCGGGCAGGCCCGGGAGATGGTCCAGGCAGGCGCGCCGACAGCTGAGGTGATCGCCGCTTCCCAGCAGGCCATGGCTGACCTGCGAAACCTTGATGGCGAGACCAAGGGCTACAAGCGGTTGGATCAGTGGATGGGCGATGCTGCTGACCTGGTGGACGAGAAGCACCGCGGCGTGGCGCCGAAGTGGCCGTCCACCGGGCTCGATGAGCTGGACAAGTTGGTCCACGGCATCCGCCCGAAGAAGGTCACGGTGATCGCCGGTCTGCCCGGCAGTGGCAAAACCACTTTGGCCCTGCAGATCGCTCAGCACAACGCCGTCAAGGAGCGGAAGCCCTGGCTGGTGTTTTCCATCGAAATGCCGGGCGAAGAGCTGGGGCTGCGCGCCATCGCCTCGCTGGGCGGGGTGGCGCTGCACAAGCTGGACAACCCACAGGCGATGCGCGACGACGATTGGGCGCGGATGAGCGCCGCCGTGGGCCTGGCTCTGGACGCGCCTTTGTTCGTGTGCGATGACCCGGTGCAGACCCCGGCGACCATTCGCGCCACGGCCCGTCAGTGTCAGCGCGAGCACGGCCTGGCTGGCATCGTGGTCGACTACCTGACCCTGGTGCGCAGTGACCGCGCCGGCCGTACCCGGAGCGAGGAGGTGGGCAAGATCAGCAAGGCGCTGCTGCAACTGGCCAAGGAAATGGCGATTCCTGTCATCGAGCTGGCCCAGCTCAACCGCGATTCGACCAAACGCCCTGGGAAGAAGCCGCAGTCCAGCGACCTGCGCGACTCGGGCGAGATCGAGGCGGATGCCAGCTGCATTCTCATGGTGCACCGCGACATGGACAGCGAGGAGGGGCAGAACGGCCTCACCGAGATCCTGATGACCAAGTGCCGACATGCCCGGGTGGGTAGTTGCGTTGTTCAGCAGGAGGGGCAGTACGGCCGCTTCGCCAACTTCGCCGGGTCGCTGCCCAGTGACGATGAGGTCGAGATGGGCCGTGGGAGCTATGCCCAGCGCTACAAGGGGGCCGGCAATGAGCGTTTCTAAGACCCTGACCGTGACGATCAGTGATGCCGAGATCCGCCGCCACGCCGCCGGCGAAGTGCGCCAACTGCGCGACACCCGCCATCGTGAGCTGCGCTTTCGCTACTCGAGCAAGGACCGCACCCGCGGCGCCTGGCACGTGGTGGTCCGCCAGCGCTGGGGCAAGGCCGGCGATTTCCCGGGGATCAACACCAAGACCATGCTGGCCACACTGCCGGCCATCCTGGCGCGCCGGGCTGCCGATGCCGATGCCAAGTCCACCACCACCAGCTGGACGACAGTGGGTGATGTGCTGGAGTGGTACCGGGACCGGATGAACCGTGACCGGGGGTTGTCGGCCAAGCGCAAGGCCAGTGCTCGATCGGCTCTTGATCGCCATCTGATGCCACGCCTGCACGATCTGGCCCTGGGCGAGATCAGCAAGCAGGCCATCGACCAGCGCCTGATGTGGCCGATGCAGGAGCGCTATGCCCTGTCGTTCGTGCGTTCGGTGTATGGCGTGCTCTCGGCGGCGTTCCGCCAGGCCCTGCGCCTCGACCTGTTGCCGGCCAACCCGATGGCGGCGCTGAAGTTCACCGACTTCGTGCGCACCCGGATCAGGCCCAAGCCGGCGCGCCTGCGCGGGGACGATGTGCCCGGCCTGCTGATGACCGTGGCCGAACGCTTCGGCGCGGCGCCGGCGGGCTGCATGCTGGCTTTGATGATGCTGTGCCACGGCTCGCGATTGGGAGAAACCCGGCTGGCGCGCTGGCGAAACGTCAACCTCGATGCGGGGCGCTGGTTCATCCCTGCCGGGGACACGAAGACCAAGGCCGAGCACACGCTGCCGCTCACGGCCCAGGCCTGCGCATTGCTGCGTCGCTACCGGCGCCTGCAGGCCGCCCAGGGCTACACCGGTCCTCTGCTGTTCCCGGGTAGCCATGGCGCGCCGCTGAGCCCGAGCAAGGCCAACACCCTGTTCACCGATCTGGCCCGGGGCGAATGGTCCAGCCATGACCTGCGCAAGGTAGCGCGGACCGCCTGGACCGACCTGGGGGTGGACTACATGGTGGGCGAGCTGCTGTTGAACCACGCCATGAAGGACCTGGATGCCACGTACATCCACACCACCGCCGAGGCCTTGAAACGTCGGGCGTTGGAAGCCTGGCATCAGCACCTCGACAGCCAGGGCTTTACCGCCATTCACACCGGGACATTGCCGGGACACGAAACCGCGTGCGCAACCGTTGAGGCCAGCAATGGCGCTGGTTGCAGCACGTCACAGCATCCATCCCAAGGGAGGATGCACGATCAAGAATCCAAGCCAGGAGATGGCCATGAGTAACGTCACAGCGGCCATGCCGCGCAAAAGCCTGACTCCCGTCGAGCGGCAGTTCCTGAAGCAGGGCAACCGCATGCTGCTGGACCAAACCAATGGCCGGATCGCCTCGGCCGCCCTGATGGACATCGTGGCCGACTGGCACGGCTCCCGAGCCAACCAGGGCTTCGAACAATTCGCCAAGGCCTGGATCATCCAGGGCGGCGCCAAGAACAAGCACGCCTATAAGCTCCTGTGCGAGCTGTTCGGCCTGGATACCGACCCAACGCCCCGGAGGGCTGCATGAAGAAACGGACTTACGCAAACAAGCCCCTGGGCGATACCGAGTGGCTGCTCGAGCAATGGGGGAGCTGGCGGATGGATGGAATGGGCGTGCCTAGGTATGTCTCCCCATCCGTCAGCGCGGCAGCAACTGGAGGTGGCGTTGAATACTCGCTGACTGATGACGCCGCTCTGATGATCGACTCAGTCGTAGCCAGGCTGACGAAGCGCAACCAGCAGATGGGCGATTTCGTCTGGCTTTACTACGGCGCCAAGTGGACCTCGCTGCGAATCGGCGAGGCCAACAGGATGGCGGAGCGCAAAGCTTTCGAAGTCATCAAACAGGGCGTAGCTTGGGTCGATTCGGCCTTGGAGCATTTGCGCGAAGCCGCGTGAAAAAGTTCTTTCCGGGCGGATAAACACCTGTTTTCATAGCAGCGTGTCCAGCTTGCAGGCAACGCGACACAGACGAACCCCGGCATAGCGTCGGGGTTTTCGTTTGCGGCATATTGCCATCATCAGCTATGTCAATTTATTGTTCTTTTTCATGCCCAATAATTTGACGGAGTGAAGTGATGTTTTCTGAGTTTGCGATTTCGGCGCAGCTGTTGTGGCAGGCTATAACCACTGGTTTGCTGTCTGCTGTGCTGGTTTGCGGAATCTTCTACCTGGGTCGAAATTACCGTTATGGCTCAACGTGGCACTATGTGGCCATACCTGTAGTAATGGTTTTTTTGATATTGATACCTCATGGATGGCATACGGTTTTTGGGACCGACCCGCGTGACTTCGCAAGCCTCTTGGAGGCCCGGAAAATGTTGCCAGCCGCTTCATTGCTTGAGGCTGATTTCTGGGGGGTTCTCGCCGGCGCAGCGCTTGGTGTCGTTGTATCGTATTTCTTGCCGGCCAGAACCTACTGGTAACCGACGCCCATGAAATGACCCGCCAACGGCAGTACCTTTCTGGAACAGCCAGCGCGGGAACTGGAGGGAAGCGCCACTGCATCGATCTGACAGGGTTGCTATCTCCATCCACTCCAAGCCTCGGCATTCGCCGGGGCTTTTTATTTCTGCTGCAAATAAAAAAGCCCCGATCATTTTCGGGGCTCTTCGATTCTGCCGCGGAAAAGAGAGGGCGACTCCAAAGGGTGCTGACACACCCAAAGGAGACGCCAGATCGCAGAGTGTACCTGCAAGCCAGCCAAGGCCCTCACTGCTCGCGCGAGCGGGGCGGAGCCTAGCAGAAAACCAAAAGGCTTTGCAGATGTTGAAAGACTTCCGCTGCGGTAAGTGCAGCAGACTTCTCGCCCGTGTGGGCGTTTTGATTGAACTCCAGATCAAGTGCTCCCGCTGCGGAACACTGAATCATGTGAAGGCCCCGAGCCTCGAGTTATCGCCGTTGAGCGAATTTTGTGCGGCGCCTGTCGCACGGCAACGACCCAATTCATCTACCGATACCGAGGTACACCCATGAAATTTCTGAAGACCGCTATCCTGGCCGCCGCTCTGGCAGCCTCCGCTGCAGCTTCCTCTGCTTGGGCTGCAACTGCCCAGTCCTGGAACCTGGCCCGTGACATGTACATCGCGACGGAAAGCGCGGCGCCCGGCTCGCCGTGGGCCTTCATGCAGAACAAGACGGCGCAGAACCTGTCCGCCAACTACACGATGATGCCGACTTTCGTCGCGGACACTTGCAACGGTGCCAACGTCACCTGCTGGCGAGACGCGACCACTAGCGCTTACATCAACGTTGTGAAAAAGAGCTTCACGTTCACTGGCAGTGGCGGCAGTTTCGTGTTCAAGCAGGGTGATGCGGTTACTCATCCTGGCTCGAACAGTCAGACCGTTGTTCGTTGGACCAGTCCAATCTCGGGCAACATCAATGTGCTCGGTCGCGTCAACGACCTGCATAACTCTTGTGGGGATGGCATTTCTTGGTCGCTGAACCTAGGCGACACCCCAATCCAGTCCGGAAACCTTCCGAATGGCGGCAGCTCGGTCATCAAGGCCAGCGACGTCGCGGTAGACCAGGGGTCTGCTGTCTACTTGGTCATCGACAAGAAGGCTGACTACTCCTGCGATGCCACCAGCCTGGATCTACTGATCACCAACTGATCCACAGGTGCCATTCGAATGGCCTGGCTATGTCCCAGGCCCATTCACTCAAGACCCTGAAATTACAGGACTTCATTTTCGCTCCCCGTAAAGGGAGGAATCGAGATGCCGAACATGCCAGAAAAGGACCCGGGCCTGTGGGCCGCTGTGCTCGCATGGTTGATCGCGCATCAGCCACAGCTCTATACCGGCGGCATTGCTGCTGCGGTGGCGATGTGTCGCGTCATCTATGGCGGAGGCCGAGGTCGCAAGATCTTCTTGGAAGGCGCGATCTGCGGCCTGATCGCGATCAGCCTGTTGCCAGTGCTGGAGTACTTTGCTTTGCCGCCCAACCTTTCTGTATTTGCCGGCTGCATGGTCGGTTTCATGGGTGTTGAGAAGCTGCGTGACTACTCCGACCGGTTCATGAGCAAGAAGGTAGAAGGCTGATGGCCAGGCTCAAGACGCTCGGCTCTCGTATCAAGGAGAGCGCAGGCTCTCGGGTCAAGGTGGTTACGCCAGGCAGTTGGCGGAGCGGCATGACCAGTTCCCAGCGTGGCTACGACTACCGATGGCAGAAGGCGCGGGAGCAGTACCTGCGCGACAACCCTTTGTGTGTTTACTGCGCCAAGCATGGCAGGACTGTTGCGGCCAGCGTGGTTGACCACATCGTTGCGCATCGTGGCGACAAGGATCTCTTCTGGGACCAGACCAACTGGCAGTCCCTATGCAAGCCCTGCCATGACTCGGTCAAGCAAGCTGAGGAAGCCGGTCAGGCCTAGAGCGTGTTGGCTGCGGACCGCAAGGTAGGGGGGGAGTCAAAATATAGAGGCTCGCCCGTAGCTAGACCGCCCCCGATCCCACGCGCACATTTTTCTCGACCCTCAAGGTTTTTGTTAATGGTGTTAACAGACAAACAGCGACGGTTTGTTGACGCTAAGGCCCGAGGTGCGTCCAACAAAGAAGCAGCGGAAGCCGCAGGCTGCAAGGCCTCGGTGGCTGCTGCGTCAGGTTCGCGATGGGCGAACGATCCCAAGATTGCATCCGCAATTCTGGCCCGCAAAGCAGAGCTCAGTGTTAACCCTGAGCCGAAGAAGCGGGGCCAGAAACCGAAGGGTGATGAAAGTGCCGTGGAGCCCGTTGAACTCAACGAGGCTGACGGGGAGTTCCTGAGCTGTCTTCCTTCCACCCAGGATCCTCTGGAGTGGTTGCTGGCCTTGATGAACGAGCCTCGGGCAAAGGTCTTCGACCGGCGCAACGCCGCGCAGACAGCTGTGCCTTACATCCATGGGAAGAAGGCTGAGGCGGGCAAGAAAGAACAAAAGGCCGAGGCTGCCAAAGAGGCCGGCAAAGGCCGTTATGCCCAGGGTAAGCCACCGCTCTCTGTCGTGAAGGGATAACTCATGCAATGGACCACGGCCTGCCCAGACTGGTGGCGGCGCCTGGCTGCCGGCGAATCGATCATCCCGCCACCGCTGTTCCCCGATGAGGCTGAAGCGAGCCTTGAGGTATTCAAGGGGCTCAAGATCGTCGATGCCCCGGGCAGCCCCACGATCGAAGCCTCCTGCGCGCCCTGGGTGCTGGCCTTCGCCGGCGCAGTGTTTGGTAGCTACAACAGCGAGACAGGCGAGCGACTGATCCGCGAGGTGATGCTCTGCATTCCGAAGAAGAACAGTAAGTCGACCATCGCTGCCGGCATCATGCTCACCGCGCTGATCCGCAACTGGCGCCTATCGGCGGAGTTCATCATCCTGGCCCCGACCAAGGAGATCGCTGATAACTCCTTCATCCCGGCCAAGGACATGGTCAACAACGATGACGAGTTGAAGGCTTTGCTGCATGTGCAGCCACACTTGAGGCTGATCACCCATCGCGAAACCGGGGCAACGCTCAAGGTCGTGGCGGCTGACAGCGACGTAGTGGGTGGTAAAAAGGCTGTTGGTGTCCTGATCGATGAGGCCTGGCTGTTCGGCAAGAACCCCAAGGCCGCGGACATGATCCGCGAAGCCACTGGCGGCCTGTTGTCCAGGCCTGAAGGCTTCATCATCTGGCTGACGACCCAGTCGAACGAGCCCCCGGCCGGTGTGTTCAAGTCGAAGCTGACCTATGCCCGCGGTGTGCGTGACGGCCGCATCGACGACAACCGTTTCCTGCCGATCATCTACGAATTCTCGAAAGAGATGATCGAGAGTGGCGAGGCCCGGAAGCCAGAAAACTTCCATCTGGTGAATCCGAACATTGGTTATTCGGTAGACCGACCAACGCTTGAGCGCTTGCATATGCAGGCAGAGATCGATGGTGAGGCGGAGATGCGTGGCTTTCTCGCCAAGCACCTCAACATCGAGATCGGACTTGCTCTGATGTCCGACAGTTGGGTCGGCGCCGCCTTCTGGGAACCCCAGGCCAAGGAAGGCATGACGCTGGATGACTTGCTCGAGCAATGCGAGGTCATCGTCGTCGGCGGCGACGGGGGCGGGCTGGATGACTTGCTCGGCCTTGCTGTGATCGGCCGAGTTCGCGAATCCCGCACCTGGTTGCACTGGGCGCATGCCTGGGCTCATCCCTCGGTACTTGATCGACGTAAGTCAGAAGCTCCCAGGCTCAGAGACTTGGAAGCAACCGGTGACCTGACCATTGTCGACAAGATCGGTGACGACGTTGATCAACTGGCGGCGATCGTGGCCCGGATCAATGAGGCCGGCCTGCTCGACAAGGTCGGCCTCGACCCGGCCGGAATCGGCGCAGTGCTAGATGCGTTGGCGGATGTCGGCATCGACGAGGAACAGATCGTTGGCATCTCGCAGGGCTGGAAACTCACCGGCGCAATCAAGACGACCGAACGCCGGCTCGCCGAAGGAACGCTTATTCACTGCGGGCAGCCACTCATGGCCTGGTCCTGTGGAAACGCCAAGGGTGTGCCATCGGCCAACGCCTTCTTGATCACCAAGCAAGCTTCCGGCACCGCGAAAATTGACCCGCTCATGGCGACCTTCAACGCCGTGTCGCTGATGGCCCTCAATCCCGAGGCACGCGGCGGCCTGGACGACTACCTCAACCACGGCTTCTTCGGATTGATAGGCTGACCATGGCATTCAAATGGTACAACCCCATGACCTGGGGCTTCTTCGGCTTTACCGACCCGACCACGGGCGACTATGTCGAGGTTGACCTTGAGGTCGGCGGCAAACGCACCAAGGCCGGTGTTCGTGTCACCGCCAAGACGGCCTTATCCATCAGCATGGTCTGGTCTTGCGTAAAGATCCTTTCCGAGTCGCTGAGCGGGTTGCCCCTCAAGCTATACGAGGACAAGGATGGCGGCCGGTCGCTGGTCACCGGGAGCGATCGGATGCTCAAGCTGCTGCGCAAGCCAAACCCCTACATGACCCTGCTGAACTTTCTCAAGTTCGTGGTCGTGAACATGGCCCTGCGTGGCAACGCCTTTGCGCTGATCGAACGCAACGTGAATAACGATGTGATCGGCATCGTTCCCTTAGACGGCAAGACGGTCACCATTGATACGGGCGAGGACCTGCTCTACTGGGTAACTCCAAGCAAGGGTGACCGGTTCCCGGTATCGCCGGAGAACATGCTGCACTTCAAGCTGTTCAGCCTGGACGGCATCGATGGTCTGTCTCCTATCGAGCACCAGGCGGAAACCATGGGCCTGGCCAAGGCTGGTCAGCAGTGGTCGGCCCGTTTCATGCGCAAGGGAGGCTTCACGGGCGGCTACGTCATCTACGAGCAGTTCCTCACCAAGGCCCAACAGGCTCAGGTCATGGAGAAGTTCCCCGATGTGCGCAAGGCCGACGCCGACGACATCGGCAAGATGGCGATCCTGCAGGGCAACCCCAAGATCGTCCCGGCTGGCATCAGCCAGAAGGATGCACAGTTCATCGAGTCGCAGCAGTTCCAGGAGGAAGCCCTGGCGGGAATCTACGGCGTACCGCTGTGGCTGGCCAACCGCGCCGGCAAGACCTCAATCATGGGCTCGAACCTGGAGCAACAGCTCACTGGGTTTATCACCTTCGGCCTGAAACCCTACATCGACGCGGTCGAAGACGAACTCAACGACAAGCTATTCCGCTCAACGACCCGATTCGTGGAATTCGTGGTCGAGGGCCTGCTGCGCGCGGACAGCGCCGGGCGTGCCGCTTACTTCCAGGCTGCGCTTGGCGGCTCTGGCGGCTCTGGTTGGCTTTCCATCGACGAGGTCCGCGAGAAAGAAAACTACCCGCCGCTGGGCGGCGACTACGCCCGGGTCACCCGGTGGGAGATGCAAAAAAATGGCGAACCTTGAATGCCCGTTCGAGCTCAAGGCCGTGGATGAAGCCGGCAACTTTGAAGGCTACGCCGCGGTGTTCAACAACGTCGACCTCGGCGACGACGTGATCCTGCCCGGCGCATTTACCCGGGTGAAGGCAACTCGCAGTGGCAAGTTGAAGCTCGCCCTGTACCACGACCTGACTCGCTTGGTCGGCGCCGCTGACTACACCCAGGACGACCACGGCCTTCTGTTGAAAGGCCAGGTCAACCTCAACGTCAGTTATGCCCGCGACGGCTACGAGCTGATGAAGGCAGACATCCTCGACAGCATGTCGATCGGCTTCAACACCATCAAGGCGGATTTCGAAGAGCGAGCGGGTCGGCGCGTCCGCGTCATCAAGGAGGCCGAACTGTGGGAGGCCTCCTTCGTCCCGTTCGGCATGAACCCCAAGGCGCACGTCCTCAGCGTCAAATCGGATATCAGGCTTTTCGAGAAAGCCCTGCGCGAACGCATGGGCCTCTCGCAGAAGGAAGCGGCGGCAGTCGCTTCGCTCGGCTACACCGCGCTACGCCGTGACGGCGGGAGCGAGGCCACGGCGATCGTGGATGAGCTGAAAGAAATTCCCAACTTGTTCACCCAATATTTCGGAGTATCGCCATGAGCGAAGTGAAAGAACTGAAGGATTCCATCGAGCTGCAACTGAAGAGCGGCTTCGAAGGATTGCAGAAGAAATACGATGCGGCCATGGAGGAGGTCGAGAAGGGCAACAAGGTCGCCGGCGACCTCAAGAAGCAGATCGAAGACCAGAAGGGCGAGCTGCAAAAGGTCATCGACCAGGTCGTTGATCTGGAGCAGAAGGGCGTCAAACTGCGTGGCCAACCAGGCGAGGGCAAAAGCTTCATCGACCTGATCAAAGGCGACGAGAGCTACAAGTCGCTGAAGCGCGGCGGCGGCCTGGCTGAGCTCGATGTGACCAAGTCCGACATGGCCAGCATGAAGGAAATGAAGGTCACCAGCGCTGGTATCGTAGTCCCTCAGTACGACCCAGTGATCCAACCTGGCATTCGCCAGGAGCTGCGCATTCGTGATCTGCTGACTGCTGTGCCGGTGTCCGGTCAGAACTACACCTACTTCCGCGAGAACCTGCACACCCGTGGAGCGGCGCCGGTCGCGGAGGGCGGCCTGAAACCGACGAGCAATGTCACCTTCACCACCGAAACCGACCGCGTGAAGAAAATCGCGGTGTGGATGCCGGTGACCGACGAAGCGCTGGACGACGTTCCGCAGCTGTTCGCCTACCTGCAGCAATTGCTGCGCTACGACCTGAAGCTGGAGGAGGAAGCGCAGATTCTCAAGGGCGACGGTACCGGCGAAAACCTGAACGGCCTGATGACCCAGGCCACCAGCTACAACACCGCGCTCAGCAAGGCCGGCGACACCGCCATCGACCTGGTCCGTCGTTCCATCTACCAGGTGCGCAAGCAGTCGCAAATGTCCGCCGATGGCGTGGTGATGACCGAGCTGGACTGGATGAACATCGAACTGCAGAAGGATGGCGAGAATCGCTACCTGTTCGCCAATCTGCAGGGCCTGGTCACTCCAATCCTGTGGGGCCGTCCGGTGATCACGTCTGACAGCATGGATGAAGGCGATGCCGACACCGGCGGCGAGTTCCTGACTGCGAACTTCGCTCGTTCCACCACGCTGTTCGACCGCATGTCTTTCCTGTTCAAGATGGGCCTGATCAACGATCAGTTCATCAAGAACGAGCGCGCCCTGCTGGTCGAAGAGCGCCTGGGTCTCGGCGTGCGCCGCAAGGAGGCGCTGGTCAAGGGCCGGTTCCCGACTGGCGCCTAATACAACCTCACCGAAGGCCGGCTCATCGCCGGCCTCTTCCTTTCTGGAGGCAGCATGAAAATCAAGATCCTGTGGGGCTTCGTTGGCAATGGAGCTCTGCTCAAGGCCGACTCAAACAAGATCAAGGCCGGGACGGTGTTCGACGATGCAGACGACGAATATGCCCATTCGTTGATCGGCAAAGGTCTGGCCGAAGAAGTCGGTGACGACGGCAAACCGAAGGCAGCTAAGCCCAAGGAATCCAAGCCGACGGCTCCCAAAGAGGCCAAGTAAATGATCGACCTGGCCAACGTGAAGATGCACCTGCGGGTCGATGGCGATGAAGAAGACGCCTTGATCGGCGGATACATCGAGGCGGCCAAGGCCCACATCGAGCAGCACTGCGACCGAAAGCTGGTGGAGGTCGACCCAGTTGAGCCAGACGAGATGGGTCTGACTCGCGACGTCGAGCAGGCCGTCCTTCTGCTGGTCGGGCACTGGTACGCCAACCGTGAGGCCGTGGCCGTGGGCACGATCGCCACGGCCATGCCGCTCGCCGTCGAAAGGCTGCTCTGGTACAGGAAGCGCTTCTGATGAGAGCCGGCCCCTTGAAGCATCGTTGCGAGGTGTCCAAGCCACACCTCGAGTCCAACCGATCAGGCGGCGCGACCAAGACATGGCTGCCAGTTGGCAAGGTCTGGGCAGAAATCACCATGCCTACCGGGCGTGTCGAGCCTGTGGCAGAGCAGTTGACGGCGACGATCACCGCCGAGATCCGTGTCCGCCCACGGTCCGACTTCGCTGCCGAATGGCGGATCACCGAGCGCCGTGTCACCTACCAGGTGGAGGCCGTGCTGCTGGACAACGACCGGACCATGATGCGGCTGTTGTGTTCATCGGTCCCGAACCCCTGAGGTGCACCATGAAGATGAAGATCCAGGCGCTCGGCCCGCTCTCCGGAGCCTGCGGCGAGCGCGAGAAGAAAGAGATTTTCGAGGTCGAGCGAGCGTATGGCCAAGGGTTGATCGCCCGTGGCTACGCCGTGGAGATCATCGACAAGGCTGAAAAGCCGACCAAGGCTGATCAATCCAAGGAGTGACCCATGGCCCGCCGCTCAAGCCTTCGCGGTGATTTCAAGCTGCGTCGGACCTTGCGCAACATTCACAAGACCATGGACAACGAGCTGCGACCCACCATGCAGAAGTGCGCGGATCGCATCCTCGGGACCATGCAGGAGCTGATCCCCAAGGACACGGGCGAGGCGGCAGCAGCGCTGCGGGCTTATGTGGCTCCCAGCGGCCTGGATGCGCAAATCGGCATTCGCGGGAAGCGCGACAATCGGCGCTTCTACTACCTGCGGTTCGTCGAGTACGGCACCAAGGGCTACGCCGGCGGGAAGCGCGCCGACAAGCGCAATCGTCGGGCCACCAACAAGAGCGACGGCACTGACTTTTTCGGCAAGTACCCGGATATCCCGGCTCGTCCGGCCCACCCCTGGCTCCGGCCAGCGATGCAGGTCAATCGGGAGTTCGTCTTGGCCGAGATCGAAGCGGCCATCGCCCGAACGCTGCGCCGAGCCAGCCAGGGAGCATGAAATGCCTGATCCATCACTTGCATTGCAGGAAGCGATCTTTGCCAGGCTCGACGCTGAGGTCAGCTGCCCTATCTACGATGGGGCGCCACTGAATGCGCCCATGCCGTACGTCTCCATTGATCGCGAGATCTCGACCAACATCAGTCCGGTGGCCGGCCGCAAGCGTGAGCAGCGGCTGTTCTACCTGTCGGTCTGGTCGGGCGCTGTCGGTCAGGCCGAGGTCAAGCGGATCAACGGCGAGGTTATCGCTGCGCTCGATGAGCGCCGCCTGCCACTCGATATCGGACGTGCTGTCTCGGTGCGCGTGCTGCAAGCCGACTCCCAGCGCGATGCGGACGGCGTTACCTACCAGGGCTCGATCACCGTTCGCGTGATCACCACCCACTGAATCACTCACCGGCCGCGCTGCGGCTTTTATCCAATGAGCCTTTGGAGGAATCCCCATGGCCGATGACAACCTCAACACAGCCGCCGGCTGCCGCCTTTCCATTGGCAGCAAGACTCCGGCGACCACCAAAACCGAGTACGAGGCCGACACCTACGTCGATGTGGGCGAGATCGAAGACCTGGGCGAGTTCGGCGACACTTTCAACCCGGTGAACTTCACCGCGCTGAGTGATGGCCGCGTGCGCAAGTACAAAGGCACCGCGGACGCCGGCAACATGACCCTGACGGTGGGCCTGGACAACGGCGATGCCGGCCAGAAGGCCGTTGGTGTAGCCCACAAGGACCGCACCAAGGGCAATTACAACATCAAGGTCACCTTGAACGACGGTGACCCAGGCGCGACCCCGGCCATTCTGCCGACCACCTTCTATTTCGGCGTGAAGGTGATGAACAACACCGTCGCGCCCGGCACTGCCGATAACGTCGTGCGCCGCAACGTGACGCTGGCCATCAACACCGACATCCTCGAAATCGAAGCCGGCCCGGCCACCCCGTGATTGATGGGGTAAGCCCCATCCCTTCTTGCGAGAAACCCCATGAGCGAAGCATTGCACGGCACCGTCACCCTGGTGGTGGGCGCCCGCAGCTATACTCTGCAGCCCACCCTGGAGGCGGCACTGCAAATCGAAACCCGGTTCGGCGGTCTGCGCGGTGGCCTGGAGGCCACACGTCTGATGGCCATTGGCGCGTGCGCCGACATCATCGTTGCCGGTGCAGGGCTCCAGCCCGAGCAGCATGCCACGGTAGCCAATGAGGTCTTTCAGACTGGTGTCGCGAAGGTGTCGGCCAAACTGGCGCAGTACATCACCTTCCTGCTGAATCCTGTCCCGCCCAGCGTGGCCGACCGGGGAAAGCCCGAGGCGGCCAGCACAGCGCAGTGAGGAATGGCAGCTACGTCGACTACCTGTTCGGCGTGGCTGTCGGCTGGCTTGGCTGGCCGCCTGATACCGCATGGCGCACGCCCATTCCGCAAATCATGCTCGCCCTCGACGCTCGCCTGGACTGGATGAACGTGGGCAAGGCGAAGCCCCAGGCCGCGCCCCAGAAGACCGGAAGTGTGGCTGATCGCCTGAAAGCCTTCCTGCGCGGCAAGCGCGAATAGTAGGCAAACCGCCGCCTCCGGGCGGCTTTTTTGTGCTTGGAGTTTCACATGGCCGACCAACAAGTCCAGGGCATGCTGGTGCAGATCGAGGCCACCACGGCGCAACTGCGGCGAGAGCTGGCCAGTGCTGACCAGGTGGTGGCGCGCACGACCCAATCGATCGACCGCAACCTGGCTCAAGTCGACTCTGCGTTTGATAGCGCCGGTTCTGCTGCGCAGCAGGCGGGCGTATTGATTCGCGGGGCCTTCGCTGCGGTGGCTGGCGCCGGTGTTATCGGCGGCATCATCAAACAGGTCGACGCCTACGGTCAGATGGCTGACCGTATGAAGGCGGCAGCGGGCACTGCAAGCGAATACCAGTTGGTGCAGGAGCACCTGCTGCAAACGGCGCAGGAGACCTATCGCCCCCTGGCCGAAGCCCAGGAGCTGTACATCCGCACCGCTGACGTCATGCGCAGCCTGGGCTTCAACACCCAGCAGACGCTCGACATCACCGACAGCTTCAGTTTCCTGCTGGTGACCAACGCCGTGGCTGCCGACAAGGCTGGATCTGCTTTGGATGCCTATTCCAAAGCCCTGCAAACCGGCAAGGTCGAAGCCGACGGCTGGGTATCCATTCAGGACGCCATGCCGACGATTGTCACCGCAATCGCCAATGCCACCGGCAAGAGCGCCGAGGAGATTCGCAAGCTGGGTGTCCAGGGCAAGCTGGCCCTGGATGACATCAACACCGGCCTGTTGCAGACCGTCGAGGCCAACCGTAAAGCCGCCGCCGACATGTCCACCAGCGTTCAAGACGCGCTGGTCAACATCGGCAATGCCATATCGGCGTACCTGGGCAACATGGAGGAGCGCACAGGCGCAGTCGGCGGCCTTTCCAGTGCCTTGATCACAGTGGCAGACAACATCAACCTGGTGGCTGCGGCCATGGGTGGTGTGGGCGCGGCGGCGCTGACCAACTACGTGGCGAAGTCCGGTTTGGCGATGAAGGCTGCACTGGCCGACAGGGCAGCACGCATCGCCCAGGCTGAGGCCGTTCTTCAAGCGGCGATCGCCGACCAGCGCAAGGCGGAGACCGCTACCATCCTGGCCGCCCGAGAAGCCGCTGCGGCGCGCGGCACTGCAGTGCAGACGCAGATGTCCATCCAACTGGCCCAGGCTAGACAGCGGGAGGCATCCGCCACCGCTGCTGTCGCAACTGCTCAGGCAGGGCTGCGGTCGGTAGGAGCGGGCCTGCTCGGCATCCTCGGCGGACCGCTGGGGCTCGCCTTGATGGCCGGCACCGCCGCTGCCAGTTTCCTGCTGTTGAGCGACAACGCCGACAAGGCCGGCGTCAGCCTGGATGACCTGCACAAGCCTGTGCAGCAGCTGCGCGAGGAGTTCGGAAAGCTCAATCGCGACCAGCGTGAGGCATCGCTGGTTCGCTGGAAGCAGGAGCAGATCAACGCGACGGATGCTGTCCGTGGCGCCTACGGCGACCTGGCTGCCGCCATTCGTTCGGCCACGGTCACGGCGCCGGCACGCGACTCTGGTGGGCGGTATGGCCAGCAGTTGCGCGAGTACCAGGCGGTAGTGGATCGCCTGAACGAAGCTCGGGCCGCTGGTGAGGATCTATCGCCGATCCTGCGTGAAGTGGGCGACCGCATGCAGTTGCCGGCCAGCACCGTGCAGCAGTGGATCACCCAAGCGGGCGCGGTCAGTGATGCCGACCAGCGCTCGAACCAGATCGCGGACACATTGCGCGTTCTGACCGGCGTCACCCAGGACAACACCACGGCCACCAACGCCAACAACGTGGCCAAGGCCGGCATGAGCAGCGCCGGGCAGACGTACCTGGAAACGCTGCAGAAGCAGTTGGCCGGCCTGCAGGACAATGGCAATGCGACCAAGGCCGCTAACCGCTTCATTGCGGAAAACGTCGACCTAACCGATGCCGACCGCCAGGCCATCTTGTCGGCGGCCAGCGCGATCGAGTCGCAGAAGAAGGCCAACCAGGATGCGACGGCCAGCAGCAAGTCCCGAGCGAAGTCCCTGCAGGACGAGGTCAAGGCGCTCGATGCGCTCATCGACCGGGCGCTGCCAGAGAAGAAGCGTCTTTCCGAACTGGTCGAAGGCGTCGAGGGGCTACGCAAGGCCCAGGCGGCCGGCAAGATCACCACCGGGGAGCTTGAGGCTGGCATCAAGAATCTGAACGAGGCCTATGCCGATCCGCTGTTGCAGAAGCGCGCCCAGGAGGAGCGGACGCTGGCCGAGCAGCGGCGAAACAGCGCCGAAGCCTACCGCAAGGCCATGGAGGTCGTGCTCCAGACGCGTCAGGACGCCATCAACTCTGACGTGGCCGGCATCGGCATGGGCGACGACCAGCGCGAGCAGGCGGACCGGCTCAATGCTGTACGCCAGAAGTACGCGGAGGCGCGGCGACAGCTGGAAGAGCAGCAGGAGGACGTCTCCCGGCGCCTGAGCCAGGACGCCTACCAGCAGCGCTTGGCGGACCTGGCCGAGTATCAGGCCCGTGAGCTGCAGATGGAGGTGGATGGTTTCGACGCCCGGCTTGAGGCTCAGCGCAACTACCGAAACGGCGCACGCCGCGCCTGGGAGAACATCCAGGCCGATGCCGCCAACGTCGCCGGTGCAACCGACGACATGCTGACCGCAGGCTTCTATACGGCGCGCGATGCCATCGCCGAGTTCGCCATGACCGGCAAGGCCAACTTCAAGGACTTCGCCACCAGCGTCATTGCGGACATGGCCAGGATCGCCAGCCAGCAAGCCGCCAGCTCACTGCTTAGCGGCTTGGTCGGTATGGGCATATCCGCAGCTGGCAGTTTCTTCGGCGGCGGTGGCGGCAACGGCCTGCCAGCAGGCTCGGCGGGAGCGGTTTCCTCTAATTTGGGAGCATCTCAGGCCGGCTACAGCAGCGCCTACATTCCACAGGCCAAGGGCGGCGCCTGGAGTTCTGGCGTGCAGTTCTTTGCCAAGGGAGCGGGCTTTGCCACCAACACCATCCTCAACACCCCGACGATGTTTGGGACGGGCACTGGTGGGCTGGGCGTTGCTGGCGAGGCCGGCCCGGAGGCGATCATGCCGCTGGCCCGCGGTGCCGATGGCTCCCTGGGCGTGCAGATGGTTGGCGGCTCGTCCGGCGGCGGCACGGTGGTTCAGGTGGATGCGCCGATGTACTTCACCGTGGAGGACCGGAGCGCCGAAGGCATGCAGCTCGACAGCGCCGCCTTGCAGCAGAACCTGCAGAAACAGATGGAGGCGACGGCCGAGCGGGCAATTGCCGCCTCCTGGCGCCCTGGCGGGACGAGCCACCGCAACAGCAACGGGAGACGCTAATGGCCATGCAAACCTTCAACTGGGAGCCGGACGACGAGATCGGGACGGATAGCACGTTCCGGGTGCGCCGATCCCAGTTCGGTGGTGGCTACGCCCAGGTGGCCGGCGATGGGCCGAACCCCGAGGCCGATACGCACACTCTGACGTTTGGCGGTCTCACGGACGAGATCAAGCCGATTGTCGATTTCATCCGCGCGCATGGTGGTGCCAGGTCGTTTCTCTGGACCACGCCGGAGGGGGAGCTGGGCATGTACCGCTGTGCAGACAGCCGCCGGCAGTTCCGCCCCGGCGGCATTGTCGTGCTGTCACTGACCTTTGAGCGAGCGTATCACCCATGAGTTTGATCACTCAGCTCCAAAAGCTGGAGCCTGGCGCCGAAATCATGCTGTTCGAACTGGACGGCAGCGAGTACGGCGCCGATATCCTGCGCTTCCATGGCCACGCCATTCCGCACACCCCGGAGGAATTGGCCGCGGCTGGTGCCGATGCCGATCAGCTGCCGGCCAAATCGATCTGGTGGCAGGGTAACGAATACGGTGCCTGGCCCATGCAGATCGAAGGAGTGGAGGCCAATTCGGACGGTACCGCTGTGCGCCCGACCATCTCCGTTGGCAACGTGAGCGGTCGTATCACCGCGCTGTGCCTGGCCTTTGCTGACCTGCTGGAGTTCAAGCTGACGATCCGGCACACGCTGGGCCAGTACCTGGATGCGGCCAACTTCCCAGGCGGCAACCCTGAGGCCAACCCGAACGAAGAAAGCGTCGAGGTCTGGTACATCGACCAGAAAATCTCCGAAAACGGCACCCAGGTGTCGTGGGAGCTGGCCAGCCCCGGCGATGTGGGTGGCGAATCGATCGGGCGGCAAATGACCCAGCTGTGCCA
This sequence comes from Pseudomonas sp. CK-NBRI-02, assembly GCF_008124495.1. Lineage (NCBI taxonomy): Bacteria > Pseudomonadati > Pseudomonadota > Gammaproteobacteria > Pseudomonadales > Pseudomonadaceae > Pseudomonas > Pseudomonas sp. CK-NBRI-02. The sequence goes on along the minus strand of NZ_VSJH01000004.1, from coordinate 50,332 downwards.
CTGGGCCATGACCGGCGGCTACCGGGGGCCGAACTGCGGATACACCGGACCGTACTTTGACTTCGACGGAAAGCCCACGAGCGATCCGGCCAAGGACCAGTGCAACGGCTGCCTGGACACAGGCTGCGACGTTCGCTTCGGCGATACCAAGGCCAAGCCCTTTGGCGGCTTTCCGGCCGTCTCCCTCATCGCGAGAAGCTGACCATGCTGAAACACATCCTTGCCGCCGTGCAGCAGCACGCCGCGGCCGAGTACCCGCGTGAGGCGTGCGGCCTGCTGCTCGCTGTCGGTCGAAAGCAGGTCTATTTCCCGTGCGAGAACGTGGCCACCGACCCGACCGAAGAGTTTCGAATCGCGCCCGAGCAGTACGCCCAGGCGGAAGACCAAGGGCAGGTGGTCGGTATTGTGCACTCGCATCCGGATGCTACCAGCCGACCGTCACCGCGGGACCTGGCCATGTGTGAGGCTACGGGCGTGCCATGGCACATACTGTCGTGGCCAGAGGGTGACTTGCGCACCATCACGCCAACCAGCGATACAGCGTTGCTGGGGCGCCCCTTCGTGCACGGCGCCTGGGATTGCTGGCAGGTTTGCGCCGACTGGTACCAGCGGGAGTGGGGGCTTGAGTTCCCGGCCTACGCTCGGACGGATGGCTGGTGGGAGCAGGCCGATGGCCCGAGCCTGTATGAGCAGGCGTTTGAGGCGGCCGGCTTCTACCAGGTCAGCCAGCCCCAGCGCGGCGACATGATCGTCATGGCCGTGGGTCGCACTGTGCACCCAAATCACGCGGGCATTTACCTGGGAGGCGACCCGCAGCTGCCTGGGGAACAAGCCGAGGTGTATGGGCCAGGCCCATTCATGCTGCACCACCTGTACGGCAGACCGTCCGAGATCATCATTTACGGCGGGCCCTGGCAGGATCGGGCCCGCCTTGTGCTGCGCCATCTCGATGCGAAGTGAAGAAGCATTAGTTTCAAGCGTGGGTAACATGAGTGCCAAGGCAGGGATGATTGTCAGTCGTCCGATTTACGACATATTTGGTCGCAAGAATCTTGAGCTCGCTATTTATGACGCTAAGGTGGAATGACATTCACCATGCATCGTAAGGAGGCCAGCATGAGAAAGAGAGGGACGAAATTCTGGGAATGGGCAGATCCGGTCCTACATCACCGCGATCATGATGAGATCCTTGATGACGGCACTTCGATCGATGTCCAAGTGAGACTGTCGCGTACTGGTAGCACGCAGATGTTTCTTGGTGTCTATGCTCCATCCGGGAAGGCACTTCACGAAGAAGCATACGATTCTCGCCCAGGCGAGAACATGACCACTGCCATGGCTTGGGGTATAGATCGGGCTAGGCAGGTTGCTGTAGACGGGGCTAGGCCACGACTACGCAGAGCAGGTTAGTCTGCGGATAGATTTTTGGATTCCCAGAAGAGCCCAGCCCACCGCTGGGCTCTTTGCGTCTGATCGCATGGTGGCGGTACAGTTCTCCATTTCAATGGAGGGATGACATGCGAATTCTTATCGCTGCGCTAGGGCTGGTAATTCTGGCTGGTTGTGCGTCGATGAATGAGCGTCGAGCGGAAGGGCCGGCGCGCTCTTTTACCAGTCAGCGGGATGTGACAACAGTTGCTGAGTGCGTACTTTTTGCTTGGCAGAACCAGTCACTCGCTGGCGTCCATTATGACGTCACAATACAGCCGCTACCTAGTGGTGGAAAAACCGTCGTAAGCGCCGGGCAAATTGAGTTCGCTGACTTTACCAAGACAGATCGCGGAAGCAGCGTTGATCTCTACTTCCAATCTGGTCTGATGGATTGGCGAAAAAATCGACGAATCGAGGCGGTCAAAAGCTGCCTGTAACAGAGCCGCCTCCGGGCGGCTTTTTTGTGCCAAGGAGAAATGATGGTGGCTGCATATACCAGCAACTCGACTATGACGGTTATCAAGCTGTCCGGCTCGCTTGCAGCAAAGTTTGGACGTCTGCACCGTCGTCAAATCGATTCGGGATCCACCTGGGAGGTTTTCCAAGCCCTCAAAGCCACGCTTGAAGGATTCGAGGCTGAAATTCAGCGACTCGACGGAATGGGCCTGCGTTTCGCGGTGTTTCGCAATCGCAAGAACGTAGGAATGGATGATTTTTACAGAGGTGGTACGGAAGAGGTGCGGATCGTGCCGGTGGTCGGCGGAAGCAAGCGTGGCGGTCTTATGCAGACCGTAGTCGGGATCGCTTTGATCGCCGCCGCTGCCTTCGTCACTGGCGGAGTTGGCGCCGCATTCGCAGCTGGCGGAGCGTGGGGGACTGCAGCAGCGGTAGGTGTTTCGCTGATCGCTGGCGGTGTCATCCAGATGCTCAGCCCCCAAGCCAAGGGCCTTTCCCAAAGTGCCGCTCCGGAGAATATGCCGTCCTACGCCTTTGGCAGCGCCAAGAACACCACGGCCAGTGGCAACCCGGTGCCCATCTGCATCGGTGAGCGCCGCTGGGGCGGGGCGATCATCTCGGCCTCGATCTATGCCGAGGACAAGGCGTAACAGCAAAAACCCTCACTATTGCTCAGAAGGATTCCCCTTCTGGCCATAGGAGGGACGCATGAAAAAGAATTTGCTGTTCGTTCTCGATGTGATGCACAGGATGCTCCACATCGCTCACAGTGCATTGATGATCTACCTGGCCTATCGAGGCCTTCAATGAACCGCCTTCGGGCGGTTTTTTATTGCCCGGAGGAAAGCATGGGCCCGACACTCCCACCTGAGATTGCTGGCGCCAAGGGCGGCAGCAGCAAGCCCAAGACGCCGGTTGAGGCGCCCGACAGCCTGCGCTCCACCAACATCGCCAAGATCCTACTGGCCGTGGGTGAAGGCGAGTTCGAGGGCACGCCGACGGCGAAGGATATCTACCTGGACAACACGCCAATCCAGGATGCCAGCGGCAACATGAACTTCCCCGGCGTAAAGTGGGAGTGGCGGCGGGGCACGGTCGAGCAGTCCTACGTCCAGGGCATCCCGGCGGTCGAGAGCGAAACCTCGGTTAACGTCGAGCTGCGCAGCGACACCCCATGGACCCGCACGCTGAGCAATACCCAGCTGTCTGCTGTGCGCCTGCGGTTCTCCTGGCCGCGTCTGGTCAAGCAGGACAGCAAGGGCAACACCAATGGCTACACCATCGAGTACGCCATCGACATCGCCACCGATGGCGGCGCCTTCGTCCAGGCCCATCGCGGCGCGGTGAGCGGCAAGACCACCAACGGCTACCAGCGCTCTGTGCGCGTGGATCTGCCCGATGCGACCTCTGGCTGGGTGATGCGCGTTCGCCGGATCACCCCGAACGCCAACTCCGGCACCATCGCCGACACTATGACCATTGCGGCATACACCGAGATCATCGATGAGAAGCTGCGGTACCCGAACACCGCACTGCTGTACATCCAGTTCGACGCCGAGCAGTTCCAGAACATCCCGTCGGTGACGGTCAAGTGCAAGGCCCGGCGCTGGCCGGTGCCGACCAACTACGACCCGATCACCCGCAACTACACCGGGACGTGGGACGGCACATTCAAGCAGGCTTGGACCAACAACCCGGCGTTCGTCACCTACGGGCTGTGCGTCGAGGACCGGTTCGGCCTGGGCAAGCGCATTAAGTCGTGGATGGTCGACAAGTGGGAGATGTACCGCATCGCGCAGTACTGCGACCAGCTGGTGCCGGACGGGGTCGGGGGCCAAGAGCCGCGCTTCCTGTGCGACATGAACCTGCAAGGCAAGGCCGAGGCCTGGACGCTGCTGCGTGACCTGTCGGCGATCTACCGGGGCATGGTGTACTGGGCCCATGGCTCGCTGTTCATGCAGGCCGATATGCCGCGCGCCCAGGACTTCGACTACGTGTTCACCCGGGCCAACGTCATCAATGGTGAGTTCACCTACGGCGGGGCAGAGCGCAGCACCCACTACAGCCGAGCCCTGGTGAGCTACGACAACCCGGCCAACAACTACGACACCGACGTCATCCCGGTGACCGACGTTGCGCTGCAGCGCCGGTACCAGGATCGCCCGATCGAGATTTCGGCCATCGGGTGCACCAGGGCCAGCGAAGCCCAGCGCCGCGGCAAGTGGGCGCTGCTGAGCAACAACCAAGACCGTACTGTCACCTTCCGCACTGGCATGGAAGGGCGCATTCCGCTGCCTGGTCACGTCATCCCTGTAGCCGACGAGCTGCTATCGGGTCGCCCAAATGGTGGCCGGATTTCGGCGGCAGCAGGCCGCGTCGTGACACTGGACCGTGACACCCAGGTCAAACCCGGCGATCGGCTGATCATCAACCTGCCCAACGGCAGCGCCCAGGGCCGGACGGTGCAATCGGTGAACGGTCGTGCCGTGACGGTGACCACCGCCTACAGCGTGCCGCCGGAGCCTGAACTGCAGTGGGCTATCGATGCGAGCGACCTGGCCGTGCAGCTGTTCCGCGTGCTGAAGACATCGCGTACGGCCGAGGGTGAGTACGAAATCACTGCCCTGGAGTTCAACCCAAGCAAGTTCGCAGCGATCGACACAGGCGCCAAGTTGCAGGAGCGCCCGATCAGCGTCATTCCGATCACCGTTGTGCCGCCGCCGGCGAGCGTGACCCTGTCCTCGGCCTCGGTCGTGTCCCAAGGTATCGCGGTCAGCACCATGACCATCGACTGGCCAGCGGTGCAGGGCGCCGTGGCCTATGACGTGGAGTGGCGCAAGGACGACGGCAACTGGGTGCGCCTGCAGCGGGTGGGCACGACGTCTGTCGACGTGGTCGGCATCTACGCTGGCGCCTACCTGGCTCGCGTGCGGGCGGTCAGCGCCTTTGACATCACGTCGATGTGGCGCGACTCGATGCTGACGGAGCTCAAGGGCAAGGAAGGCCTGCCACCGGCGGTCACCTTCCTGACGGCCACCTCGATTGTCTTTGGGATTGCGCTCAAGTGGGGCTTCCCCGCTGATGCGGAGGATACCCAGCGCACCGAGGTCTGGTATGGCCAGGCCAATGACTTGGAGCTGGCCACGAAACTGGCCGACGTGGCGTATCCGCAGAGCGAGTACGTAATGCAGGGCCTGGCGGCTGGCGCGCGGTTCTTCTATTGGGCGCGCCTGGTTGACCGTATCGGCAACATCGGGCCTTGGTATCCGGTGGGTGGTGGTGTGCTCGGCGTGTCGGAGACCGACGCCGGCCCGATCCTGGAGATGATCAGCGGCCAGATCGATGAGTCGATGCTGGGCGAAGCGCTCAAGGAGAAAGTCGACGGCCTGCAGGAGCAAATCGATGCGCTGGACGGTTTGAAGGCTTACGACAAGGACCTGGCCTACACGAAGGATCAGATGGTCATCGAGGATGGCCGGATCTACCAAGCCAAGACCGCTGTGCCGGCCAACGCATCCGGCGCGAACGCACCACCAAACGTCACATACTGGATCGATGTCGGCCAGTCGGTCGCCACTGCCAATGGTCTCGCCCAGCAGGTCAGCACCAACACGACCAAAATTGCCGAGGTCGACGGCAAGGTGACTGTCGCCGCCGAAAGCCAGCAGGTGCTCAGGGCTTCGTATCGCGATGACAGCGTCGAGGGGGACCTTGCAGCCGCCCTCAATCAATGGAGTTCGACCGCTGCGTTTGCTGCCGAGGTCAAAGCAACGGCGACGAGAGAGGAAGCAATCGTCAAGAAGACCGAGACGCTTGAAGCCTCAATCGGTCAGACGAATGCCGCAGTTCAGACCGTCAGTCAGGCCCAGGCAGACCTCGATGGCAAGGCCCGGACTATGTGGGCGGTCAAAATGCAGCTCAACGCCCAAGGCCAGTATGTGGCTGCTGGCATTGGCCTTGGAATCGAAAACGGCCCGGCCGGCCTTCAGAGTCAGTTTTTGGTGTCGGTTGACCGATTCGCTGTGGTCAACGGTATCAACGGCACGCTCTCGTCGCCGTTTGCCGTGCAGGGAGGACAGGTGTTCATGAACGAGGCATTCATCGCCGACGGCACGATCACCAACGCCAAGATCGGCAGCTACATCAGCTCAACCAACTATGTGGCGGGCCAGCAGGGCTGGATTCTTAACAAGTCTGGCACCTTTGAAATTAACGGAACAGTCGCAGGGCAGGGGCGTTTGCTCCTGAATAACCAGCGCCTTCGGATATTCCATGCCAATGGCAACCTGGCGATTGACCTCGGAGTGAACGTATGAGCACTGGCCTGAAGATCTATGACCCTAGCGGCTTGGTGCTCCTCGACATGACGAGCTCGATCAGCCAGATGATGGGGTACGTGGATACAGGAGCGTCCAATGGTTCTCTCTCGATTCCGTTACCTCCTGCTGGAAAGGAGCTCTTCTACGCCATCACCGAGCTGTCGGCGCAGAACAAGTATCTGGGAAAGCGCCCAGGGGTGACCCTCACCGTGGGGGCCACCAGCGCGACCTTAGCCTGGCAGTACTCCTACGCCGGCGGGTGGGGGTTCTACTCGTTGAACTGCCGAATTCACTACGGATACCACTAAATGTCAGCGGGTTTGAAGGTCTACAAGGATGACGGCACTCTCCTATTCGACACGGAAAAGATCACCTACGGTCTGCTGAAAAGCGGGTACATGACGCTGCTGCTCAACTGGCCGCGCCTGGATTACAAGTCTGCGAACCTGCCGCCCAACGAGGGCAGCAGTTACGCTGAGTCATCGATAACCGATGCCATCCATGGTTTCAGCGTCACCGGCGCAGTTGCACCGATTGTCTTCATCGTTGGCTCGGGGATTTCCTGCGGGTCTTCTCGCTCGGGCGACACCACGACCTTCTACTATATCGGCGCGAGCCCTTCGACGAAGTTTTACTACTTCGACACGATGCGGGACACGTTGAATGGTGCAGGCCTGAAGTGCTACGGCGAGGCGGGCACACTGACCTTCAACTCGTTGCAGTACCCACTCAACGTCGTGGCCACAATTTCAGCGCCGCCGCCACCTGCACCTACCGTGATCAATGGGGTGGCAACCTACGGCGTTCCGTTTGTGGGGGCGACCAGGCTTGCCACGCGCTTCATAAATTCTGGCCCGTACTACTGCGTGGCTCGGATGTTTATCTCGGTCGGCTCAGGTGAATTCGCTGCAGCCACGACATTCTCTCGGTCGTTCGGCCAGGGGCGAATGGATGGAATGTCCGCACCAGGTACGCCTTTCCCAGCGGTTACGAACCAGCAGGCTCACATGGACGGGGCATATGGTGCGTCGGGCGGCATCTACTTCATGGCATGTGATGCTGCGAGAACAACCATGTATTGGGGCGCCCCCGTCACCTACAACAGCTACTACGGCATACCGACTGATAAGTATCCGGAAGCGTTGGTCATCAGAACTGACAATCTTCCATTTCCTTTTAATTGAATATTGGAGCAATCCATGCCCTGGTACAGATCAGGCACGGTCGCGATCACGGCTGGCCAAACTACGGTGACCGGAACTGGTACCAACTTTTCCGCCAATGGCCGAGTGGGCGATGCTTTCCTTGGCCCTGACGGCAATTGGTACGAAGTGACCAACATTGCCAGCGCCACGGTGCTGAGCATTCTTCCCGCCTACAAAGGCGCAACGGTTAGCGGCGGAAGCTATGCGATCACGCCGATCCAGGGGTACGACAAGAGCCTCCGGGACGCCATCAGTTCGATTCTCCAGCAGTGGGGATCGACGCTCGCAGGGCTTGGTTCGGTATCGACCGAGAACGTGGTGCCAGTAGCGAAGGGGGGGACGGGCGGCACCACGCAGGCGGCGGCACGCACTGGCCTGGGGCTCAAGTCGGCGGCAGTGGCTGACATTCTAGGCCTCGTAGGCCAAAGCGGTGGCGTACCAACGGGAGCCATCATTGAGCGCGGTAGCAATGCCAATGGTGAGTACACGAAGTATGCCGACGGGACCATGGAATGCTGGATGAGCATTAACGTAACCGACCAGGCAATTGACAGTGCTTACACAGGCGGCATCTACCAGGGGACACGGACATGGTCGTTCCCAGCATCATTCGTAGGTGCCCCGGTAGTTGTTCCAGGTGCGTTTCGGTGGGGGTCGGCAGCAAACTGGGCTTCCATTGCGGGCGCACCAAGCGGTTCGACCGTAACTTTGCGGGGATTCGACATGGCTCCGCGGGCAGCCGGGACCTCCACTTATATTTCTGCAAAAGCCATCGGGAGGTGGTACTGATGATCATCAAACTTTCCCCGGTTCGCTCTGATATGCCCCTTGCCGTTGCCAAGGCCGGCGATCAGCTCGAAATCAATGGCGTTTCGCTGGACTTTTCGCGCCTGGCTGACGGCTCCACCTTGCCAGTCGAGGCGGCTAGCAGCTCATTTATCGTTGCTCCAGTGGAGCGTGTAAATGGTGAGTTGGTCGTTACCTTAATGCTGCCACATGCCGCTGACGCGCCTGAGAATGCGCGCTTCCCTATCGACATTCGCGAGCCAGCCGACGGCCGGGTGCCTCTGCCTGGATTGAAGTGGGTAGATCCGCTTGTGCCGACGGTGGGCGTGATCGACTGGTCGCAGGTCATCACTGCCGAGATGAAGCAGGCCGCGGCTGCCGCTGAGCTACTGGCCTCTGTCCAGGCTGAAACCGCGCGCCTGCGCAAGATTGCAGACGACGCAATCGCACCCCTGCAGGATGCCATGGACCTGGGCGAGGCTACGGCAGAAGAGGGTGCAGAGCTCACGGCCTGGAAGCGCTACCGCGTTGCACTGAACCGCCTGCCAGATCAGCCAGGCTACCCCAACGAGATCACCTGGCCCGCGCCGCCGGCCTGATCAACTGAACGACAGTCTGCCAACGAAGACAACCGCCTGATGGCGGTATTTTTTTGCCCGGAGAAAACCTATGACTGCACGCGGCGTCCGCAACAACAATCCTGGGAACATCGATTTCAACCCACGCAACGATTGGGTGGGGCAGCTGGGCTTGGAGCTCGGGGCCAGCAAGCCGCGCTTTGCCCGCTTCGACTCGCCAGAGAACGGAATCCGTGCCTTGGGCAAGCTGCTCATTGCCTACCGCGGCAAGGACGGCATGCCCGGTGTGGGCGGGAAGGGCATCGACACGGTGCTGGAGACCATCAACCGCTGGGCGCCGTCGAACGAGAACGACACCAAGGCCTACGCCCTGGCTGTGGCGAAGCGCTTGGGCGTGCGCACCACGGACCCGATCAACATCAAGGATCCTTCCACGCTGCGGGTGTTCGTGGAGAGCATCATCATCCATGAGAACGGCGGCAACCCATACAAGGCTGAGGTGATCGACGAGGGCGTGCGGAGGGCCTTGGCGTGAACGGCTGGGGTATCCGTGCGCTGGCGCTCCTGCTGTTGGTGGCGTCCTACTGGGGCACCTACCAGCACGGCCGGTCTGTCGAGCGCGCTGAGGCTGCCGCTGCGTCGGCTCAGCGCGACAGCGGCGACCGCCTGGCCGAGGTCTTGGGCGAGCGTAGCGCTCGTCAGGAAGAACAACGACGCGCCCAGGCGCAGGAGGAGGCAAGAGCCCATGCAAGAGAAGAACACCAATTGGCTGATGCTGGTGCTGCTGGCGCCGATGCTGCTGGCCAGCGGCTGCGCAACGAAGCCGGCAAGCTCGCTGCCACCGTCCGTTGCCCCGGCCCGGATCCCGCCGCTATCGCCCGAGGCCAGGCAGCCACCCGCGCCGCCATGGTGCTCTCCGACCTGCTCACACGGGCTGATGCTCGAGCGGGAGAGCTGGCGAAAGCGTATGACCGAGCCCGAATAGCTGGCCAGCAGTGCGAGGCGGAGTATGATGCCCTGATCAGAAAACCGGAGCAGGGCGGTGAAAAGGACCATTCAAGGCCTGGCTGAGGCTGGCGATCAGCTGATCCAGCAGGCCATCGATGCCACCAGGAAGTACCACGAAGCCAAGGATATGGGCGCGCCGGAGGCAGAAGTGGCGCGCTTGAAGCTGCTGGCGGATTCGCTATATCAGGCTGTCACCGAGTTTCAGCTGAAGTCCCGGGGCGGAGCCGGCGACACCCATCACTGAATCGGCTTGATCAGATCAGGTCCCTGGTTCCGGACATTGCCCACGGCCAGACGAACTAGAACCTTTTAAGGCAGAACCGGGGCGATCAGGATTGAAGCTTGCCCTAGGTAGGACCAGGCAGCATTCGCAAAAGCGATCATCCCTACCCAAAAAGCAGCCAGTCCGGCCAGACCGGTGGTCCATGCCAAAATGTCCCACCACCGGCACGCAGCGCTCCAGGCCTGTGCAAGACCGACACTCTGGAGGTGAAGATGCTTTCGCTACTGGCTGAGCGTCTCCAGGGGATCGGATATGGAAAGCAACTTGAGGCGGCTATTTCCGCATGTCGTTGAGAACTCCTGCATTCACCTACTCGGTTATCGCTGTTGCTGATGTCGAAGATCTCTGCGTTTTCTGGCGTTTTCCAAGCGCTGAGGCTCAGTGAATAGACGTTCAAGCAGGATAAAGGCGAAGTCCTTTATATCCTCTGCATCAATCTGACTGAGCGTTCCATCATGAGCGCCGTCGTTACCGTCATCTTTTATGCACGAGGATAGGTCCGCTAGATTTCGGTCCAGTTTGCCGTTTTCCAGAAGCCACTCGATTCGTAGCCCAAGACTTCTGCGAATTTTGCTGTTTGGAGCTTCGCTATCAGGAGGAAGTAGTCTTTTAGTCGCGAAATCTAGGCACAGCCTGAACATGGCGCCGGCAGCGTTGTTGCAGCCTATCGCTAAGCATGCCGCGCCTTCTTTGAAGGCCTCTTCAATATGCGAGGGTAAGTATTCGGGCGGAGTGAATGCAGACTGATCTTTTAAGGACACGTATCCCTTCACTCGGAAGATTTTATTTAGGTCTACTTTACAGGTGGATAACTTATTGTTGGATAACCAGTCGGTTGTGCTTGCCTCGCTTTGCTCCAGTATGAAAATGCTGGATTTAGAACAGGATCGGCATACGCAGAAACATTCATATATATGCTGCCAGTTATATGCAAACCCTATGCGATTTTCTGCTAGCACATCAAAGGTAATCTTTTCTGATTTGCACCGTGGGCAACCTGCTACAAGCAGCGACATAATTGACTTATCTCAGTATCCGTTGGATTGTTTTTGGCCCAGCCGAGCGTAATGCAACCAGGATAGTCGGCTTCGGTCGTATCATCCCACCCGTGGTGATTCGGGGAAGCATCTCGGCCGTGTGCCTTAGGAGTCTTCTCTGAGCATTACCGAATAGCTGGCCAGCAGTGCGAAGCGGAGTATGATGCGTTAACGCCACCCGGCTGACTGGCCTGATGTCAGGCTACTGTTTTGATAAGTGGCAGCAACATCGGACTGCTGTAGGTAAGCAAGGCGCTCGCATTTTGCCAACCCGATGCTAGTTCGTTCGCATTCCCAAGCATATCCATAAATTTTCTAATTATCCCTTCGTTTCCTGGGGAGGCTTCGTGGATTGCCTCTGAACGCCGATATAGCGAGCCATAAATAGTATCTAGGGTATCTTCAAGATTATCCACGCCATTGATTCGGATGCTTGTCATCGCTGAGCTAAGGGCATGTAGGTGCTTGGCGAAAAGATTTTTCACTTCATCGGGAAGATCGGATTTTAGAAATTCTTCAAGCAGATCGTCGATTTTTCTTACATAATCTCTAATGCTGGAAGACTTTTCCGGTTGAGCGCCTGGATAAAATTGATTGATTGCGTACACGCCATATTTAAGCCCGGTCATCGTTGCGCCATCAAGATAATTGATGCTATTTTGCCACGCAGTTGTCAGATTCTGTTTTTTCAGCATCTGTTGTACGCGCCTTAAAGGGGTGAGAAACAATTCTTTGTCACCAGGAATGTGCTGCGCGGCGGATTCACAGCGTTCAATAAGTAAAAGAACTTCTTTTAATGCACTAACCGCTTCATCCGTGTTTGATGAATTGAACTTCAAAGCTGAAGCCCATGCATTCAGGGAGCTGTCCGCGACGTTATGCTTGAGCAATACTTCAAGTAAATTATAAAGCTCTTCAATAGGATTTTCTGTTTGGTCCATGATGCGATTTTCTCCATCGACGCCGCAAGCTAATAGGTGATAGGTTCTGATGCCTAGGTCGCACGCCTCCGGCGGCCTAGCAGTATTTTTTTGCCAAATTCAGTGCCTAGTGGTTCTGTGCTATTTTTTGACTGGATGGCAAGGTCATTGGAGTAAAGGCAGTAGTGCTATAAAAGATGGTCCGGTGAGTTTCACTGCTGTCTCCGCTAGTTGTATTGACTCATTCAGGTTCGCAATGATTTCGAATACGGACTTCATAAAGCCCTTAGATGTTTCGTCTGTTTGGTCTCGTATATCTGCACTATAACGAGACATTGCGCCTATTACCCTGTCAACCTCAGCTTCCAAGCCCTCGATGCCTGAAATTTTGTAGCGAATCAGCGCCTGGCGGAGAGAATCTAAATTTGTATGGAATAGTTTCTGCAAAGGTTCTGGCAGATTTGAGTTCATGCAGTCGCGCATCAACTGTTCGAGCTTTTCGATAAACTCGATGGTCTGCTCTGCTGTTAGCTGATATGTTCCATATTTTGACTCAAGCAGGTGGCTCCCAAATGCCAAAGCACTCAGCGTCGTCTCGTCAAGATACTGCTTTGAATGGGACCATCTGGAACTTAGATCAATCTTCGCGAAGACTTGGTCCAACTTATGGAATGGAGCTAAGTAGATAGTCTGATCACCTTCAACCCACTCTTTCAATGCCTGTTTGGCTTGCTCCTGAAGGTGGATCACCTCTGCTATGAGACGGAGCAGGCTGCCCATGTCCCCATGCGGGGCGTCGAGGACCGCCATCCAAACATCTTGTGTGATTGAGGTCTCCTTGTGAGCATTGGCTTCTCGGAGAATGTTATGCAGACGACCTACAGGGTTATTCTTGATTTCCATTGCCTTTCTCTAGAGCACAAGCAGTCTGTCGAGGGTCCAACGTCAGGAGGATTAGCTGGCGGGACAATTGCCTAACCTCCTAGCAGTACCGAAATGCTATCAAAAATTTTGGGGGAATTTTGGGGGAATAGATCCCCCGAATGGTGTGGAGTCGTGTTGCGTTAGGCTTTGTTGAACTGGCTGATTTTTCTAGTTTTTATAAAATCAGCTCAGAAAAATATGAGGCCAAAAACGGATTCGAAATCCGTTGTACCTTCGCGGGTACCTAGGGTTCAAATCCCTATCTCTCCGCCATACATGAAAAGCCCCTGAAACGAAAGTTTCAGGGGCTTTTTGCATTCTCGGTCGAATGCTTGGCATTGCTCTGCTTCGTAGCTGGGAGGATGCAGCGCCGTATTTATTCCCACCAGCTCTTGGTGCGTTGTAGTCGTTTATCCGAATTTCAGAACCGTCTTACCGCCAAAAGGGCGGTGTTAAATTGACGCTAATGTGACACCTAAATAACATCGCTCCCCGATTTTCTATGACTCAGGGAAGCGTCAATGAAGTGCGGTCAGCTTACCGCGCAAGGGTTTGTCTTGTGCGTCGTGTTTGGCAGTGTCGTCAGCTCCGTGTGGGCTTCGCCGGGCGACCAGGATTTGATCCGTGAACGGCAGAACCGCCTCCTCGAAGAACAACAGCGCCGACTCGAGGAGCTGCGTTCTTTGCCGGGTAAGGCTGCCCAGCCCGCACCCTCCCAGCGTCCGGAAGACGTGCGCTGCTTCGACATCAGCACCATCGAACTCAAAGGCGCCGACAGCCTGTCGGCCAGTGACCGTCAGGCACTGCTCAAGCCTTTCATCGGCCAATGCCTGGGCGTATCCCAGCTCAACGCTTTGCTCAAGGCCATCACCGACCTGTACTTGGCGCGCGGCTTGGTCACCAGTCGTGCGTACTTGCCGCAACAGGATCTTTCGTCAGGCCATTTGCAGGTGATGGTCGTGGAAGGGCGTCTGGAAAGTTTTCGCACCGACGACAGCAGTGGTCTGTCCGAACGTGAACTGGCCATGGCCTTTCCCGGTTCGGCGGGCCAGTTGCTCAATCTGCGTGAGATCGAGCAGATGGTCGACCAGCTCAATCGTTTGCCGTCGAACCAGGCGCAGATGGAGCTCTCCCCAGGCGAGGCGGTCGGTGGTAGCCGTGTGTTGGTACGCAATGCACCGCAAAAGCCTTGGCGTGCCTCGCTGTCGCGCAACAATGAAGGCCAGCGCAGCACGGGCGAGCAGCAAGTCAATGTGGGGTTTGAATGGGACCGCCCGTTGGGGCTGGCTGACCAATTGGTGTTGCGTGGGGGCCATGATGTGGTCAGCGATCACACGCAAGGTTCGAACAACCGCGTGCTGTACTACAACCTGCCGTGGGGGTGGTGGAACTTCAGCTACAGCTACAGCGAAAACGAATATCGCTCGACAGCACGGGCCAACAACTTTGCCTTCAAGCAGACCGGTGACAACCAGAACCACCAACTGCGCGCTGAGCGCGTTGTGCACCGTGACGCAGTCAGCAAGACGGCTTTGAACGTCGGGATCGTCCACCTGCGTACCAACAACTACATCGAAGATACGCGTCTGGACGCTAGCAGCAATCGCCTCAGCGAGGCGCAGTTCGGCATCAACCATGGCCGTCGCCTGGGTAGGGCTTTCGTCAACCTCGATCTCGGTATTCAGCAGGGCATCGGTGCTTTCGATGCCCAGGACAATGGTCATCCGCGGCCCGGCGAACCGGTGGCGCGTTATCGCAAATACAGCGCGACCCTCAGCTTCATCCAAGGCTTCGAGCTCCTTGGCGAGCGCCTGAGCTTCAGTAGCCTGGCCAACGGCCAGCGCAGCGAGGATGTGCTGTTCAGCTCGCAACGTATCAGTTTAGGGGGCTTGGCTTCGATTCGGGGGTTCAAGGACCAGTCGCTGTCCGGCGACAGCGGTGGTTACTGGCGCAACGATCTGCGCTGGAGTCGACCGGTCACCTGGCCCTCCTTGCGGCCGATCGTCGCCGAGTACGGCATGGGCCTGGGTTACGACTTGGGTGTGATCCGCAATGACCGCTACAACGGCGACTTCCATGGGCGTGCCAGCAGCCACTCGCTGGAGTTGTTCGCCCGGGGTGAGCACCTCGCGGCGAGCGTGACCTTCGCCCGCAGCCTGGAGCGGCCCGATGCGCTGCCCGACAAGGAACACCCGGTCTATTTGCGCCTGGACCTTTTCATCTGACACCTGATTCACGAGAGCACACATGGACGTTCGCCTATTCGCCTTCCTGGCCCGCCAACGCTCGGCCAGCATTCAACCCCGTGAGCGCTTTTGCGGATTGCCCAAGCGTGGCTTGGCCTTCATATTGGCCAATGCCATCTTCTGGCAGCCGTTATGGGCCCAGGCGGGTGAAGGTATCGTGGTCAGTGCGCCGGGGACGAGCCTTGATCGGGCGGGCAACGGCGTACCGATCGTCAACATCGCCGCGCCCAACGGCAGCGGGCTCTCGCACAACCGCTTCAGTGATTACAACGTCGGTAAGCAGGGCGTCATCCTCAACAATGCCACCGGGCGGACCCAGGCGACCCAGTTGGGTGGCATCGTCCTCGGCAATCCCAATCTGAAGGGCAGCGCCGCTACTACCATCCTCAACGAAGTCAACGGTACCAACCCCAGCCAGTTGCGCGGCTACACCGAAGTTGCAGGGCAACGGGCACACGTCATCGTCGCCAACCCCCACGGCATCACCTGTGACGGTTGCGGCTTCATCAACACGCCCCGGGCCACGCTGAGCACGGGGCGACCGGTGATCGAGAATGGCCAGTTGACCCGCCACCAGGTCGACCAAGGCCAAGTAATCATCGAAGGGGCTGGGCTCAACGCCACCAACGTCGATAGCTTCGAGATCATCACCCGCAGCGCGAAGATCAACGCCCAGATCCAGGCCCGCGAGCTGACCATCGTCGCCGGGCGCAACGATGTCGACGCCCGCACACTGGCTGCCACTGCTCGCACTGACAACGGCACCGCCAAACCAGAGCTGGCCATCGACTCTTCGGCGTTGGGCGGCATGTACGCCGGGTCGATCAAGCTGGTGGGTACAGAAGCTGGAGTGGGTGTAAAGCTTGATGGCAAGCTGATCGCCAGCGGTGGCGATATCCAGCTGGACGCCAATGGGCAATTGCGCATGGCTCAGGTCAGCGGCGCAGGCGATCTGCGCGCCAAGGCTCAGCAGGTCATCGTCGATGGCCCTGTGTATGCCGCTGGTACCGCTGAGCTGAGCGCTCGCGGCCAATTGAGCAACAACCAGAGCGTGGCAGCCGGGCGGCATGTCCAGCTCAGCGGCGCGCAGCTCATTAACAGCGGTATCGTCGAGGCTGGGGTCAATGCAGACAACAGTCGCAACACCCAGGGCGATGTAACGCTGACGGCGCAGGATCTGCGCAACAGCGCCAGTGTGGTGGCCAGCCGCAACCTGCAGGTGAAGGCAGGCACCCTGGACAACCAGGGCGGCACGCTCAAAGGGGCCGATGCCCAGCTAACAGCCAGAACGCTCGATAACCGCAAGGGCCGCCTTGTCGCAGACGCTCAGCTCGGTATCAGCGCCACGCGGCTGGATAACCGCGAGGGCAAGGCCATCGCCAATCGCGTGAATGTAGCGGGCGGCGAGGTGATCAATCAGCTTGGTTTGTTCTCGGCCGAGCAGTCGCTGATGTTCGAACTTGAGCGGCTGGACAACAGTGGCAAGGGCAACCTCGTCAGTAACGGCACCCTTCAGGCGCGCGTGAAACAGACGCTCGATAACCAGGCCGACGGCCTGCTTTCGGCCAAGGGCACGCTCGAGGTGCAGAGCCCCAGCCTGGACAATCGCGGTGGCCTGATGGTCGGCGATGCCGGCGTCAGCATCTCTGGCACACACCTGAACAACAGTGCCCTCGGCGTGATCAGCAGCCTGGGTGACGTGCAGCTTGACCTTGGCGCGTTGAACAACAGTCAGGGTGGCAGCCTTGCCAGCGACGGCAACCTAACCCTTGCCCTCGGCGCGACCGACAACCGCGATGGACGCCTGATCGCCCAAGGGCGACTGACGGGCACCACGGGCGATCTCGACAACCGCGACGGTGTGATCAGCGCCAGCCAGGGGCTCGACCTGACCACCGACAATATCCTCAATGGCAGCAACGCCAGTGGCACATCAGGCGGTCTGATCACCAGTCAGGGCGCACTCACGCTTCGGGCCGGGCAGTTCGAATCCCTCGGCGGTGGTGAGGTCTCTGCCAAGCAGAACCTGCAGTTGACGGTTGCCCGCCTGGTTCAGCAACAGGCGCGACTGATTGGTGAAGGCAACGTCCTGATCGAACTGGGGACGGGCGCTCAGCCGGGCGATTTCGACAATCGCGCCAGCTTGCTCAGCGCAGGCGGCCTGCTGCAGATCAAAGGGCTGGGTAACTTCGACAACCGGGGTGGCGAGGTTTCCAGCAAGCAAAGCTTTGACCTCGTCGCCCGCGGCACGCTCGACAACGGCGATCAAGGGCGGATCATCAGCGCGGGCCCGCTCGGCCTGCAGGCGGCCACTTTGCGCAATGCCAACCAAGGCTTGATGTCTGGCTGGCGGGGGCTGACCGTCGAAGGCGTCAGCCTGGACAACAGCGCAGGCGGCACGCTTTCCAGCCGCGAGGGTGCACTTGGCCTGACGTTGAGCGGTGCGCTGGACAACCATGGCAAGGGTGCGCTGGTCAGCCGGGGCGATATCACGCTCGACGCCGCAAGCCTGAATAACACCAGTGGCATCCTCTCAACTCAGGGCAATCTTGGCCTGAAGCTGGCCGGTAATCTTGACAACCGCAGTGGCGGGCTGCTCAGCGCCCACGGCACCCTGGTCGGCAGTGGCAAGGCCTGGGATAACCGCGGCGGGCAGATCACCGCGAACGGGGTCAAGCTCGACACCGCCAGCCTCGACAACAGCGGTGGCCGCCTGGTCAGTGATGGTGATTTGCGCCTCGGCTTGCTCGGTGCGCTGCTAAACATCGGGGCGGGCAGCACATTGGCCAGCGCCGGACCGCTGGATCTGACTGCCAGGTCCGTCGACAACCGTGGTGGGCAACTGGTCAGCCAAGGGCTGCTTCACATCCTCGCCGGGCGCTTCGACAACAGTGCAACTGGCACTGTCGCCAGTCAGGATGCACTAGACCTGACGCTGACCGAGGCCCTGGTCAACCGCCAGGGCGGCCTGATCTACAGCAAGGCGGGAACGCTGGAGATCGCGGCTTCTGACCTGGACAACGTCGACGGCACCCTGCGAGGGCAGCTCGACACGACCTTGCGCATTCAGGAGGTGGCCAACAACCAGGGCGGGCACATCACCAGCCAGGCCGGCAATCTGGATTTGCAAAGTACCCGGTTGGACAACGGCAGCGGCGGTGTTCTCAGCAGTGCGGGCTGGCTGAAACTGGTCACCGACTGGTTCGGCAACAACGCAGGCACGACCCAGGCGCAATCGCTCGATGTGCAAGCGACGACGGCCATCGATAACCGAAAAGGCCACCTCTCGGCGATCGACGGTGAAAGCCGCATCGTTACCGGCGAACTCGATAACCGTGGTGGTGGGCTGTATGCCAGCGAGCTGCTGCACGTTCGCGCCGATCAACTGTTGAACCAGGGCAGCAGTGCCGGCCTGGGCGGCAAGGTCGGTGCCGCGAGTATCGACTTCAGCCTGCAAGGCGCCTTGAGCAACCAGTACGGTTTGATCGAAAGCAGTGGCCCGGTGACGTTGTCAGCTGCCAGTATCGACAATACCTCCGGCGCCATTCGCGCGCTGGGCCAGACAGGTACCACGCTTTTAGCTGCATCCGGTCTGTTGAACAACCGACTCGGTCGAATCGAGACGGCGGCCCAAAACCTCGACCTTCGCGCAGGCACTTTGCAGAACACTGCGGGTACCGTGCTGCATGTCGGCACCGGCAATTTCGGCATCAACCTGGCCCAGGCCGGCCTGGCCGGGGGCAGCTTCACGACCAATGGCGACCTCAGTTATCAAGCTTCCGCCTGGACCAACAACGCCATCATCCAGGCGCGTAATCTCAACCTGACGATTGGCCAACTCAATCAGGGCGCCAATGGTCAGTTGCTCGCAGTGCAGCGCTTGACCGGCAGCGGCGGCAACTGGAGCAACAGTGGGCTGATTGCCAGCGATGGCAGCCTCGACCTCACCTTGACGGGTAACTACGGGAGCCGCGCACGCCTGAGCAGCGTGGGCAACCTCACGTTGCGCACCGGTTCCATCACGCTTGGCCAGGCAGGCAGCATTATCGGGGGAGGCACCACCAGCGTTACCAGCACCGGCCTGGTCGAAAACAGAGGGCGGTTGACATCGACCCAAGACCTGCGTGTCAGCGCCGCCACGCTGAACAACTACGGCACGTTGGGCAGTGCGGATGATCTGCACCTGACCGCCGCGACCCTGCTCAACGAAAACGGATTGATCTTCAGCGGCGGCGACATGCAGTTGCGCGTCGGGAACTTCAACAACCGCTATGCCGATGTCTACAGCCTGGGCAGTCTGCATATCGCCGCCAATGACCAGCAAGGCTGGGCGAGCAGCGTCCAAAACGTTTCCGGCAGTTTCGAAAGCGCCGGAGCCATGACGCTGTTGGTGCAGGACTTCGACAATCGCCGTGACGACGATTTCCAGATCGGCCAGCAGTTGGTCGCCGGCAACATCCGAATGTTCGCTGACGACGTCTGCGACGGTAAGGGCTGTGAGTTCAAGTTCCAGTCCTGGGAGCGCTACGAGGACGTCGTCACGCATGACTCACCCCAGGCGAGCATCACCGCCGGTGGTGACTTCCGGTTCCGCGGTGGCGCGTTCGATAACCTCTACAGCAGCATCGCGTCGGGCGGCAACATCGATATCCAGGCTGCCACCTTCCGTAATCAAGGAGCGGCGGGAGGCGTCGAGAAGCACCTGGACGGGGCTTTCTATACCCGCACCGATTCCTATTACTGGACATTCAGGGCCAACAAGGACCTGTACAACCGCTACAACGATCCCGCCTCGCCGGACTACAACCCTGGTGCCTTGACGCGTCAGCAGGTCTTCGAGTCCGGCGGTTACCCCGCGCATAACTTCCATGGCCTTGCAACGGCAGAAGTACAAGTGTCGGGCACACCAGTCGCCAACGCCGTGCTTCAGGCCGCCGGCAACGTCAACATCAATGCCAGCGACCAGTTCGACAACAGTGTGGTGCGTCGCAATGCCGGCTCCCAGACCATCAGCAAGCGCAACGTCAACACGGCCAACGGTGCGACTACCGGCCAGTTCGCAGTCACCTCGCAATTGCCGCCGGACCTGGTACAGCGCCAGGTCAAACCCATCAGCCTGCCGAGCTTCACCCTACCTCAAGGTGAAAACGGCCTGTTCCGCCTCAGTGGCCAGAGCGGTGCCGGTGGCAGCGCACAAGGCACAGGCGGGCTCATCGTCGCCGGGCAAAGCGCCAATGCGGTGTCCGGTTCTACCTTGAGCGTGCCGCGTGTACAGGGCGTGCCCAACACGGCTGCCCCGGACAACAGCCACAAATACCTGATCGAAACCAACCCTGAGCTGACGAAGCTCAAGCGTTTCCTGGGCTCGGACTATCTGCTCGACCGGGTCGGCTACGACCCGGACAAGGCGCAGAAGCGCCTGGGTGATGGCCTCTATGAACAGCGCCTGATCCAACAGGCCGTGGTGGCACGTACCGGCCAGCGTTACATCGACGGCATAGCCAACGACGAAGCCCTGTTCAAGTACCTGATGGACAACGCCATTGCTTACAAAGACCGCGTTCAGCTGAAGGTAGGCGTCGGCCTGACCGCCGAACAGGTCGCCGCACTGACCCACGACATCGTCTGGCTCGAAGAGGCGGTGGTCAACGGCGAAAAGGTCCTGGTGCCGGTGCTCTACCTGGCCCAGGCCGATGGCCGCTTGGCCCCTAACGGCGCGTTGATCATGGGCAATGATGTGGCCTTGATCAGCGGTGGCGACCTGAGCAACCAAGGTACCTTGCGCGCCAGTGGCAACCTCTCGGCCACCGCCACCCACCTCGACAATACTGGCCTGATCGAAGCCAGCAAGCGGCTCGACCTGCTGGCGATGGACAGCATCCGCAATGCCGCTGGCGGCATCATCAGCGGTGGCGACGTCAATCTTTCGGCCCTGACCGGCGACGTCATCAACGAGCGCACCATCACCTCGGTCGATACCCGCAGCGTCAACGACCGCATCCACAAGGAAATCGCCAACAACGCCGCCCGCATCGAATCGCGCGGTGAGCTGGGCATCATCGCCGGGCGCGACCTGGTCAGCACCGGCAGCGTGATCCAGGCCGGGGGCGACGCGGCATTGCAGGCCGGGCGTGACCTGAGCATAGTGTCCGCGCAGGAAGTCGATAGCGCCGACTTCAAGAGCCGTCGGGTCACCGGCAACATCAGCGAGGTCACCCAGCACGGCAGCGACGTGCAGGTGGGCGGGGATCTGCAAGTGAACGCCGGTCGTGACGTCAATGTCGTGGCCAGCCGGGTCGAGGCAGGCCGAGACCTGGCCGTCAGCGCCGGTCGCGATGTGCTGATCAGCGCCGCCGCGAACGAAACGCACAGCAACAGCGACTACAAAGGCGGCGGCAAGGAAATCCAGCGCCAGGACGACATGGTCCGCCAGCAGTCCGCCGAGCTGAAGGCGGGCGGCGACGTGCTGGTCAATGCCGGCGAAAACATCACCCTCGTCAGCAGCAAGATCGGCGCTGGCAATGAAGCCTACCTGGTGGCCGGCGACAAGATCGAGCTGCTCGCCGCCAACGACAGCGACTACTCGCTGTACGACATGAAGGAAAAGGGCAACTGGGGCCAGAGCAAAACCCAGCGTGACGAAGTCACTGACATCAAGGCGGTGGGCAGCGAGATCAGCGCGGGCGCCGACATCACCTTGCTCAGCGGCGGCGACCAGAAGTACCAGGGTGCCAAACTCGACAGCGGTAACGACATCGCCATCGTCAGTGGTGGCAGCGTCACCTTCGAAGCTGTGAAAGACCTGCACCAGGAGAGCCATGAGAAGAGCAAAGGCGATCTGGCCTGGCAGTCATCCAAAGGCAAGGGCCAAACCGATGAGACGCTGCGCCAGACCCAGCTGATTGCCCAAGGCAACGTTGCGATCAAGGCCGTGGAAGGGCTGAAGATCGACATCAAGCACATCGACCAGCAGAGCGTGAGCCAGGCCATCGACGCGATGGTCAAGGCCGACCCGAATTTGGCGTGGCTGAAGGAGGCGGAAAAGCGCGGGGATGTGGATTGGCGGCAGGTGCGGGAGATCCATGACAGTTGGAAGTACAGCAACTCGGGCATGGGGCCGGCCACACAGATTGCCATTGCGATTGCGGCAGCCGCGATTGGCGGGCTGGCTGCCGCCGGTGCGCTCGGTAGCGCGGGAGTGGGAACGGCTACGGTAACGTTTGGGGCGGGTGTTGGTGCGGCAGGGAGCCTGTCCAGCACTGCCGCGGTCAGCCTGATCAACAACAAGGGTGACCTGGGTAAGGTACTGCAGGATAGCTTCAGCAGCGACAGCCTCAAGCAAATAGCCATTGCCAGCATCGTGGGTGGGCTGAGCGCAGGTTATTTCGATAAGTTGACGGGCACCGAAACACAATCGGTGACTGGCAAGGTCGTTGCGCCGTTGAATACGGTTGAGGGCATCAGCCGATTTGCCGCCAATCAGGCGCTGCAAAACATCACCAGCACGGCTTTGAGCCAAGCATTGGGGCAGGGAGGAAGTTTCGGTAGCGCGTTAAAAGACTCGCTGTACAACACGCTAGCCGCCGCTGCGTTCAATGCCGTGGGTAATCTGCACCTGGAAAATGGCAGTGCGCAGAAGATTGCGGCGCACGCGCTGGTAGGTGGGCTGGTGGCCGAGGCCGCGGGCAAGGACTTCGCCAGTGGCGCCATTGCCGCTGGTGCCAACGAAGCGTTGGCGACCGAGTTGAGGCAAGCCGTTACACGGTTGAGTCCCAAGAACAGGGACGCCTTACTGGTCATGTCGTCGCAGTTGGTGGGCCTCGTGGCGGCAGGGTTGGTGAAGCCCGATGGTAAAGGGATGGAGACCGGTGCCTGGATTGCCAAGAACGCCACTCAATACAACTTCCTCAATCATGAGCGAGCGGAAGACCTGGTTGAAGACATTCACAGTTGCAAGGGTAAACCAAGCTGTGAACGGGACATGTGGATTGGCAGCGGCTACAACAAGGAGAGTCTGGAGAACCTTGATGACGCGCTGAAAACCATGGGGCCGGTACGCGCGAAGGACCTGATGACCCAGATCCAAGGCGGGCTGGCCGCGCTCGGAACGCTACAGTGCACGACGCCCACGTGTGAGAACATCAAGTTCGAGCTGCTTGATCGAAGCTTCAAAGCTTTGAATTCCTTGGATGAAGTGTATGGCTTCGGTGCTATCGTCATTGGCGGCATTGCCGGGATGGCGGGGGCGGGTGGTAGCCGTCCGGGAGCAGGGGCTGTACCTGGGGCTTCGTCTAATGTAAACAAGGCATATGAGTACTGGGCGGCGGTTAAGGCTGAGCGGGTTGCGGGTGCAAAAGGAACTGCCACGACAGGAGGTCAAGCAGCTTCCACACTTCCGAAGAACTTTGGCGAGTCAGTTCTCAGTCACAACACTCAGATTGGCGTGCGAAATAGCAAGGCGGGCACGATCTCTGGGGCTCATAATAGCGATGCCTTCCTAGAGTCGGTTGAAATAACCGGCGCGAAAATCTCCAACAAAATCACGGACGCCCGCTTTCCAGGTCTTGTTGAGTACCGCTATCAGTTGCCTAGAACCAACACTAAGGGCGAATTGATTGGTGGGTATAAGCCTACATCCACGAAAACGACATACGATCCAAAGGTGCTGCCGGATAGCAAGGTGGCTGATATGTCTAGTCGCGCGGCAGTTCAGGCCGAGGCTTTCTTCAAAACCAGTCCGGCGTTGAGAGAGGCTAGTATTAAGGTTGACGGCTATTACTTCCAGGTGATACGTAATAGCAAAACTGGAGAAATAACAAACTCCTTCATTACTATGCCGCCGAGGACGAACTGATGGCTGGCTTGGCTTGGCTTGAAAGCCTCAAGGAATCATTTGCTTCAACTGGCCTGGATTATGAGGACCTTTATGAGCTGATAGAGGCATCTATAGTGAGAGGGCGAACTAATTTTCCTGCGTTTATCTATGACGCTTCGCGGGGAGTTGGCTTCTCTGTAAGTGAGGGTTTTTTCTACTCACTTGATCAGGACTGGGACGACCCGGAAGACTTCAATGAGGTCAGTTTCTTTTTGGGTGAAGTGGAAACTTCAAGTATCCCAGTGCCTGACTACGTTCTTCTGATGAAAGTTGCAGCTGATGTTTACTCTGCTTTCTTTCCTGATGAGGGGGAGAGTGTTCTAAGGTCTGCTGAAATATTAGAAGAACGATACTCAAGGAAGTCCCTGTCTAATTGAGCGAGTAGCCTGGATGTAGGGTAGATAACGCTTTGCTTATCCACCGCTCTTTAAAAATATTATGTTCGACCAATCTATAAGGCGCGCTCAGGTGTTTTGCAGATTGGTCAACCCAATTCAATTGGGGCAGCCTCAAAGGCTTCCTCAACAGCGACTACATGCTCGGCCTGCTCGGCGGACGTCATGCAGCGCCGCCTAGGCGATGGTACTGGCCATCCATATAGTTGTTGACGGTACTACCCACATCGCGAATGACTGGCAAGATCGCCACACCGTTTGAATACGGTGGGCGACATCAGTCGATTCGCGGTCAATCAGGCGCTGCAAAACATCACCAGCACGGCAAAGACCAATGCACGAGGGGACACACTTAGATATGACCCAGGTACAAGTACATTTGGTGTGTTACAGCAAGATGGTGCACCTAGAACGATGTTTCCTCCTACTGATGGAATTAACTACTGAAATCGGCAATAGGAGATTAAGCAGTGAGACACCCTTGCCCTTGTTGTGAATTTTTGACGTTTGATGAGAGTCCTCCAGGAACTTTTGAGATTTGCCCTGTTTGTGGGTGGGAAGATGACGATGCACAATTCCGTGATCCGACTTACGATGGGGGGCGAATTCCGTCAGCCTTGAGCAGGCCAGAATTAATTTCGTTACGATCGGCGCTGTCGACAAAAAATTCCTGAACTCTGTCCGTGAGCCATTTGTGGAAGAAATTCCGGACTAACTCGGTGCAAAAGCGACAGGATATGACTCATAAATAGCTTCATAGTCGCTCTCGTTGTAGGAACAGGAGATATCCTGTGGGCATCGGGAAACCATAGGCCCAGCCTTGGGCATTGTGGTTGCCGATCTTGATCTCGGCGCGGCACACGGGCTGTACGCTGACCAGCGTCCAGCCATCTGCGCCCAACGGAGCCAGCACGTCCTGGATCAGGTTGCCCTCGAGTAGAGCGGCTAAGTCTGGTTCCAGAATCGGGTCATTCGACGTGAAGAAGCTGGCACCTTTCCGGTTGCTCTTGAAGGGGATGGCCACATGCATCAATGCGATGTTCATAACGCTTATGAATCGCCGCTGGTTTCGTAGACACCTCCAAGCCTCATAATGAGGCCCAAATAGGAGGTGTCATGAGTCGTCAGCGTTACCCTGAAGAATTCAAGATCGAAGCGGTCAAACAAGTGACCGAGAAAGGCAAGCCTGTCGCCGATGTTGCCCAGCGTTTGGGCATGTCCGTTCACAGTCTCTACGCCTGGATCAAGCTCTACAGCAAACCCCAAGATCAGCGTCAGCAAGACGATGACCAGCAAGCCGAACTGCGCAAGCTGCGTGCTGAACTCAAGCGCGTGACGGAAGAGCGAGACATCTTAAAGTTTCGATTACATCGAGATGTTCTATAACCCAAAACGTCGACACAGCAGTGCTATGCAGCTGTCGCCAGTAGAGTATGAGAAACGCTATTTTCTGAGCTTGGAGAGTGTCTAGGAAAGCAGGGGCGATTCAATGACGTTGAGCAACTGGCTAATACTGGTAAAAAAGGAGCCAACCCGGATTTGCGTATCAATGGAGAGTTGGCTGATGTTGCATCTCCGAGAACTGGCAGTGTAGGTTCTGTGCTGATGACAATAGGTGATAAGGTCAAAAAGCAGGCCAGTAGCATAGTAATTAACTTGGCTGACTCTCCTTTGACTATCAATCAAGTGGGAGATGCCTTGAGCCTTAAGCCGGTTGAAGGTTTGAAAAAGTTATACCTCATGAAGGGTGGGGAGTTCAAAGTGATTGAGGTTGTGAAATGACAGTAACTATGAGTCTTGAGATAGAGTCTGGTATTGCTTTGGGTGAAGTTTCCCAGGTGCTATCTGAGTTTGGGGCTGATGTTTGTTCTGAGAGTGACGGTGTGTCAGGGAATTTTGAAATTTCTAATACATATTTTGTATTTTGTGAATGTGATGGTTTAAGTGAGGTGGTAACTGAAGGGGCGAATTTAAGTTGGAATGTGGGGGTGAGAGGTGCATTTCATTGTCCAATCGACTCTTTGGCAGCGAGCGCTAATGAAATTAAGCATTTTTTGAGTTTTTTATCTGAGAAAAAAACGTGCAAATTTATTCTTTCTTTTCAGTATGAAAGCGTATATGCAATTCGGGACGAGAATGGGCTTCGTTTCTTAAAGGAAATGGTGGGCTAATGGTGCACAGGGGGTAGTGAGTATCAGGCGACGTTATGAGGAGGTGCTGCAGCGAAGTGCAGATTGAGTTTGAGGCAGCGAAATCAGCGCGGGCGCCGACATCACCTTGCGCAGCGGCGGTGACCAGAAATACCAAGGTGCCAAACTCGACAGCGGTAACGACATCGCCATTGTCAGTGGTGGCAGCGTCACCTTCGAAGCAGTGAAAGACCTGCACCAGGAGAGCCATGAGAAGAGTAAAGGCGATCTGGCCTGGCAGTCATCCAAAGGCAAGGGCCAAACCGATGAGACGCTGCGCCAGACCCAGCTGATTGCCCAAGGCAACGTCGCGATCAAGGCCGTGGAAGGGCTGAAGATCGACATCAAGCACATTGACCAGCAGAGCGTGAGCCAGGCCATCGCTTACGGCATGAGGATGTCAGGGCTGCTGTTGGAGTACTCCTGACTTCCCAGTCGAATGATGAGGCGATCACTGCCATTCAGCAGGAGTTGATCCGGCTGAAGTATGGAGATCGTACGGCTTTCGCTTTGCAAGTCTTGCAAATGGCGGCAGCTGGTAATCTCGCGAAAAATGCTAAAGTAGGTGCAAAAGCAACCTCCAGCGCATTGCGAAGCTTTGGTGGGCGCACGGTTGATGACCTCGTCTCAGCGGCTGCAAATCCTATTAATAAGGAAGGTCTGACAGAGGCCGCTAGAGCCCTGACAAAACATGCATCTGGGCAGCGCTCAACTGGAACATTCCCTAAGCTTTCAGGTGGGATTGAAAAGCAAAATGCTACCGCTCAAGGAATTGTTAATGAAATTCTCAAACATCCTGACGCAACCTTTAAAAATTTGAGTCGGGGTGGGCTAGAGGTGAGAACGCCAGATGGTAGAGGGCTACGGTTCAATAGTGATGGCTCATTCTCGGGTTTCTTAGATCCAAAGGTGCAGCTATGAAACTTGACAGCAACCCTGACTTTGAGATTTTTGGGTTTAGCGATAGCCGCTATGAGAAGTTGACTATTGAAATTCAGTATAAGGGAGAGTCGGTAGCTCAAATTAATCAGGATAAAGGAGTGGATAAATTAGAACTTGAGGTGTTTGCTGACTTGAATGGCTCAGTTCTAAAAATCCCGCTGGCTGGTTTCTTAGAATCAATAATTTTGGCGAAGAGGTCGATTGAGGGGTAGTGGCAATATGATGAAAATGAGACACCCACTAGCCGGCCACGCGTCAAGACTCAAAGCTACCCGCTCTGCTTTTTAACGGCAGAGTTTCTCCTGGGCCGAGTCTGATGGGTGTAGTGGTTTACTAGGTTTTTTGGTGCAAAAGCAACTGCTACAGTCCCAGAAATAAAATGGAGCGCTCAAGAAAAACATTTCCCTGGGCATAATTTATATACGTCCGGACGAAGCATATTAACTTCTGACCCAAGAATGCTGGCGGAAAAGGCAGGCACTGGACAGCAGGTCGGGAATCTTCCAGTAGGAGCGCTAGGATCAAAATAAAGAGTGAGCTTTGGCGGGGCTATTGGCAATTATGTTGATCCTGTGACAGGAAAGGCTATGCCAACTTCCAATGGAATTATTCACTATTCTAAAGATGGGATTAACAGTTTCGGTGAGGCCGTGATATGAATATCGATGCTGTGGTTTTTGCCAGGCTCTCTCTGCAAAGAGCGCTTTTGGGTTGTGTTTCAGCTAATATGCGGGCAGTTGTATTCACTCTGAAAGGGCATCGTCTGAATGTAAGATTTTATATTGGTGGGGAGATTTCAGGGGGTGACTCTGAACTGTCCTCTTTTATTGAAGCAGAGGCTGTTGCGGATTATTGTTCTGAGTGTGAGGTTACGGCGGAGTGCCTAAGAGTAGATTATCCAGCACCGATTGAGGACTCTGGGGTTTGGGTTTTTCAGAGGCAAGAACCTCCTGTTTAAATAAGGTGGACTTAAGGATGGTCTGAAGTAGCCCGAAATTTCCCGGTCACTTCGCCATCAGCGATTTCAAAAACGACGGCTGGTCAAAACATGATCAAATCCGTCGTTTGTTTCATGATTTTTGGTTGCCGCGAGTGCCTCGCAGCAACCATTCCGCGCATTACAGGCGCACCTCTCCTGCATTCGCCAGTAAATGTCGGGGAGCCATCCACAGGTTCGAAAGGGCAAATAACGTGACCATCTGCGCCGTATTCTTGGCCAGGCCGCGGAAGCGCACTTTCACGTAGCCGAACTGGCGCTTGATCACCCGGAACGGGTGCTCGACCTTGGCCCGCACCTGCGCCTTGGCCTTCTCGATTTTGCGCTTGGCCTTGTATATCGAAACGACTGCTCTATATTCCAGAATCGTGCATCGGATTTGCCAAAAAAACGAGCCGGTTATTACATCGAATACGTCCATCCTACGCCAGGTATTGTAGGGCCAGGGCCACAGCGAATCGTCGTAGGGAAAGGCGGCGAAATGTATTACACAGCCGACCACTGCAAAACCTTCATTCAGATTAAAATCGGAGGCCTGTCGAAAATGTTGCCATTCAAGTTTGTGGACATCCCGCCTTCATACGACGCGGCTGAGGTTTTTTATGTGCGGATTGACCCCTCCATCGGAGTTGCAGAAGAATTAATAAGGGCACTGTATTATCTGCTTTGGTTGCCGGGGTATTTTGGGTTTAACTGGGATGCCTTATATGATTGCTTAAGAGATCTCAGCTGGATTCCATGCCACAAGATCGTTCTTGTGCATGTGACTCTGCCAGAATTGCCAAGAGAGGATCTACAAGTATACCTTGAGGTTTTGCGTGATTCGGCCCTTGATTGGGCTGGTGACGAAGGGCACGAAATAGAAGTGGTCTTTAGAGATATTGATAGGCTTACGGTAGAAGATTTGCTGAAGAAATAGATTAAGCCGTTGGTGCAAAAGTTCCTTACCAGGCGGCCAAACTGTTGCTCAGTTTGAGAAGAACTTGTCTAGATTACCCCCCCCGGGGGAGCGGGTAGCTCAGATCAAGAACGCAGCTTCTAGCGTGACGGTCGCTAATGGATTAGTTAAGGATAATAAGCTGTCTAAACTAAATGGGCGCGATGTATATAAGTCGGGTGACGGCAATTTGTATGCTCTAGGCACCCAGTACGGACGCTTGAGGTTATCGATCCTAAAAATGGCAAGCACCTAGGGAAGTGAACTTTGAATTCAAAAAAACAAAACCTGCCGATAAGGCTGGTGGCCATAATCTGAAAATTAAATAACCGGAGGTTAGGGTGAGATTGGTTGATCACAAAAGTCGCTCTTTTGCACGCGGCAGCATATTTAGAGCGCGCGGAAAGTATCCATACGAAGAGCTTGTGGATTTTATGGTATTCGATAGTCAGATTGAAGATAGGCCGTATGGATTAATTGTCACTTCCGGTTACAAGGCTGGATTGATACTGGTCTACTTGCCTATGGAAAGCTCTTCTGTGGATGGCGGGCTCGATAAAGAATGGGTAGTGTCTAACTGGGGGAGGTGGATCTATCCTGACTGTGATGTTTTGGATGTTTATTTCATTGATAGGTATGAGTCTGTATCGGTGGTTTGATGTTCCAGAATGGCCAAGTGAAGCAACAAGCCATTGAAAATGGTGCCAACCTGCTCAGGTCGTTACGAAGCTGCCAGGACTTTTTCCTAGAGCCTTTAAATTTGGAGTACTGCATGGAATTTAGTAAGAAAATTGAATCTCCGCTTCGGTCGGTATCGCCAAAGTCCACATAGTCAAATAGCTGGTCCCCCGGCTGCTGGTAGGCGAGGGTTATCGTATGGGGGGAATTATAGGTTATCTCAATGCCGCGAACAGCGGTGTCGATCGTGCCCGAGTTTGCATTTCCGCTAGCTGGCGGCATATGGTTTCTCTGGTCGTGATTGTTGACCCACGCAGATTACTAGCGCTTGCGGTAATCGCTGTTTTCGTAAGAGCTCCATGAATCCCCATTCAAAGCGCTTATCTGATAATGGTGCTGGCTCCCGATTTTTTCCGGAGCCTATTGGCTGACGCATTGCTCATTTTCCAAGTGCGCCAGAAGCTAAGAGAATCAGCCTAGTCGCATTAATTTCCGAAAAATCGCATTTATTTCGAAAACCGACACCTGATCGGCGACGTCCATCAACGAACGCACCGTCACCTCGGTCGATACCCGCAGCGTCAACGACCGCATCCACAAGGAAATCGCCAACAACGCCGTACGCATCGAATCGCGGTGAGCTGGGCATCAGCGCCGGTCGCGATGTGCTGATCAGCGCCGCCGCGAAGGCACTGGGTTGGCGCCGGTCGTGCCGCGTATCGTATAAGATATCCACACTGTATTGCCTCTGGATGCCGCCGTGCCGATCCTGCCCCGCAAAGCCCCCAATCTGGGTGTCACACCCTCGACCTCTGAAATCATCGCCGAGCACCTGCGTGAAGCGATCATTTCCGGGCATCTGGCCGAAGGCGAGCCGGTGCGTCAGGACGACATCGCCCAGGCGTTCAACGTGAGCAAGATCCCGGTGCGCGAAGCGCTCAAGCGCCTGGAGGCGGAAGGGCTGGTGGATTTTCACCGCAACCGTGGCGCCTTGGTGACCAAGATTTCCGAGCCTGAGCTGGCGCAGATGTTCGAGGTGCGTGTGCTGCTGGAGGTCAAGGCCATCCGCCTGGCGGTGCCGAACATGACCGAAGAGACGTTCCAGAAAGCGGAAAGGATTTGCGCCGAGTTCATTGGCGAGGATGACATTGGCCGCTGGGCCGAACTGAACTGGGCGCTGCATGCATGTCTTTATGAGCCCGCGCAAAGGCCATTTTTGGTGGGCTTGATCCGCTCGATTCACGACAAGGTCGAGCGCTACCTGCGCATGCAGATGAGCCTGTCAGCCGGCAAGGAGCGCGCCGATCACGAACACCGGGACATCGTCGCCGCGTGCCGAAACCGCGATGCCGACCTGGCCGCACAGCTGATCGAAGCGCACATCGACGGCGTCTGCCAGAGCCTTTACGAGCACTTGCCCCATCGCTGAGCGACCGGCGCTGAGGCTGATCCCTTCTGTGGCATCGCCTGCCATATTGCTTCCTCCCGTAACAGTCCCTCGGGGCCGCCCGGCCCTGTGCGGCATGTCCCGTTTTACCCGATAGCCCTGTAGCAGCGCGCCCTGCGCCGCTTTGCCCGAAGCCGGGCGAAGTGCTGGCCCCATTCTTGCTCGGGTAAAATCGTATACGAAATACGATATAACAAAAGTGGACGATCCATCCCCGGACATTGGGGCCGGACGCCGAAGACGAACGATCAACGGAGCGGAACATCGATGACCTCTACGACCTCTGTGGCATCCAAAACGCTTGACCGTAAGGCGGACCATGCGCCCGCCGGTATCAAACGCGTGGTGGCTGCCGCCATGGCCGGCGCTGTGGCGGAGTGGTACGAATTCTTCCTTTATGGCACGGCCTCGGCCCTGGTCTTTGGCCAGTTGTTCTTCCGTCAGACCGGCAGCGCGATGGATGGCATCATCGCGGCCTTCGCACTGTATGCCGTGGGCTTTCTGGCGCGGCCTTTGGGGGGATTGGTGTTCGGCCACTATGGCGACAAGCTGGGGCGCAAGCACCTGCTGCAGATCAGCTTGGTGGTGGTGGGCATCACGACCTTCCTGATGGGCTGCCTGCCCACCTTCGAAAAGATCGGCTATGCCGCCCCGGTGCTGTTGGTGTTGCTGCGACTGATCCAGGGCTTTGCCTTCGGGGGCGAGTGGGGAGGCGCGGTGCTGTTGGTGTCCGAGCACAGCCCGGACAACCGTCGGGGGTATTGGGCCAGTTGGCCCCAGGCGGGTGTTCCGGCCGGTAACCTGATTGCCACGGTCATCCTGCTGATCCTGTCCTCGAGCCTCTCGGAGGCGCAGTTCCTCGATTGGGGCTGGCGAGTGGCGTTCTGGTTCTCCGCGGTCGTGGTTCTGATCGGCTATTGGATCCGCAAGCGGGTGGATGATGCGCCGATCTTCAAGGAGGCGCAGGCGCGCCAACAGAAAGTGGCGCAGACGCAACTGGGCGTGGTGGAGGTGTTGACCAAGCACTGGCGTGCGGTGCTGATCGGCATCGGCGCGCGGTTTGCCGAGAACATTCTTTATTACACCGTGGTGACCTTCTCCATTACCTACCTCAAGCTCGTGGTGCACAAGGACACCTCGCAGATTTTGCTGCTGATGTTCGGCGCGCACCTGCTGCATTTCTTCATGATTCCGGCCATGGGGTACCTGTCGGACATCATCGGGCGCAAGCCGGTGTACCTGGTCGGGGCGGTGCTGACCGGGTTCTGGGGCTTCGTTGGCTTTCCGATGATGGACACCGGCAATGAGTGGCTGATCATGGCCGCGATCACCTTGGGCCTGGCCATCGAGTCCATGACCTACGCGCCTTACTCAGCGCTGATGGCGGAGTTGTTCCCGACCCACGTCCGCTACACGGCGCTGTCGCTGTGCTACCAGGTCGCACCGATCCTGGCGGGTTCGCTGGCGCCGCTGATCGCGGTGACTTTGCTCAAGGAGTACAACAGCTCGACGCCGATTGCCTGGTACTTGGTGGGGGCTGCGCTGATCTCGATCGTCGCGGTGGCCGCGACCCGCGAGACCCGGGGCAAGTCATTGCGGGCGGTGGACGAGGAGTTGGCCAAGCGCTGAGACGCTGGGGGCTGAAAAGCAGCCCCCGACTTCAGAACCGATCCAAACGGTAAGGCGCAAGCGCAGGCAACTGCCCAGCACCAGCGGGCACCGATCCCGTCATGGAGGCAACCAGTTCGGCAGTCGTCGCTGCCTGGGTAAGCCCCAGGTGCTGGTGACCGAAGGCGAGCAAAACCTTGCCGTCGCAGGCCTGGTCGATCACCGGCAGCGAGTCCGGCAGGGACGGACGAAAGCCCATCCAGGTGCTCGCCGCTTCTACATTCAGCGCGTTCTTGAACAGCCCCTCGGTCAGCCGATGCAGTTGCCAGGCCCGCCGCATGTTCGGCGCTCGCTCCAGCCCTGCGAACTCCACGGTGCCGGCCAGGCGCAAGCCGCCTTGCATGGGCGTCATGATGAAGCGGCGCTCCAGGGAAGTGACAGCCATGGGCAGGCGGCCGTGCTCGTTGGGCAGCATCAGGTGATAGCCGCGTTCGGTGTCCAGCGGCACGCTCTTGCCGGTCAGTTGCTGGGTAAGTTTGGCGGAGTGGGCACCGCAGGCAATCAATGCTTTTCGGGCGTTGACCTCGCCCTTGTCGGTGCGCAGCACAACGCCATCGGCGTGCACCCGGGCACCCTCGACGCGCTGGCGGGCGAAGTGAACACCCTTGTTCTGGGCCGCTTGCACCAGCGCCCTCACCACCTGGTGAGGGTCGATGAAATGACCGGTCGCGGGGAAAAACAGTGCGCCCTGGATCGATTCGGACAACTGCGGCGCCACATTTCGCACGGCGTTGGCGTCCCAGAAATCGACGGGCACGCCCTGAGCCTGCATCTTCTGCTTGAGCGCGTCGATCGCGGTGCGCGATTCAGGGCGTTCGAAGACCAGCAGGGAGCCGTCTTCCTTGAGCAACTGCGTGTTTGCAATGGAGCCCAGCAGGCGGCGCCAGGCATCCAGGCTCGCCTCGTTGAGTGCGCGCAGGGCGGCGACGCTGTTGCGGTAGGGGCGTTGACGCAGGTTCAGCAGCAAACGTGTGAACCAGGGCAGGGCTTTGGGCAGGTAACGCCAGTCCAGGCGCAGTGGGCCCATCGGGTCCAGCAGCATGGCCGGCAAGCGCTTGAGGATGGACACGTCAGCGATGGGGAAGACCTGTTCGGTGGCCAGATGACCGGCATTGCCAAAGGATGCCCCCTGGCCCGGCTCATCCCGGTCGAGCACCAGCACCCGATGGCCCTGGCGCGACAAGGCCAGGGCGCAGGCCACGCCTACGATGCCGGCGCCGACCACGGCGATGTCATAGACCTCGTGACCGTTGCGGTGAAGTTCGTTTGAAAGCATCTGCTCACACCTCGGTGATCGTAGATTTTATACAATTGTCGTGTTCAAACCGCGCCCTGGCGACGAAGCTCAGGGCAGGGGGTCAGTGGTTCAGGCTGTTTTCCAGGACCGCGACGATGCCCTCGCAGGCTTCGCGGATGTGGCGGTCCAATAGGCGGCAGGCCGCCTCGATGTCTTTGTTGCGAGCATGTTCCAGCAGTTCTCGGTGCTCTTTTTCGGCTTTCTGGATTTCCCGCGTGTAGAGCAGCTGCATGCGGATGTAGCGATCGCACTTGGTATTGAGGTGCGTGATCATCGCCAGGGTTTCCGGCAACTGGGCCGGCGAGTACAAGGCAGTGTGGAAGGCGAAGTTCAGCTCGCTCCAGTTGTCGATGTCGCTGCCTGAATCCAGTGCGGCATCGTATTGGTCCAGCAGGCGCTCGGCCCGGTCGAGTTCGCTTGGGGTCAGTTTCGGTATGGCCTGCGCCAGGGCCCGGCATTCGAGCAATACGCGCAGGTCGAAGAGTTCGCGGATGGTGGCGGTGGAGAGTTCGGTGGTGAATGCGCCCCGATGCGGATGGAACTGCACCAGCCCTTCGGCCTCGAGGGTCAGCAGCGCCTCGCGCACGGGGATCCGGCTGACGTCGTAGTCCCGCGCGAGCGCGTCCTGGCGCAATTGGGTGGCGCCTTTGAACTCACCGCTGAGGATGCGTTTGCGAAGATCGTCCGCAACGTGCTGGGCACGTGTCTTGAAGCTAGCCATAGTACTGTTCGAGAACCCGATTGGAATTTGCATATTGTATGCAAAGGGCAAAACCGCATCCACCGACGTCC
Organism: Pseudomonas sp. CK-NBRI-02; assembly: GCF_008124495.1. Classification (NCBI taxonomy): domain Bacteria; kingdom Pseudomonadati; phylum Pseudomonadota; class Gammaproteobacteria; order Pseudomonadales; family Pseudomonadaceae; genus Pseudomonas; species Pseudomonas sp. CK-NBRI-02. Next base: position 14,922 of record NZ_VSJH01000004.1, on the reverse strand, counting down.
TGTAGGTGGATGCGCTATTGCCGGTCAGCTAACCCGCTGGCCGTTGACCAAGCGGCTGAGGTTCAGCGGGTTGCCCTGCTTGATCGCCGTTGGCAGAAGGCTGTCGGGGAAGTTCTGGTAGCACACCGGACGCAGGAAACGCAGGATCGCTGCGGTGCCCACCGAGGTGCTGCGGGCATCGGAGGTGGCCGGGAACGGGCCTCCGTGGACCATCGCATCGCACACTTCAACACCCGTCGGCCAGCCATTGATCAGGATGCGTCCGGCCTTGCGTTCCAGGGTTGGCAGTAGTTTGGCAACCGCGTCGGTATCGGCATCGTCCATGTGCACGGTGGCCGTGAGCTGGCCTTCGAGTTGCTCAGCCACTTGCCTGGCCTGGGCCAGGTCGTCGCACTCGACGATCAGCGAAGAGGAGCCGAACACCTCGGCCTGCAGGGTGTGGTCACGCATGAAGTCGTGGGCAGTGGTCACGAACAGGTGCGATTGGCACTGGTTGTGGCCTTCGCTCTCGGCACCTTTGGCTTGCAGGCGTGCATTGGCATTGGCTGCCAGGGCTTGGACGCCCGTGCTGTAGGCCTTGTAGATGCCGGGCGTGAGCATGGTCTGGGTTGGGCTCTTGGCGATGGCAGTGCTGGCGGTGGCGATGAAGTCGTCCAGGGCAGGGCTCTTGACTGCGATCACCAGGCCCGGATTGGTGCAGAACTGGCCGGCGCCCTGGTTGAGGGAGGCGACGAAGCCTTCGGCGAGCGCGGCGCCGCGGTTGGCCAGTGCCGACTCGAACAGGAATACCGGGTTGATCGAGCTCATTTCGGCATACACCGGAATGGGCTCGCGGCGTGCCTGGGCGGCCTGGGTCAGGGCTACGCCACCGCTGCGCGAGCCGGTGAAGCCGACGGCCTTGATGCGTGGATCATTGACCAGGCCAATGCCGATTTCGGTACCGGAGCCATACAGCAGCGAGAACACCCCTTCGGGCAGTTCGCAATCCTGAACGGCCTGCTGGATGGCGCGGCCAACCAGTTCGCTGGTGCCCGGGTGGGCGCTGTGGGCCTTGACGATCACCGGGCAGCCGGCGGCGAAGGCCGAGGCGGTATCACCACCGGCCACCGAGAAGGCCAGGGGGAAGTTGCTGGCGCCGAACACCGCCACAGGGCCTAGGGCGACATGACGCTGGCGCAAGTCCGGACGCGGCAGTGGCTGGCGCTCAGGCAGCGCTTCGTCCACACGCACGTCGAGCCATTCGCCGGCACGGACGGTGCGGGCGAAGGTGCGCAGTTGGAAGCAGGTGCGACCGATTTCGCCCTGGATGCGTGCTTGCGGCAGCCCGCTTTCAGCCACGGCGCGCTGGACCAGCGTGTCGCCGAGGGCTTCGATGTTCTGGGCGATGCGTTCGAGGAAGGCGGCACGTGCTTCAAGCGAGGTATCGCGATAACGGTCGAAGGCTTCCCAGGCCAGGCTGCAGGCGAGCTCGACATGCTCACGGCTGCCGCCTGGATAGGCCGGTTCGAGCTGCGCGTTGGTGGCGGGGTTGATGGCGAAGACCGGGGCTTGTGTACCGGCGATGGCGCGTTGGCCGATCAGCAGGTTACCTGAAAGACTCATGGGGCTCTCCTGAGGTCGGGAAAGACGGATTCCCGCGTCGGGCGGGACGGTGAGGACGGCGCGCCAAAGGGGGCGCGCCGCCTCAGGGAGGTGACGCCGGGCGGGGTCAGACCAGGTTGTTTTCAACCGACCAGCTGGCGTACCAGCGGCGGAACTGGGCGTACTGGTTCTCCGCGTAGCGGCGCTGGCTGTCGCTCAGCACATCGGTGGCATTGAAGTGCAGGGTGTATTCCTTGTCGCCGTTCAGGACCATCAGGTGCTTGTAGTACAGCACCAGGTCCACGCCTTCGTCGAAGGACGACAGGATCGCCAGCGCGCCTTCGAGCTCCAGGGCCAGGCGACGTGCCCTGGCATCACCCACGGCCGCTTCCTTGCACAGCTTGATCAAGAGCAGCACTTCACGTGGCAGTGCGTTGCCGATGCCGGTGATTGCGCCGGTGGCGTTGCACTTGACGAAACCGTGGAAGACCTGGGTGTCGACGCCTGCCATCAGCGTGACTTCTTCATCCTTGGAAGTGATGAATTCGGCGGCGTAGCTCATGGCGGCCGCGCCACCGAACTCTTTGAAGCCGATCAGGTTCGGGTGTTCGCGGCGCAGTTCGAAGAACAGGTCGGCGCGGGTGGCGAAGCCGTAGTGGGGGCTGTTGTAGATCACCGCCGGCAGGTTCGGCGCCGCGTTCAGGATGGCCTTGAAGTGTTCCTTCTGGGCCGGGATGGACGAGCCACGGGACAGTACGCGTGGGATGACCATCAGGCCGTGGGCGCCGACCTTGGCGGCGTGAGCGGCATGGGAGACGGCTTCACGGGAGTTGACCGCGCCAGTGCCGACGATGGTCGGGATGCCAGCGGCGACCAGGCGGGCCACGCCTTCCTGGCGCTCGGCTTCGGTCAGCAGCGGCCAGTCACCCATCGAGCCGCAGTACACCACGGCGCTCATGCCGATATCGATCAACTCGCGGCCCTTTTTCACCAGCGCGTCGAAGTCTGGCTTGCGGTCCGGGGTGCAGGGGGTCATCAGGGCAGGAATGCAGCCAGTGAAGATGTTGTCAGTCATTGTGGGCTCCTTGAAGCATTCATTCAGGTCGGTCGTGAAGGAGGCGCGCATCGCACGCGACGCGCGTGGGTGTTATTGGCAGATGCCCCAGGCGAAGGGGTCCTGCTCGTCGATCAGCAGCTGGCTGTCGGCGGTGACATGGGCGCGGCCGGTGATCGAAGGGCGGATGCGCTCGCCTTCCTGTTCATAACGGCCTTCGAATCGGCTGCCGGTAATGCTGGCCTGGACCCAGGTCTGGCCTGGGGCGAGCTTGCCGTCGGCGGCCAGGCACGCGAGCTTGGCGCTGGTGCCGGTGCCGCAGGGGGAACGGTCATAGGCCTTGCCCGGACACATCACGAAGTTGCGGCTGTCGGCCTGCGGGTCGGCGGCAAACAGTTCGACGTGGTCGATCACGCCGCCGTCCTCGCCGAAGATGCCGCTGGCCTCCAGAGCCTGGAGGATCGCCCAGGTGTAGGCGGTCAGCGCTTCGACGTTGGCCAGTTCCAGCACCTGGCCGTGGTCGGACACCAGGAAGAACCAGTTGCCGCCCCAGGCGATGTCGCCACGCACTTCGCCATAGCCAGGCACCTGGACCGGCACATCATGGCGGTAGCGGTAGGCCGGCACGTTGCGCACGGTGACGGCGCCATCGGCGTGCAGAGTGGCGTTGACCGGGCCGACGGGGGTGTCGATCTTGTGCTCGCCTGGTTCGATCATCCCCAGGTAATGCAGCGAGGCGACCAGGCCGATGGTGCCGTGGCCGCACATGCCCAGATAGCCGGTATTATTGAAGAAGATGACTCCGCAGGTGGCGTCCGGCGAGACGGGCTCGCAGTAAAGGGCGCCGACCAGCACATCATTGCCGCGTGGCTCGAGCAGGGTCGCGCGGCGCCATTGGTCATGGTCGTTACGCAATGCGTCGCGCTTCTGGCTCATGGTCTGGCCGGCGACGGCAGGGAAGCCGCTCATGACCAGGCGGGTAGGTTCGCCGCCGGTGTGGGAGTCGATGACATGGATGCTTTTCATTGAAATTGTAAATCCTCTGAACGCATTCGCCGGGGGGCTGGGATGGGCGGATTGCAGATTTTATACAATGTAGATTTTATACAATCAACCCCCTCATGCGTTCCCTCGGCGGATATCGATACCTGTGCAAGCGTGTTCAGCCGAGAGTGCGGTGGTGAGTTCAGCCCCGTATTTGCGGGGTGAACCCGCGCCCACAGTGACGTGCGGTCAGGTGTTTTGTCCGATGGTCAGCTGCGGGTTGCCTGTCGGTACTGGCGCGGGGTGAAGCCCGTCATGGTCTTGAACTGGCGCGAGAACGCGCTGTGGTCGGTGTAGCCGCAGCGCAGGGCGATCTCGGTGATCGGCAGGTCGGTGCGCAGCAGCAGGTGCGCCTGCTCGAGGCGTGCCTTGTGGATCATCTGCCGGGGCGTGAGGTGGAAGATGCGTTTGCAGTACCGCTCCAGTTGCGCCACCGAGAGGCCGGCGACTTCGGTCAGGTCGTCCAGCGTGATCGGGCGGTGGTAGTGCTCGCGGATGTACGTGTCCACCGCCGACAGCCGCTGGTACGCCGGGTGAGCCTGGGCGGCTGACTGCAGGTCGACGGAAATGCCGATCAGCCCCATCACCTCGCCGCGGCGATTGAGAATCGGGCGCTTGTGGGTCAGGCACCAGCCCGGCTCCTGGCTGCCGTACAGGTGCACCTCCAGTTGATCCTGCAGTACCAGGCCGCCTTCCAGGACGCGACGGTCCTGCTCGGTATAGCCCGGCCCGAGCTGCGCGGGAAAGACTTGCGCGCTGGTGCGTCCGAGCAGGGGGGCGAGGGACTTGAGGCCACAACGCTCGACCAGCGTGCGGTTTGCCATCAGGTAACGGGCCTGGGCGTCCTTGACGAAGATCACCGCATTGGGAATGGCGTCGAGCATGGGCTGCATCAGCGAGATGCAGGCCATCAGCTCCTTCATGTCTTTCGGCCGGTGGGCGGTGAGGCCTTCGCTGAAGGTGGAGAAATGCTGCTCGGGCATGGTGCGTGTCCTGAGAGAGCGAAGGCAGCCTGGGGTGCTTTCGACAGGGGCTGTGTTTGCCGTTCAGGATGCCTCGGCGGCTGGCCCTCGCGTCAAGTCGTGGCTGCAAATTGTGCTGAATTCGTCATCAGGGCTGATGAAAACCATCAAGCAATCGTGGCCGCGATCAGTTCAACCTAAAAAAGACAGAGCGTGCCAGGCACCTCGTCGGACCCTTCGATCCACAGGCGGCCATAGACCACCCGCCTCTCTGGGACGGGGTTTGTTCACCCATCGCTTAAAAACAGAGCGCCACGCACCGGACACCCGGTGAGCGCGCATTCTCGAATCGAGAGGCTGCAACTTCACCGCCCAAGCACACTGATCTGCAACACAGTTTCTGCCTATTTCAATAATCCACAAAAAAGGGCTTAGCTATGTCAGGCCAAGGTAAATTCAAGAAACAACTGTCGCTGATGGACTTGACGTTCATCGGTCTGGGGGCCATTTTCGGCTCCGGTTGGCTGTTCGCCGCCAGCCATGTGTCGGCCATCGCAGGCCCGGCAGGCATCATCTCCTGGTTGATCGGCGGCTTCGCCGTGCTGCTGCTGGGCATCGTCTACTGCGAATTGGGCGCCGCCTTGCCGCGCGCCGGTGGCGTGGTGCGCTATCCGGTGTTTTCCCACGGGCCCTTGCTGGGCTATCTGATGGGTTTCATCACCATCATCGCGTTCTCGAGCCTGGTGGCGATCGAAGTCGTCGCCTCGCGTCAGTACGCCGCGGCCTGGTTTCCACAACTGACCCATCCGGGTACCAATGACGCGACCCTGGCCGGCTGGCTGGTGCAATTCGCCCTTTTGTGCCTGTTCTTCGTGGTCAACTACCGCAGCGTCAAGACCTTCGCCAAGGCCAACAACCTGATCAGCACGTTCAAGTTCATCGTGCCGCTGCTGGTCATCGTCGTGCTCTACAGCTTCTTCCGCCCGGAAAACCTCGAGGTCCAGGGCTTCGCGCCGTTCGGCATGTCCGGCATCGAAATGGCGGTCTCCGGGGGTGGCATCATCTTCGCGTACCTGGGGCTGACGCCAATCATCTCGGTGGCCAGCGAAGTGCGTAATCCGCAACGAACCATTCCTATCGCGCTGATCCTCTCGGTGCTGTTGTCCACCGCCATCTATGTGCTGCTGCAAGTGGCGTTCCTGGGCAGTGTGCCGACCGAGATGCTGGCTAATGGCTGGGGCCTGATCAACAAGGAGTTCTCGCTGCCTTACCGCGACATCGCCGTCGCCTTGGGCGTGGGTTGGCTGGCTTACCTGGTGGTCGCCGACGCGGTGATCTCGCCGAGCGGCTGCGGCAACATCTACATGAACGCCACGCCACGGGTCATCTACGGCTGGGCGCGGACCGGCACCTTCTTCAAGGTGTTCACCCGCATCGACGAGAAATCCGGCATCCCGCGCCCGGCGTTGTGGCTGACCTTCGGCCTGTCGATCTTCTGGACCCTGCCGTTCCCTTCCTGGGAGGCGCTGATCAACGTGGTATCGGCAGCCCTGGTGCTGAGCTACGCGGTCGCTCCGGTCTCGGTCGCCGCCTTGCGCCGCAGCGCACCCGACCTGGAGCGCCCATTCCGCGTCAAGGCCATGAGCGTGCTGGGGCCGGTGTCGTTCATCATCGCTTCGTTGATCGTCTACTGGTCGGGCTGGAGCACGGTGTCCTGGCTGCTGAGCCTGCAGATCCTGATGTTCGTCGTCTATCTGTTGGCCGGCCGTTTCGTGCCCACCGAACACCTGTCGCTCAAGCAGCAAGTGCATTCGTCGCTGTGGCTGGTGGGCTTCTACGCGATGATCATCGTGTTCTCCAAACTCGGCAGTTTCGGTGGCATCGGCGTGCTCGCCCATCCGCTGGACAATGTCGTCGTTGGCCTGTGCTCCTTGGGCATCTACTACTGGGGCGCACGCACCGGCGTGCCGGCACACCTGTTGCGTCTGGATGCCGATGAAGAGGAAGAACAACCGAACGTCCAGCCAAGCGCCAAAGGATTCACCACCGCCCACGCACGCTGAGTCGCAGGTCGACTCCGCCACGCCTGGCATTTTCACGCACGCACCGCGGCAGCCTAGGGCTGCCGCGGTCGCATTCAGGGAGTAAATCGCAAATGAATGACAGGGTCCACATGACGCTCGAAGAGGTCCATGCACTGGCCGTCAGCGCGCTGTTGGCCAACGGCATGTCCACTGCCCACGCCCAGGCCATCGCCGAAGTGATCACCCAAGGTCAACGCGACGAGTGCCATTCCCATGGCCTGTACCGGGTGCTGGTGTGCGTGCGTTCGCTGCGATCTGGCAAGGTCGATCCGGCGGTGCTGCCGACGCTGCATGACGTCGGGCCTTCGATCGTCAAGGTCGATGCCCACCAGGGCTACTCGTTGCTGGCCTTCCAGACCGGCCTTCCCGTGCTGGTGGAAAAGGCCCGTCGGCAGGGCATTGCTGCCCTGGTGATTCGCAACTGCTTCCACTTTTCTGCATTGTGGCCGGAGGTGGAGGCCATCGCCGCCCATGGCCTGGTCGGCATGGCGATGACCCCGAGCCACAGCTGGGTAGCGCCGGCAGGAGGCAAGCGGGGCGTGTTCGGCACCAACCCGTTGGCGTTCGCCTGGCCGCGCCCGGCTGGCGAGCCGTTCGTCTTCGACTTCGCCACCAGTGCCATCGCCCGGGGGGATATCGAGCTGCATGCGCGGGAGGGCAAGCCGATCCCCGATGGCTGGGCGCTGGACAGCGAGGGCCAGCCGACCAACGACGCCAGCGCTGCGCTGGCCGGCGCGATGCAGACCTTCGGTGGACACAAGGGATCGGCCCTGGCAGCCATGATCGAGCTGCTGGCAGGCGCACTGATTGGCGACATGACCAGCCTTGAGTCCATGGCCTTCGATGGCGGCGCCGGTGCCACGCCGTGCCATGGCGAACTGTTGCTGGCGTTTGACCCCAAGGCGTTTCTCGGCGACGACCTCGAAGCCGGGTTGCAGCGGGCAGAGCATCTGTTCGCCGCCATCACCGACCAGGGGGCACGCTTGCCTTCCCAGCGGCGCTTCAATGCTCGCAAGCGCTCGTTGGCCCAAGGCGTCTGGGTGAATCGTCAGGTCGTCGAGGACATTCGACGCCTGCTGTGAAGTGGACTTCAAGCGTTACCTGAATACAACTAGGCGCTGGTTGCAACGTGCAAGTAACGTTCGAACATTTGTTTTAATCGGATGTTGCTTGCGTTGCTGTTTGCATGGCTCGCTAGTTAAAAACAATCCAATTGGATAACGGTGCGTTATGTGCGCTCAGGAAGTTGCCGACTCTTGTTATGGCACCATGAAAACGGCGTTTATTTTTTTTGACAAAGTGGTTAATATCGCGCCGCCATCAGTGCGATGGTGAATTATAAATTAAAGGATTTAGTAATGAAAAAGCTGATCAAAGCCACTGCCGCTGTTGCTGTCATTTCGGGCGTGGCCCTGCTCTCCGGCTGCACCGGCCAAGTCTACAACCAGCCAAAGAACTGCTCGTACGACTACCTGTTCCACCCATCGGTTTCCATTTCCAAAGTTATCGGTGGTTGCGGCCCGATCGACAAGCTGCCACAACAGCAGTAATTTTGGATGTACGGATTACACCTCGATTGGGTGTAATCAGAACCCCCTCTCTTAATGGAGTAGGGGGTTTTTTATTGCCCGAGCCCAACAAGTAGTGGCGTTATGATATTAGTTGTTGAGGTCCAACCATCCAAACCAAAAGCACAACTATCTAACACAGTGACTTGGCCATCTCGGCAGTGGCCTTCCATCCCTGTGCCTCATACACCGGCCGGCCAACTTCCGTTGCGTGCAGTACCCCAAAGCCAACCCCACGCGCGAGGAACTCAGCCTCGGCCAGTCGCATCAAGGCCGACGCCAACCCCCGCCGCCGGTAGGCCGGTTCGACGAACACATTGAGCACATAACCGCGCTGATCCTGGTTCGGATGGGAAGGGTGGGGCGGCCAGTCGATGCTCATCAGACCGATCGCCGCCGCGTTGACTGCTCCGTCCATCAAGGCGAACCCGTAGTAGCGCCCATCGGTCAGGCGCGGCAGCAGCCAGGGCCGAAAGTGTTCGGTCATCACACGCAGTTGCGAAGGATCGCCCCCGGCCTCCAGGAACATCCGTTCTCGGTGGTCACAGATCATCGCGTGGTCGTTCACTTCCAGCCTGCGAGGTGTCAGGCCCGAGAAATCGATATCGCAGGGGAATTCATTCATGCGCTGCACTCCGACGGAGTGACCGATGCTAGTGCAGGCCCATCCCGGGCGTTAGTGACAGATCCGCAGGAAACCGGCCATACAGTGCGTTGGACATGGATGAGCGCAACCGATGACTACAGCATCAACCGCCGGCTGAACTTGGTTTCCATGACGATATGCGAGGCGGTGTGCGCCACGCCCTTGATCATGTTGATGCGGGTGAGCTCGGCGTTGAGCTCGCCCAAAGTGTGGGTGGCCAGGTGGATGATGAAGTCTGTTTCGCCCGATACGGCATACACCGCCTGGACCGCCTCCATCTTGCGCAAGGAGGTCATCACATCGGTGTAGCTCTTGTTGGTGCAGGAGGTCATGGTGAAGCAGTTGATGGTTTGCTGCAGCTTGTCCTGGTCGATGCGCACGCTGTAGCCGGTGATCACACCGGCTTTTTCCAGGCGAGCGATGCGCTCTTGCACTGCCGAACGCGAGACGCCGAGCTTGCGTGCCAGCGAGGCGGTGGGCTCGCGCGCGTTGGCTTGCAGCAGCGCGAGCAGTTGCCGGTCTTTTTCGGTCAGGCTGAACAGTGAACCGGGGGTTTGCGCATCCATGGACGTGGGCCTTGATCAGGTGGTCAGTACTTGATGGCCCGCCGTTGCGACCGCGCCTCCTGGAACTTGTCCATCAGCTTGAGGCCGGCATAGACCGTCTGTGCCGCCGCAGGGCCAAAGGGGCCGCCGTTCCATTCCAGGCCATAGGCATCGAACAGGCGGTAGCGGTCCGTTTCGCCGCAGATGGCCTCGGCCACCACGCGCGCCCCGACAGGTGCGGTGTTCATACCATGGCCCCCAAACGATGCACAAGACCACCGCCCCGCGCCCAACGGGCCGATATGCGGCATCTTGTGGCGGGCGTAGCCCATCAGGCCCGACCAGGCCTTTTCGATCTTCAGGCCGCGCAGTTGTGGGTAGACAGCGAGGATGTCCTGGGTCAGCAGTTGCCCCAGACGCTTTTCATCCTGCAAGTTGCGCGTGGTGATGTGTCCGCCCCAGAGCAGGCGGTCGCCATCGACGATGCGGTAGTAGTCCGAGGCGCGGCGGTTGTCGCCGACTGCATCGGTGGTACGAACCACGTCCGCGAGGCGCTCGCCCAGGCGTTCGGTCAGCACCACGTAGGTGGCAATCGGCAGGAAGGCGCGACGCAGCGGGCCGAACTCTGGGCCGCCATAGCCGCCGCAGCAGTACACCACCTCAGCGCATTCGACGCTGCCCTGTGCGGTGATCACCTGATGGCGCCCGGCGCGGCTTTCGACCCGAACCATCGGCGACTGCTCATGGATCCTGCCACCTTTGAGTTCGATCAGCTCGGCCAGGCCCAGGCAGTAGTTCAGGGGATGGAAATGAAAGCCGTGGCTGTCGCGCAGCCCCTGGAAGTACCGGTCAGTGTTGAGTTTGTCGCGGATCGCCCGAGTGTCGAGGTACTCCATTTCAAAACCGAACTCGCGCGCCAGACGATCGCGCTGGCGTTGGAGGTTGTCGCCGTCGTCATAGCGCACCACGCTAAGCTTGCCCGTGGTGGGCGCGCAACCGGGTAGCCCATGTTGAGCGATCATCGCTCGCACGATGTCGACGCCTTCGAGCGAGAGGCGGAACAACGCCCCGGCCGTGTGGGTACCGCAGCGTCGTTCGATTGCCGACAGGCCTTCGGACCAGCCCTGCAGTACGAAGCCGCCGTTGCGACCGGAGGCGCCCCAGGCCACGCGGGCTGCCTCCAGCAGCACCACCGAGCGCCCTCGGGCAAGCAGCTCCCAGGCCGTGCTCAGGCCCGCCAGGCCGCCACCGATGATGCACACATCTGCCTGCGCCTTGCCCGCCAGTGTCGGGCGCGAAGGGGCAGGGCGCATGGTGGCGGTGTAATAGTTGTTGGTGTAGCTGGACATCGAGTCGGTCATCCTTTTTTCGAGGCGCAGGCGGGCCGTGCGCCCTTCGTGATGAAGGGCGTGGGCCGGGCAGTCAGGGGTTACTGGACGCGGGTAAGGTCGGTGCCGTACCACTTCTCGGAGAGTTGCTTGAGTGTGCCGTCCGACTTCATGTCGGCGATGATCTTGGCCAGTTGGGCATTGAAGGCTTCGTCACCTTTGTCCACGGCGATGGCCAGGGGCTCGTAGTAGGCGGGCTTGCCCTCCACCGGCACGATCGGATACCCGTGCTTGATGGCCCCCATCACCGTGGGCAGGGCGGACAGCGTGGCATCCAGGCGCGTGCCGTTGCCCATGCGTAGGTCGTCGAGCGGGCCCATGCTATCGCCATAGGTCTGCACGTCGCCGGGCTCGATGCTGTAGCTGAACGGCGGCACGTCTGCGGCGTCGATCTTCAGCCGACGATTGATGTAATCCTCGGAAGTGGTGCCCGCTTCGACACCGATGGTCTTGCCGTTGAGGTCGGCGACTTGGGTACCGGCGGCGTCTTTGTGCACGGCGAAGACGTATGGGGTGTAGTAGTAGATGGCAGGGAAGTCGAGCACCCGGCCACGTTCGGTGGTCGGCGTCATGGAGCCGACCGACAGGTCCCAGCGGCTGGACCAGTGCCCGGCGGTGATGATGCCGTACTCCGGCGTGACGAACGTCACCTTGCTGCCGATGCGGCGGCCGATCTCGTTGGCCACATCGATGTCGAAACCTTTCAAGGTGTTGTCCTCGCCCAGGAATGACTGGGGCGGCCAGTTCGCGGCGGTGGCCACTTTCAGGACCTTGCTTTGCTGGATTCGGTCCAGGGTCGCGCCTGCCCAGGCGGCGCAGGTGGTGATCGACAAGGCGCTGGCGACGGCGGCGGCAGCGAAGATACGAGCAACTGAGGTCATCGGTACGTCTCCGGTTACACGGTAGTGGGTGTCGAATGCGTGCGGTAGCAAGGTGTGGTTTCAGTGGCTGAGGATTTGCGAGAGGAACTCCCGGGCCCGCGCATGCTGGGGGTTGTCGAAGAAGTCGTTGGGTTTGGCCTGCTCGATGATGCGGCCTTGGTCCATGAAGATGATCCGGTCGGCGACCTTGCGGGCGAACCCCATCTCATGGGTCACGCACAGCATCGTGATGCCGTCCTGGGCCAGCTCGCCCATGACGTCGAGCACTTCCTTGACCATTTCCGGGTCCAGCGCCGAAGTGGGCTCGTCGAACAGCATGATGCGCGGGCGCATGCACAGGGCGCGGGCGATGGCGACACGCTGCTGTTGGCCACCTGACAACTGGCCGGGGAACTTGTCGGCCTGGCTCTTGATACGTACCCGATCGAGGTACTCGTAGGCCAGTGCGCGTGCCTGGGCCTCGCTGAGCTTGCTCACCAGCCGTGGGCCGAGCATCAGGTTTTCCAGCACGGTCAGGTGCGGGAACAGGTTGAACTGCTGGAACACCATGCCCACCTGGCGGCGGATCCCGGCTACGCTGTCGGCGCTGCGGGTCAACGGGGCGCCGGCGATGAGCACCTGGCCTTTCTGAAAGTCCTCGAGCAGGTTGAGGCAGCGGATCAATGTGGATTTGCCTGACCCTGAAGGGCCGCAGACGACCACGATTTCTCCGCTGGCGATCTCCAGATCGATGCCCTTGAGCACATGGAAGTCGCCGTACCATTTTTGCAGGTCACGGATCGAGACTGCAGCGTGTGGCGCCGCGCAGGCGAAGGCTTGATTCATCGTGATGCTCCTTGTTCAGCGGTGGGCGCGGTCGAAGCGTTTTTCGAGGCGGGCCTGGACGGTCTCCAGGACAATCGACAGCAGCCAATAGAGCACGGCGGCGGTGATGAGCATTTCCAGGTGGCGGAACTCGGCGCGTCCCTGGGTGCGAGCCAGGAACATCAGCTCCCAGACGCCGATCACCGAGACCAGCGAGCTGTCCTTGAGCATCGAGATGAACTGGTTGCCGGTCGGCGGAATGATCAAGCGCATCGACTGCGGCAGGATCACCCGGCTCATGGTCTGCCAGGGCGTCAGACCGATTGCCCGCGAAGCTTCCCACTGGCCCCTCGGGATGCTGCTGATACCGGCGCGGAAGATTTCAGTCATGTAGGCGCCGTAGCACAGCGACAGCGCCAGTACCCCGGCAGGCACTGCGCCGACCACGTAGCCGAGCTGTGGAATGCCCAGGTAGATCAGGTAGATCTGGATCAACAGCGGCACGCCGCGGAAGAACGACGTGTAGAAGCTGGCGATGGCGATGGCGAAGCCGTTAGTGGACAACCGCGCCGTGGCGCCCAGCAGGGCCAGGACGAACGCGATGGCAATAGACAGAGTGGAAACATAGACGGTGGTGAACACCCCTTGGGTGATCATGTAGCCGACCTTGCTGGCGATGAAGCTGTAAGACAGGTTGAAGGTGTCGAAGAACAGCAAGAACAGCACCAGCAGTTCACACCAGACCGTGATGATCTGCGCCCGCAACGGGAAGCGTCCGAGGATGAACAGGTTCAGGACCAGCGTGGTCGAGAGGGTGGCCGCCACGGCGATATTGCGCAGCAAGGGGGCTTGCAGGTCGAGCACGATCGGCCCCATGAGCCGGGCCAGGCTGCCTTCACCTACGCCAGAGAAGAGCGCGACGACGAAGATGACGACAGCGATCGTTCCCATGAACGCGACGTTATCGGTCACACGCGTTTTGACTATGTGGTCTTTGTACATTGTCTTCGTGCCTCTGCGGGGGTGAGCCCCTTTGTTGTTGTGGGTCCATTATCGGTGGGCAAAACGTCGGGCGGCACCTTGCGATCTGCATGGGTCAAAGGGTTTTTTGGGGCGTTTGTAGGAGGCGTACCCCTACAGATGCAGGTGAGCCTTTGAAATCTGCTAGGCATGAGGGCGCGCGAAGGCGTTGCGTGCCGTAGGTCGGAAAACCGCTAAGGGGTACTCAAGAACCGAGCCTGGGCAGCCGATAGCGAATGGGTAGAACCCCGCTACGGCGGGGTGAGCGTGCAACCTTCAAAAAAAAGAAAAATTACCAAGGTCTCTGAACATGAACCTGAAATTCCGCCACAAGATTCTGCTCAGTGCCTGTGGCATCGTGGTATTGGCGTTTGCCTTGTTTACCCTCTACAACGACTACCTGCAGCGCAACATCATCCGCCAGAACATCGAGTCGTCCGTGCAACAGGCGGGCGCCCTGACCGCCAGCAGCGTGCAGAACTGGATGTCCGGACGCATCCTGGTACTGGAAAACCTGGCCCAGGACATCGCCCAGCAGGGCGCCGGCGAGAACTTGGCCGGGTTGATCGAGCAACCGTCCTACACCAGTAACTTCCTCTTCACCTACCTGGGCCATGCCACTGGCGTGTTCACCCAGCGTCCCGACACGCAGATGCCCGATGGCTACGACCCGCGCCAACGGCCTTGGTACAACGCGGCAACCAGTGCCGGCCATACGGTGATCACAGCTCCCTACCAAGGCGCTGTCGGTGGCCTGATGGTCACCATTGCCTCGCCCGTCAAAAGCCGCGCCGACGGCGCCCTGCTTGGGGTGGTCGGTGGCGACCTGACCCTGGATACCTTGGTGAAGATCATCAATTCGGTAGACTTCGGCGGCATCGGCCACGCCTTCCTCGCCGATCGCAACGGCCAGGTCATCGTCAGCCCCGACAAGGACCAGTTGATGAAGAACCTCAAGGACATCTACCCCGATGCCGCCTTGAAGGTCGAGCCAGGTATGCAGGACGTCACCCTCAACGGCCAGGATCGGATCATCTCCTTCGCTCCGGTCGAAGGCCTGCCTTCGGCGCAGTGGTATATCGGTCTGTCCATCGACAAAGACAAAGCCTACGCCGCACTGAGCCAGTTCCGTACTTCGGCGATCATCGCCATGCTCATCGCCGTGGCTGCCATCGCCGGCCTGCTGGGCCTGCTCATCCCGGTGCTGATGCGTCCGCTGACCACCATGGGCCGCGCCATGCAGGACATCGCCGAAGGCGAAGGCGACCTGACCCGCCGCCTGGCGGTGCAGCACAAGGACGAGTTCGGCGAGCTGGCCACGTCGTTCAACCGCTTCGTCGAGCGC
>NZ_VSJH01000003.1:0-185239 GCF_008124495.1 Pseudomonas sp. CK-NBRI-02 | reverse complement strand
TCGTCGTTACGCACGCTCAACACGTTACCCACCGGGTCGTAGGCATAGCGCAGATCCTGCAGCACTTTCGCCCCACTGCCCTGACGCTCGGTCTTGATGGAGGCCAGGCGCTGGGTCTTGGGCTCGTAGGTGTAGGTCGTCACCACCCCGTTGCCGTGTTCCTCGCGCAGCTTCTGGCCGGCAGCAGAGTAATGGAGGGATTTGACGATCACCTGTTCGGTGCCGCCCTTGAGCGTGAGCCAGCTGCCAGCCAATTGGCCGGCCACGTCATAGCACAGACGTTGCTTATGGCCTGCGGCATCCTGGGTGCTCAGCACTGCCCCAGTGGCATCGGTGGTGGTCTGGGTGGTGTACGCGTCGGGCTCGAGCCCCGCGTCGTCCTCGCCCTGCCAGTCGACGAGGGTGTCAGGGCTGCCGGCATTCTTGAGCAGTTGTCGGGTGACCGACTGAGACACGCCGGCCAGTGCATTCGGCACTACGACACCGCCGGGCTGGTGAGGACCGAGCGCATTGCCCTGACCGGCGTGTCTCAGTCGGTCACCCGACAACGTCGGATCGGCCCAAAGAAGGCGTTCGATGACGCGCGCCGGCGCACCGGCCACCTGCTCCGTCACGTACAGTGGGCGGCCCGGCAGCGAGGCGTCCTCGTACTGCCAGGTGCGGGTCACGGGCGGGTCGTCCTTGTCGGCGCTGATGTTGTGCAGCGTCAGGCACGGCCTACCGGCGACATCGCTCAGGGCCAGTGATGTTCCGGCATCGACGCTTTGCGTGCGCAAGACCTCGCCGGCCAGGCTCGTCAGGTAGGTGAAGTTGGCCAGCCCGGCCTCGTGCAGGCGCGGATCGGTGCTCTGGGTCAGAAAGCCGCGGGCATCGTGGCGATGGTAGGTGATACGCGTGTCCGTCACCTGTGGGGTATCGGGGTGGCGATGATAGGCGACGTTGCGTACAGGCAAGCCGCGATTGTCCAACACCGTGACGGTGGGTGTGTTGCTGAATAGGGAAATGTTCAAGACTTGCTCCTTCAGTCATTACGAGATAACCCGCCCCTTTTCAGCATCCTAAGCACCCCCACACGCGGTGAAAGCTCAGCGATCTAACAGCCTTGTGGCTTGCCCCCTTCTCTCCGGGCGCCTGTTCCCTACAGCGGATTCCACCGAGCCTCCGGTGCGCGTGTCGTGTCGCCAGGCTTGGAGATGTTCGCGCCGATAACATACCCATTGGCAGCGACACTGACGGCAACCCGCACCAATCTTCCCCCGTACTGGATCTGGTAGACCGGACGGTTCTGCCCTTGCGTAGCGACGTGCCTGCCCGTTGTCACTGCGCTGATCACCAATTCTCTGATTTGCGCATTGCTGTAGGCCCCGACTTTATGGAAGTCGTCTAGGTGCTTGCCCACAACGTGATACATCCCGCCCTTCATCCCGGCATTCTGGATGTACACGTACAGCCCGGTCTCCTTGTCGCGCCCTACAGCCTCGATTTCATGGATGCTCTTGGCGCCTTGCGCGCGCAACACCCGCTTGAGTTTTTCACCCGGCTCACCGTTGATGATGAGGCCGGCGCCATGGTCGAAACGCTCCTTCCTGGCCTGCCAAGCTGCGGCCGTTCTTGCTTTTTCCACCTCCTTAGCCGTCGCCATGCCAGAAAAATCCTGAGATGGCAATCTTGGCGAAGTTGCCGCTCTTGGCCTTGGTTCCTCAGGCGTGTGTGCTTGCGCAGTGGGAGGCGACGAGAACAATGATCGCCCGTGCGCCCTGCCCCAGGCTGAAGGTGGATTACCGTTGGATGGCATGTGCATCATTCCTTGTTCAGTAGCGTGGGACGTGGGATTGTTCCTAACTTTCGATCAGAGTTCTGCACGCGCACTGCTTCACAGCAGGCGGATTTTGCCGCCACTCATACGGAACAATGCCTAGCTCCAAGTAGGATTACCTCACTCTGCCTCCTCGTCCAAACGGACGAGGAGCCCCCCGTCGCAACGGGCGACGATCCCCCGTTGGGCCATCTGGCTCTCCCGCGCCCAGCCGGGCTTGGGCCATCCAACGAGGACACCTTGATGACAACAGAAAAAAACCTGGTTCGCTCCGTCACCGTGGATATCGCCGCCCCTGCAGAGCTGGTCTGGTCGATCCTCATCGACCTGCCCCGCTATCCCCAGTGGAACCCGTACACGGTCAAGGTCGAGTCCACCTTGCGCCTGGGCGAGCCGGTCAATCTGTACCTGCCTGATCCCACGCAGCCCGGTGAGCTGATCCACGTGACCGAGCAGTTGGCCGACTTCGAACCGTACCGCCTGCTGGCCTGGGAGATGCACGCCAGCGCCAGCAACCCCGACGCCGCCCGCCGCGAGCAGGTGATCGAACGTACCGGCCCGGACAGCTGCCGCTACCACACCACCGACCAGTTCCTGGGGCCCACCGCCGATACGGTCATGGCCAACCATGGCCACTGGGTCAAGCAGGGCTTCGATGCCGTGGCCCTGGCGGTGAAGGCCCGCGCCGAGTCGCTGCACGCTGCTGCAGGGTGATGTCCATGCCCCCGGCGCACTTCGTCCGAGCAGACGAAGAGGCGCCGGGGGCGCATTGCCTACCTTGGCGTCAACCGGGCCCAAGCCCGGACGATCACGAGGAGGTATCCGATGTTGACTCATCTGCAATGGCTGGAAGCCGAGAGCATCCAGATCATCCGCGAAGTGGTGGCCGAGTGTGAAAACCCGGTGATGCTTTACTCCATCGGCAAAGACAGCGCGGTGATGCTGCACCTGGCGATGAAGGCCTTCGCTCCGGGCAGACCGCCCTTCCCGCTGCTGCACGTGGACACCACCTGGAAGTTTCGCGAAATGATCGCCTTCCGCGACCAGACCGCCAAGCGCCTGGGCCTGGAACTGCTGGTGCACATCAACCCCGAGGGCGTGGAAAAGGCCATTGACCCTTTCACCCATGGCTCGGCGCTGCACACCGATGTGTGGAAGACCCAGGGCCTCAAGCAGGCGCTGGACAAGCACGGTTTCGACGCAGCCTTTGGCGGCGCGCGGCGCGACGAGGAAAAGTCCCGGGCCAAGGAGCGGGTGTTCTCGCTGCGCTCCGAGCAGCACCGCTGGGACCCCAAGCAGCAGCGCCCGGAGCTTTGGCGTCTGTACAACACGCGCAAACGCAAGGGCGAGAGCCTGCGGGTGTTCCCGCTGTCGAACTGGACCGAGCTGGACATCTGGCAATACATCTATCTCGAGCAGATCCCCATCGTGCCGCTGTACTTCGCCAAGGAGCGCCCGGTGGTGGAGCGCGATGGCACCCTGATCATGGTCGACGACCACCGCCTGCCGCTGCGTGACGGCGAGACCCCGCAGATGCGCAAGGTGCGCTTTCGCACCCTGGGGTGCTACCCGCTTACCGGTGCCATCGACAGCGACGCCGACGACCTGCCGGCGATCATCAGCGAGATGCTGGTCAGCCGCACCTCGGAACGCCAAGGCCGCCTGATCGACAGCGATTCGGCCGGCTCCATGGAGAAGAAAAAACAAGAGGGGTACTTCTGATGAACGCCATCACCCAGCACGACGAACTCACCCCGTACCTGCAGGCGCAACAGCACAAGCAACTGCTGCGCTTCATCACCTGTGGCAGTGTCGACGACGGCAAAAGCACCCTGATCGGGCGCCTGCTGTACGAGTCCAAGGTGTTGTTCGAAGACCAGCTCGGCCAGCTCGAAGCCGACTCGAAAAAACTCGGCACCCAAGGCGAGGAGCTGGACTTCGCCCTGCTGGTGGACGGTCTGGCCGCCGAGCGTGAGCAAGGCATCACCATCGATGTGGCGTACCGCTTCTTCGCTACCGACAAACGCAAGTTCATCGTCGCCGACACCCCCGGCCATGAGCAGTACACCCGCAACATGGTTACCGGCGCGTCCACCGCGGACCTGGCGGTGATCCTGGTGGATGCCCGCCAAGGCTTGCTGACCCAGACCCGCCGCCACAGCTACCTGGTGTCGCTGCTGGGTATCGGCAAAGTGGTGCTGGCGATCAACAAACTCGACCTGATGGATTACGCCCAGGCGGTGTTCGAGCGCATCGAGGCCGAGTACCGCGCCTTCGCCGCGCAGATCGGCCTGCACGATATCCAGTGCATCCCGCTGTCGGCGCTGCGCGGCGACAACATGCTCAGCCCCAGCCCGAATACCCCGTGGTACACAGGCCCGAGCCTGCTGGCGTATCTGGAAGACGTGCCCCTGGAGCAGGCCCGCGCCAGCGAAGCGGCGTTTCGCCTGCCAGTGCAATGGGTCAACCGGCCGAACCTTGATTTTCGCGGCTACTGCGGCAACGTCGCCGCTGGCAGCGTGAGCGTCGGCGAACGCATCCGCGTACTGCCTTCAGGCCAGCAGAGCGAGGTCACGCAAATCCTCGGCCCCAACGGCCCGCAACAACGGGCCGAATGCGGCCAAGCTGTGACCTTGGTGCTCAAGGACGAGATCGACATCAGCCGCGGCGACCTGATCGCCCTGGCCGACGCCCCGCCTGCGGTGGCCGACCAGTTCGAGGCCACCCTGGTGTGGATGGACGAAGACGCCCTGCTGCCCGGGCGCCCCTACCTGATGAAGATCGGCTGCCGCACCGTAGGCATGAGCTGCGCCAATCTCAAGCACCGGGTCGATGTGAACAGCCTTGAGCAACTCGCGGCCAAGACCCTGGAGCTCAACGGCATCGGCGTGTGCAACCTGCACTTGGACCGGCCGATCCCGTTCGATGCCTATGCCGACAACCGCGACACCGGCGGCTTCATCGTCATCGACCGCCTGAGCAACCGCACGGTGGGCGCCGGCATGTTGCACTTTGCCCTGCGCCGCGCGCAGAACGTGCATTGGCAAGCCATCGACGTCAACCGCGAGGCCCACGCCGCGCTCAAGGGCCAGAGCCCGCGGGTGCTGTGGTTCACCGGGTTGTCGGGGGCAGGTAAATCGACCATCGCCAACCTGGTGGAACGCAAGCTGCACGCCCTGGGCCGGCACACCTACCTGCTCGACGGCGACAACGTACGCCACGGTCTGAACCGCGACCTGGGCTTCACCGAGGCGGACCGGGTGGAGAACATCCGCCGCGTGGCCGAGGTGGCCAAGCTGATGCTCGATGCCGGGTTGATCACCCTGGTCTCGTTCATCTCGCCGTTTCGCGCCGAGCGCGACATGGCCCGTAGCCTTGCCGGGGATGGCAACTTCCTGGAGATCTACATCGACGCCCCACTGGCCCTGGCCGAACAGCGCGACCCCAAGGGGCTGTACCAGAAAGCCCGGCGGGGCGAGCTGAAGAACTTCACCGGCATCGACTCGCCCTACGAGCCACCGGTGACCCCGGAGCTGCACATCGACACCCAACGCGAATCGGCCGAAGCCGCCGCCGAGCGCATCGTCGAAGCCTTGCTCAGGCTATGAGCGCAGCGGGCGCGGTGCCACGCCGCCGTGCCCGCACCTGACCGCTCAGCGGGTACCGAACTCGAACGAGGGCACGAAACCCGAGCCGAGCAGGTAGGGGCAGTTGGAGTCGACGAAGTCGTCGCTGAGCAGATCCTCGGCACTGTTGTAGCCGTCCGTGTAAACGCCGGTGAGCCCCAGCAGCGTATGCGGCAGGGAGGCAATGCTCACCCGTTGGTCTTGGCGTTGCTTGAGTTTTTCGAGCTTCGCGCTCTGGTGGCGCGACACGTTGTCAGTGGCCCAGACGAACGCCGAGACCGACAAGTCGTATTCATTGCCGATGCCATGCCCCAACAAGCCGCGATCATCATCCATGAGGTTCTGGCCATGATCGGAGCTGTAGACCAGCACTGACGGTTTGTTACTGGCCTCCAGTTGATTCATGAGGGTGTGCAACAGCCAATCGGTGTAGAGCACGGTGTTGTCGTAATGGGCGACGAGTCTGTCCTTGGCGCTGTCGGTGGCGGGCTGGAACTGCCCGAAGCTGTCCGGATACCGGCGCTCGTAATCGAAATGGCTGCCTTTGATGTGGATGAAGATCGCCTGCTTGGCAGCGGCCGAATGCAGGATTTGCTCATGTACAGGCAGCAGCGCGGCGTCATAGCTGCGCTCGAAGTACTGCCGGCTGTGTGCCTCGGCGGCAATCTGCGGAATGATCCCACCGAAGCTGTCGACCTCCTGGACAGACAACCAATGGGTCTTGTAGCCCGCTGCACGGTAGATGCCCACCAGGGATTTGGTCGAGGCGATCTGGTCCCAGTCGGAGATCGGCGACAGGCTCAGCATCGACGGCACGGCAAACGCGGTGTAGGGCGCGGTGGTGCACATGCGGTTGAACTTGAACAGCCCCAGGCGCTTGTCCAGGTTCGGTGTGGTTGGCTTGTGGTAGCCGTAGAGCGACCAGTTGTGTGGCCGTGAGGATTCGCCGATCACGAAAACGAGGGTTTGGATGTTCGAATCGTTCGAGACACGGGTGATGTTGACCTCGGTGTCCTGGCGCTGCTTGATGTATTCGAGGGTTTCGCCGTGCAGGTAGGCGGTCAGGCCGATTTGCGACAGGTAACCCACCGGCGTGCTCTGGTCCTTGGCGACCAGGTCGAGCACGGCGCCCTTGCCCAGCGAATTGACCGTCACGGTCTTGTAGAAGTACGCGCCATACCCCAGCAGCAAAGCGCACAGGCTCAAGGCGAACAGCGACCAGCTCTTGGGCAGCCGACGCCGGTACAGGCCAGCCAGACCGATCCCGTAACAAGCCGCGAATACCGCCAGCACGAACGTAATGGACTTCCAGTAAGTCAGCAGGAAGTCGGTCGTTTCCTTGTAGTTGGTCAGCCCGATGAACAGGTAGGCCGCCGTCAACCGGGAGTTGAAGTTGAGCGTCAGGAACAGGTCGATGGTGGCCAACAAATAGAACGGCAACAACCCAACATGAAGCTTGAATTGATCGGTGGAGGCAAAACGGATCGCCGCCAGCCACAGCAATGAGATGGCGACGGTGTAGAGCGCCAGCAGGTCGATCTTCGCGTACGGGTTGGCGAGGGTGCGGATAATGATGGGCGATAGCAAAAACGCCCAGAGCACCAGGTTCGGCCATTCCTGCTTCAACGTGGGGAGTTTCATTTTTTAATGCTCGTCGGGCGCCCATGGGAGAGGTGCGTCCCTGCGCGATACCCCGTTGCTGGCATACGAACGAGCATAGATCATCGGGCTTCGCCTTGGACGCCGGCGCTGACGGTTGCGGCAGGATCATCCCCGAGCATAGCCAGTTAGTCCAAACAGACGATTTACCCGGCAAGTCCCCCATCAATACTGCCCTTCCCGATACCCCGCGAGGCGCAGCATGACCGCTCATCATCCGGCTCCCATCGCTACCGACGCGCTCAGCGCCTTGCTCGCCTTGGTCTATCAAGGCCCTCTCGAATCCACGCCTTGGGGCAGCTTTCTCGAACAGTTGCGCCAGCGCCTTGACGCCAGCTTCATCACCCTGGTGCTGCGCAACCCCGAGCACGAACGCCCCGGCCTGATCGTCAACGCCTCCAGCCACGGTCCGCTGCTGCCCGGCGAGCCGTCCTACAGCGAGTACTACTATTCCATCTGCCCGTTTCTCGACTGGCCAGCCAATCAAGTGGCTACGGCCGACCAGGTGATGGGCAGCGCGCTGTGGCTGGCCCACGACTTCTACCGCAACTACCTGCAACCGCTGGACCTGCGCCACGTACTGGTGGCCAACATGGTGACCAACGCCGGGATGCACTGCGCCTTGTTCGCCAGCCGCGGGCACACCGGTGCGGACTTCGATGCCGGGGAGGTCGCCCTGGTACGCCTGCTGCAGCCACACGTGCAGCAGGCGGTGGACCTGCACTCGGCCGTGGATCAGTTGGACTCCGAGCGCCAGCTGTATGCTGCGACCATCGACCGCTTGATGGTCGGTACGGTGATCCTCGATGAGAACGGCCGCAAGCTGCGTTGCAACCGCGCAGCGCAGCGGCTGTTCGACGAAGGCGATGGCTTGGTGTGCCGGCAAGAGAAGCTGTGCGCCTATCTCAATCACGAGAACCGCGCCTTGCAGCAAGCAGTCCAGGCCGTGCTGCGCCAGCGCCAGCGCGGGCTGGATGAGCTGGAGGTGCTCACCCTTTCCCGCCCCAGCGGCCAGATGCCACTCAACCTGCTGCTGCGGCCGATCCCGCTGAACTACCAGGCCGGCAAAGCCACCCGCAGACCGGCGGTGGCCCTGTTCATCCGCGACCCGGCCGACTCGCCCCAGGCCTCGCGCCACCTGCTGCGCAGCCTGTTCCAGCTCACACCCATGGAAACCGAGGTGGCAATGCTGGTGATGGACGGGCAGACCCTGGACGAAACGGCGGACCTGCTGCATGTGTCGCGCAATACCGTGCGCGCGCACCTGCGCGGGGTGTTCGCCAAGACCGGCGCCACGCGCCAGGCGCAGTTGGTGAAGACCTTGCTCAACAGCGTGGCGTCGTTGGGGTAATCTGGCTTGTACAGCAGCCCCAGGAGGCCACATGCCCTACCCCATCGAGCAGAAACTTGTCGTCGGCGTCGCCTCCAGCGCGCTGTTCGACCTGACCGTGTCCGACGACATCTACAAGACCGAGGGGGTCGAGGCGTACCGCCAGCATCAGGAGCAGAACCTCGACGAGCCCTTCCCCAAGGGCGTCGCCTTCCCGTTCATCCGGCGTTTTCTGAGCATCAACAAGGCCTTCCCGGCGCAACTGCCGGTAGAAGTGGTGCTGCTCTCACGCAATTCGCCCGAGACCGGCCTGCGGGTGTTCCGCTCGATCGACCACTACGGCCTGGACATCACCCGGGCGGCATTCATGTCCGGCCGCTCGCCCTACGAGTACATCCCGGCCTTCAATGCCTCGCTGTTCTTGAGCGCCCACGAAGAAGACGTCCAGCGCGCCATCGACGCCGACTACCCCGCCGGCCTCGTGCTACCCACGCGCATCTACGACGATGAAATCGACACCGAGCTGAGGGTGGCTTTCGACTTCGACGGCGTGATCGCCGATGACGAGGCCGAGAGCGTGTACAAGCAGCATCACGACCTCGGCGAGTTCCTGGCCCACGAGCGCGACCGCAAGGCCATCCCCCACCAGCCAGGCCCGCTGGCGGACCTCTACCGCAAGCTCTCGCACATCCGCACCCTGGAGGACCAGAAACTGGCCCAGTGCCCGGACTACCAGCGCATCCTGCGCATCGCCATCGTCACCGCGCGCAATGCGCCGTCCCATGAGCGGGTGGTGACCACCTTGAAGAACTGGGGCGTGTCGCCGGACGAGTCGTTCTTCCTGGGCGGCATGGAAAAAGACCGCGTGCTGTCGATCCTCAAGCCGCACATGTTTTTCGACGACCAACGCAGCCACCTGACGTCCGTGGCCGGGGATCTGCCGATGGTGCATGTGCCGTTTGGGGTGGCGAACAAGCGTTGGGAAGCGGGCAATGCGCTGGCCGAACCTGCACAGTTGCCCGTAGTGACCTCGGATAACGACTGAGTTATTCCCGGTAGCTCTCGATCAGGGCGTCCAGATCGCCGTCCTCGAGTTCAATGAACTCACCGGCGGCGGCTTCGTGGATCAGGGCGGCGAATGCGGGGCTGTATTCCGGATCCTGTGCTACTGCCCCCGTAACGCCGACGCACTCCAGTGCTTTGAACAGCTGATCGTCGAGATCCGTGAGGGTCTGGCCGAAGAACGTCTCGAACAACTCAGTCGGGTGTGCGTTGGCGATCAGGTCGAAGTGCTCGCCCAACGTGCGACCTAATCTGAGGATCAACTTTGCGGTGCTCTGTTTACCCGCGAAGCCTGCCCGGAGGATGAGCTCTGCAGCGGGTACCGAATGTTCACGCGCCATTTCCGTCGCACGACCAGACAGATAGACATTCACCAGATACACCTGCTCGTATTCATCGCCAGCGATGAACTCGGGAATGCCACCGCTGAGCACTTCCAGGCCCTTTGCGCCGCCATTGGCAATGGCCTCGATTTGCGGGAGGCTGAATCTGACAATGTCGAGTTCGCTGTGCTTGAACGCCGTGGCGTAATCCCGGGCAGTGCTCGGCTCTCGCCCTTTAACTTGTACCTGCCACTGCCTGAAATCGGACAGTTCGACGCTGTGACCGGCGCCCTGGCTGCACTCGAGGTAATCCCAGAAGACCTGCGGAAACACCGTGCTGGGTTGCACCCAGGTTCCACGAAGCCTCCGGGTTCGCTTGCCCGCCTTAGCCGCATGGCCTGGCACAGCGACCACATCGGCATCCGGCACCAGGCAACGCAGGTCATAACCGATCATGAACAGCGCCGCTTCGAAGCAGTGGCTGCGCTCGGCCAACGAGCCGGAAAACATCCCAGGCAGGCGCTCGAGCACCGCCCGGATGATCCACCCTAGCTCGACCTGGCTTCGTGCCCAGATGTGGTCCGAGACCTTCGAGGTGAAGAACTGCGGCGCAGCCGCGTAGCCAAATTCGCCCGGATCACGTATCTGCTTGCCCCGCGCGGCACCGCTGGGGAACTTCAGTTGTGCGCGCCCTTGGGCATTTACCCGGTAGCGGGCGTACAGCATGGCAATGGCCGCGCCGACACGGCTGTCGTAGATCGGCGAACCGGTCGTGTCGATCAGGGCATGGATCTTGGTCAGCCCCGCGTCGAAGCGCTGAATGCTGCGCTCATTCAGGTCCGAAAGTGTTTGGTCCGTATCGAGGCTGAACAACGGCCGGCACGCATTCAGGTACTCGACCAGTTTGCCCTTGCGTCGCAATTCGCCCAGGAACGGGACAGCTCCCCAGACACCGCCCCATTGCAACACCGCGCGACAGGCATTGTAGGTCGCATCGTCACAACCCGAGGCCAGCGCGCTGGCCAAGCGGCTGCGCAGCAGATCGAGCGAGGCCTTGGTGCTGGCCCAGTCCGTGGAGGCAACCCATTGCCCGGTATGGTAATCCTGCCACCCCGCGCCCCAGCGATACGCCGCATGCACCTGCTCCAGGCCCACCACTTGCAGATCCAGGCCACCTTTCACCTGCTTGCTGCGCCGCAAGCGCAGGTGCACCTGCAGATGCCCAAGCGTTGCCTGGAGCCACTCAATGAAGCCATTCACATCCGGTTGCGCGAGAAACGTCTTCCGATCCATCTGCTTGCTGTCCTGAAAAGTCGCTGCGTTGGTTGACCGCCAAGGTACAGCAGCGCCGGACACGCACCAACGGTGAGTATCCATACACGTCAACTTTTCGAGCAGATCACCCGCCTTCCATCACCTTGACCACCCTCCCCCCAGCCTCCATGCTCAAACGCTTCCACCACGACTCAAGGATCGATACATGAAGCTGGAAACCCTGGCCATTCACGCGGGCTTCAGCCCCGACCCGACCACCAAGGCTGTGGCCGTCCCGATCTACCAGACCACCTCGTTCGCCTTCGACGACACCCAGCACGGCGCCGACCTGTTCGATCTGAAGGTAGCCGGCAACATCTACTCGCGCATCATGAACCCCACCAACGACGTCCTCGAGCAGCGCATGGCGGCGTTGGAAGGCGGTGTCGGCGCCCTGGCCGTGGCCTCGGGCATGGCCGCCATCACCTATGCCATCCAGACCGTCGCCGAGGCCGGCGACAATATCGTCTCGGTGGCCAAGCTCTACGGCGGCACCTACAACCTGCTGGCCCACACCCTGCCACGCATGGGCATCCAGACCCGCTTCGCGCCGCATGACGATATCGCCGCCCTTGAAGCGCTGATCGACGACCGTACCAAGGCGGTGTTCTGCGAATCCATCGGCAACCCCGCCGGTAACATCGTCGACCTCCAGGCCCTGGCCGACGCCGCGCACCGCCACGGCGTGCCGCTGATCGTCGACAACACTGTCGCCACCCCGATCCTGTGTCGCCCCTTCGAGCACGGTGCCGACATCGTCGTGCACTCGCTGACCAAGTACATCGGTGGCCACGGCACCAGCATCGGCGGCATCGTCATCGATTCCGGCAAATTCCCCTGGGCCGATAACAAAGCACGCTTCGCCCTGCTCAACACCCCCGATCCGTCCTACCACGGCGTGACCTACACCGAAGCCTTCGGCCCTGCCGCCTTCATCGGCCGCTGCCGCGTGGTGCCGCTGCGCAACACGGGCGCGGCGTTGTCGCCGTTCAATGCGTTCTTGATCCTGCAGGGTCTTGAGACCCTGGCCCTGCGCATGGAGCGACACACCGAAAACGCCCTGAAGGTCGCCCACTACCTGCAAGGGCACCAACAGGTCGCCTGGGTGAAGTACGCCGGCTTGCCGGACCATCCCGAGCACGCGCTAGCGCGCCGCTACACCGGCGGCAAACCGGCGTCGATTCTTTCGTTCGGGATCAAAGGCGGACAAGAAGCCGGCGCACGCTTTATCGATGCGCTGCAGTTGGTGGTGCGCTTGGTGAACATCGGCGATGCCAAGTCACTGGCCTGCCATCCCGCGTCCACCACCCATCGCCAACTCAATGATGAAGAGCTGGAAAAAGCTGGGGTACCAAGGGACATGGTGCGACTGTCGATCGGGATCGAGCACTGCGATGACATCATCGCGGACCTGGCGCAGGCGCTGGAGGCGAGCCGCGGGTGATGACTCGCTATCGCTGACAGGCCCCGACTCCATAGGCCCTGCGCTGTTGTCCGCCACGCCGCGGGAGCGGCCAGGCAGGAACAACGCTTTTGTGTTGCGGCACGGGCCTATTCGCGGGTAAACCCGCTCCCACAGGGACCTGCATGTATCGACTTGTGCGAACGACTCAAGCCTGTGGGTTTGCCCCCACAGGTACAGCGGTGTTGTTGATAGCGCCGCGGAACCTGTGGGGGTTTACCCACGAAGGCGTCCTCGAAGACAACGCCGTAATCAGGACGATCAAAACGCTAACGCCTGCGCGTGCGCTTCAACTGCCTGATCAGGCGCCGCTGGCGGGTGCGGCGCCTGCGCATGACGCAGAGGCGTTTCCAGAGTCCTCCGAAGCGACGAGTGTTAAGCAGCCATAAGGCTGCCAACGGAAAAATGGCGGGAACAAAATTCATTTGAGGATTGGATGAGGCCGTATAAGTTGCGAGGATGCTGATCAGGGCAATCAACAGCAATACCACTAAACTTTTGAGTGCTCGTACATGGGCTCTCAAAACCAAAAGAATCTGAACCAATACAACCAAACTAATGGAGCCAGCCATAGCATCCAAAGTACGTTCCCTCATAGGGCCAGTGAGGAACATTTCCGCGACACTCGTCGCCCCGAGGACACTTGCTGCCACAGAGAGAATAAAGACGGCGGCAAAAATCGCGAAATAAGGCTTGATCCAGGTTGGAAGTTCTTTTCTTACATACTTCATTACGAGACGACGACGCTATCAAAAGGATTAAGAATCTAACGTCTGCGCGTTCGTTTGAGCTGCCTGATCAGGCGCCGCTGGCGGGTGCGGCGCCTGCGCATGACGCATAGGCGTTTCCAGAGTCCTCTGAAGCGACGAGTATTAAGCAGCCATAGGGCAATCAATGAGGGAAGCCCAGTCACCAGTGAGAAATCGGTCTTCGGAGAGAACCCCAGAGTCACAAGTGTGCAGATAAAAAATATCAGAAGTGACGTTACCAGCGAACTAAGCGCCCGAGGATGAGCTCGCATTACAAAAAAGTTCTGAACAACTACATACGTACCGCAAACCATCAATGCAAAATGCAAGACACCAACATCCCGCACACCTAGCGTTTCGACTACGCCAAACAACGCAGCAGCGGCGGATGCAAAAGTAAGAAAATAAATTGCCAAAAATATCGGCAGGTAGGGCCTAAACCCAGCAGGTATTTTTTCAGCACGCATCATTCTGGCTCAAACTCGATTAAGCTCACGGCAATGGCCTGTATACGTGAACTGCCGACCATCCCTAATGCATTAGTAAATACTTCACCTATCAGCGTAGTGGTCGCGCGTTTCATCTCTAATGCTGGCAACCGTCTCTTCACTGTTCCTGCACGCTGAGCGAGCTTCAACTGTTTTGCAGTGAGGCTTGGGTGTTTAATTCGTTGCAGTTCGTTATTTAGGACTCTACGTTGCTGGCGACTCAGCGGCTTCAAAATCTGCAGCCAGTCTAATCCCGTCGAAGCTTTACGAACTTGTAAAAACTTAATTGTGTTATACGTTGACCCTGTTATGGCTAACAGAGATATAGCATCCAGCAATTGGGATACCGTCAGATACCACTCTTGAGAATCTACAACATCAATCACCTCGGAGCTGAAGGACTCCCCCACAACCCGAAACATGCCAGCCGTGCATTGGATACCCGCTGCCATCGCTCCTGCGGCGCTCAAGTAAGACAGCGGTAAAGCGAGGCCTGCTGACACTGCGCTGAGGCCAACGCCCCCAAACATTATGACTGCGCTTAAAATAGCGCCAGCACACGCCAAGCCTGCGTTTGCCACCTCCGCAAACAGCCGGGACTCTCGCGAACCTCGCTGAACCTGCTCCACATACTGCTGCGGCGTAACATGCCGCCTCAGCTCCTGAATCACCACCCGCTTCGGTACCACACTGCACACCGCCTGAAACCTACGCAGGTTGACGATGTTGTACTGCGCATCGATATAAACCACCCCCGCCCCGATCAGCGCCGGGTCTGCATCGATCACCGCGAACAGCCGAGGCAGATCTATCAGTTGTTCGACGCGCATCCGCGCCAGGTAGGTCGAGGGGCGTGCTCCGAGTTCGTCCAAGCGTGTAAGTCTCATCAAGCATCCTGTCTGAAGAACCGACATGGCGCAAAACCAGCCGCCACGTGCAAAACCCGCAGCGTACGGAGCCCTCGATAGTCTGTATGTCGGTGCCTTCCGAAGCGCTTCGTCATCTCTCTACCTGGCCCTTGGACGCCTTTTCGCCCGCCCACTAAAAAAGCCGCCCCAATTGGGGCGGCTTTCGTAGACTCATGCAGAGTCGGTATTACTCGCCAGGCGGCTCGACATCGCTCAACGGTGCCCGCGCACTGGTCGCATCCGCATAGGGGATGACCGGATGGAACAGCTCCCGCCAAAACGGCTCGCCTGGGGCACGCAGGGCGTGGTGTTGCATCTGCTTCTGGAACAATAGGTCCGCCCTGCCCTGCAACGCCTGCAGGTCGATGCCGGGCAACTGGCCGTTCTGCATCACGCAGCGCCCATCGATGTAGCTGGCGATGCAATCGTCCCCGCGCCCGGCGGTGACCAGGTTCTTGATCGGGTCGAAGAACGGCCCTTGGTGGAAAGCGCCCAGGCGAAACACAGTGATGTCGGCGCGCGCGCCGGGGGCCAGGCGGCCCAGGTCGTCGCGACCGAGCGCGCGGGCGCCGCCGAGGGTGGCGGCGTTGTAGAGGTCGATGATGCGGGTGCGCTCGGCGTTGCCGTCCATGACTCGGGCGATGTTCAGGCCCTGG
This sequence comes from Pseudomonas sp. CK-NBRI-02, assembly GCF_008124495.1. Taxonomy (NCBI): domain Bacteria; kingdom Pseudomonadati; phylum Pseudomonadota; class Gammaproteobacteria; order Pseudomonadales; family Pseudomonadaceae; genus Pseudomonas; species Pseudomonas sp. CK-NBRI-02. The sequence goes on along the minus strand of NZ_VSJH01000003.1, from coordinate 169,846 downwards.
CGCAGGTTGTCGAGCATGTCCGCCGGGAAGGTGTCGGTGCCCATGGCCAGGTTGATGCCCTGTTCGAGGTAGGCGCCGAACGAGTCCAGCGCCTCCCCCTCACGGGCGAACACCACGGGGCAATGGACCACGCTGGCGCCGCTTTCGAGCAGCCGAGCAAGGTCATCGGGGGCGTCCAGGTAGATGCCGTGGGGCAATATGGTTTTGCGGTTGAGCAGGCCGAAGCCTTCGAGCCATTGCAGCGAACTGACACCGCGCAACTCGCGCACCAGGTTGACCTCGAAGCGGGACTGGCAGCAGTGCAGGCGCAACGGCGCGGCCAGCTCGGCCTGCAGTGCGGCGCTGCGCGCCAGCAGGTCGGGCGTGCAGGTTTCGATACGATCCGGCAGCAGCGCCCCACGAATCAGGCCCTGGTGATGGCCGTCGTAGTCGCGAAAGAAACGCTCCGCGGCGGCCAAGCCCGCGAGCCCGGCGGCTTCATCCCAGTGCTGGGCCGGCGAGCCGTCGGTCTTGGCGTAGGTCATGCCGCTCATGTAACAAGGGCCAAGGTAGGTGCGCAAACCCAACTCGGTGGCGACCTGGGCGACACCTGCGAATTCCTCGTAGGTCTCAGCCCAGCGCCGGTAGTACATGGAGGTGATCGGCATGGCCGTGGTGATGCCGTTGCGGATCAACTGGGCGAAGGCATAGCGGTACTTGAACAGCTCTTCCTCGGCGCTGTAGCACTCCTGGGGCCCGCGCTGCAGATACTGCTCGGACCAGGTGCGCCCCATGCGCCATTCGCTTCCGTTGTCCAGGGCGAGGACGGTGGAGTCCAGGTCTCCCAAGGCATCCAGGTCGATGAAACCGGGGCCGATCACGGCATGGCCGTAGTCGATCCACTGGCTCACCTCACCGGGGAAATCACGCCCGACGAAGATGATCTGCCCACCCTCGAACACTACCTCGCCCTGGCGCCACAGCACGTGCTGCTGGCCATCGAAGCCGACCACGAAGCTGGCCTTCAGGCCAGTGCGCGCGCTCACAGGCGGCTCTCCAGCAAGCGGCCATCCTGGGCCACACAGCGGCCGGCCTTGAACACCTGGCGCGCACGGGGCCGTGCGACCACCGCCTCACTGAGGGTTTGCGCCGGGAGCAGGATGAAGTCCGCTGGCGCACCTTCCTCCAGTACCGCAGGTGCGCGGCCCAAGGCGCGGGCACCGTTGCAGGTGGCGGCGGCAAAAGCGCGGGCCAGGTGTTCCTCTTTGCACAGGTCGAAGCGAAACGCCAAGAGCATCGCGCGCTCGAGCATGTCGCCGTTGCCCATCGGTGACCAGGCATCGCGGATGCCATCGGAGCCCAGGCACAGGTTGACACCGGCCGCGTCCAGCTCGAGGAACGGCGGCACCGCGCAGTCCGCCGGAGCCGAGCTCATCAGGGAAATGCCCAAGGCCGCCAGGCGCCTGGCCAGCGGCGCGACCCGCTCCCAGGGCGCCATGCCCAGGCAGTAGGCGTGGCTGATCATCACCCGCCCTTGGCGGTCGAAACGCTCGGTGTAGTCGGCGATCCGGGCGATCTGCCACAGGCCCAGCTCGCCTTTGTCGTGCAGATGGATATCCACGCCACGGTCGAACTCCACCGCCAGACCAAAGACGGTCTCGAGCTGGGCGATGGGGTCGTCATCGATGCCGCAGGGGTCGAGCCCGCCGACCACCTCGACGCCCCGCTCAAGGGCTTCCCGCATCAGTTGCGCCGTGCCGGGCCGGGAGACCAGGCCAGTCTGCGGGAAGACCACGAACTGCATGTCGATCAGGTCGGCGTAGCGCTCGCGCACCTGCATCATGGCTTCGACATGCCGCAGCCCGAGCTCGGGGTCGATGTCCACATGGCAGCGCAAGGTCAGCGAGCCGCTGGCGATGCACTGCTCCAGCAGCGCCCCGGCACGGGCGGCGATGGGCACGTCGATCTCGCGCAGCACGCGCCGCTCGTTGGCGATGTAGTCCTTCAGGGTCGGGCCGGCGCTGTTGACGTGCCAGGGCGTGCCCCAAAGGGTCTTGTCCAGGTGGCAGTGGCTTTCCACCAGGGGCGGCAGCAGCAGTTGGCCGGCGCCGTCGACCTCGCCGGCGGCGATGGGCACGGAGGATGCGGGCCGACGCTCGGCGATCAGGCCGTCGCGCAGGTACAGGTCTACGGCCGGGCCGCCGAGCGGGCGGACATTGCGCAGCCGAAGGGAATCAGTCATGGCAAACCTCGGTTCAGGGGCGGCCCGCCAGCGCAGGCCGCCAGGGGTGGATCAGCCCTTGAGCTTGGACCAGATGCGGTCCTGCAGCTCGCGCGAGTTGTTGCTGCACTCTTTTTCCAGGCGCAGGCGCGAGGCGTACTCGGGCGGCATGTTGATCGCGTCCATGGCACGCCACTTCTTGTCGATCAACGCATCGCTCTCGATGCCGTTGGTGTAGGCGATGGCGTTGGACACTGCCGCCGCGTTCTCGGGTTTCATCATCCAGTTGATGAACACTTTGGCGTTTTCCGGGTGCGGCGCGCTGGTGGGCACCGCGAAGACGTCCTGGAACATCGCCACCCCTTCACGCGGATAGACGTACTTGATGGTGCTCTTTTGCAAGGTGGCGCGGGCGGTGGAGCCGTTCCAGTTCTGCATCATGATGACCTCGCCGGAGGCCATCCGATCGACGGTGTTGTCCGAGCTGTACATCTTCAGGATCGGCTTTTGCTTGAGCAGCAACTCGAGGATGCGCTTGGCCTCCTGGGGTGTTTCGGGGCACTCGTCGATGTTCAGGTAGTGGGCGGCGGCGTTGATCAAGAAGCTCGGGGCATCGAGCGCGCCGATCTGCCCGGCGAGCTCGCTGCGCGGCTCGAAGAACTCCTTCCAGCTGTCGTCGAGCTTGCCACCGGGCACCCGCGCGCTGTCATAGGAGAACCCCGTGGTGCCCCAGAGGTAGGGCGCGGAATACTTGCGCCCCGGGTCGAACGACGGGTCGCGGAAGGCTGGCTTCACGTACTGGAAGTTGGCCATCTTCGGCGCGTCGATCTCCTGCAAAAGGTTCTGCTGGATCAACGACTGCATGATGGTGTGCGACGGCACGATCACGTCATAGCTGGCGCCGCCCGCCTGCAGCTTGGCCAGCAAGGTTTCATTGCTGTCGTAGCCGTCCATGGTGACCTTGATGCCGGTCTCCTTCTCGAACTTGCCGAGCAGCTCGACCGGGTAGTAGTCGGTCCAGTTGTAGAAGTACAGCACCTTGGCTTCTTCGGCCTGGGCGCCGGTGGCGAACAGGCAGGCCAGGGACAGGCCGGCGAAGGTACGGCGCAGGTTGGTGAGTTTCATTGCATTCTCCACGACGGATACTGGGGATCGAAGGGGCACGCGTGACTCAGTTCGCCTTGCTCCGGCCGCGCTGGCCAAGCCAGTACGACAGCACCACAAGGACGATGGACACCACCAGCATGACGGTGGAGATCGCATTGATTTCCGGCGTCACCCCGGCGCGGATCGCCGAGAAGATGTACACCGGCAAGGTCGTCGAGCCGGGGCCGGCGACAAAGAAGGTCATGATGAAATCGTCGAGGCTGACCACGAAGGCCAGCACCGCCCCCGACAACACCGCCGGCCAGAGCAGCGGCAGGGTCACCCGACGAAACACCTGGTACGGGTTGGCGTACAGGTCTCCTGCGGCTTCGAGCAGGCGCTTGTCCATGTCGTTGAGCCGTGCGCGGATCGGCAGATAGGCAAAGGGAATGCAAAAGCCCACGTGGGCGATGGTGACGGTCACCAGGCCCAGTTTGATTCCCAGGGACATGAACAGCAGCAGCGTGGCCACGGCGATGACGATCTCGGGCAACAGCAACGGCAGGTTGATGCTGCCCTCCACCACACGCCGGCCATAGAACGGCCGCGAGGTGGCCAGGGCCGCCAGCAGCGCGATGCTGGTGGACAGCACCGTGGCGATGCTGGCGACCACCAGCGAGTTCAGCGCCGCCACCTGGATGGACGGGTTGTTGATGATCCGTTCGTACCAGGCGAAGGAGAACTCGGTCCAGACCGTGGCCGAGCGGTTGGCGTTGAAGCTGTAGCCGATGAGCACGAAGATCGGCAGGTACAGGTAGGCCAGGACCAGCAGGCTGGTTTCGCGGGTCAACGGCAGTTTCTTGAGGTGCTGGGCAATCATGCGCCTACCCCCGATGCATGGATTTGGCCGCCTTGCGGCTGTACAGGGCGAACAGGATCAGCGCGAGCAGCATGATCCCCAACAGCAGGAACGACAGCGAGCCGCCCAACGGCCAGTTGCGCGCGGTGCCGAACTGCTGCTGGATGAGGTTGCCCACCATCAGTGTCTTGCCACCGCCCAGTAGCGCCGGGGTGATGTACGCGCCCAGGCTGGGCACGAAGACCAGCAAGGCCCCGGCGACCACACCGGGCATGGTCAGCGGCAGGATCACCCGGCGCAGCGCGAGCCAGCGGGTGGCGCCCAGGTCATAGGCGGCCTCCACCAGACGCCAGTCGAGTTTTTCGAGAGTCGAGTAGATCGGCAGGATCATGAACGGCAAAAAGCTGTAGACCAGGCCGACGCTGACCGCGAAGTCGTTGTAGAGCAAGGTGATGCCACCGGCCTGGGGGAACAGCGCGTTGACTGCCTGGGCCAGCCAGCCGTTCTCGCGCAGGATGATCAGCCAGGCGTAGTTGCGGATCAGCAGGTTGGTCCAGAACGGGATGGTGATCAGCAGCACCATGAGGTTGCGCGAGCGCTCGCTCAGGCTGGTCATCCACAACGCCACCGGGAAGCCAAAGGCAAAGCACAACAGCGTGGTGCCGCCGGCCTGGGCCAACGAGCGCAACAAAGCCTGGGCGTAGACCCAGTTGAGTTCCAGGTTGCCGTCGAAGTCCTCCTGGAAAAACAACTGCACGTAACTGTGCCATTGCCAGTCCGCCTGCCAGTCGACACCGCCATAGAGGTTGCGTGGCAAGAAGCTGATGTAGCCCATGATCGCCAGGGGAATGAGGATCAGCCCAAGCAGGGTGAGCCCTACCGGGCCGAGCAAGAGCAGACGCCGGACGACCGGCTGGGAGCCGATAGTGCTCATCTCAGGCCTCCATCAGCAGGCAAGCCTGGGGCGGCAGGTGCACCGCGACGCCCTCGCCGACGTTTCGCGCCAGGCCTCCTTCGTTGCTTTCGCGCAGGGTGATCTGTGATGAGTCCGGCAGGCGGCAGCGGTACAGCGTGGCGGTGCCGACGTACATCACCGTCTCGATCACCGCACGCAGGTGATGCGGCTGCGACGGGTCCACTAGCCTGGAGCGCTCTGGCCGAAACGCCAGTTGCACCCGCGACAGGTCGATCCCGCTGGGCGGCAGACAAGGAATGTCCACCGGCATGGCGGCCGGGCGGAACACCGGCTGGTCATGGCCGGGGCGCATCTGCCCAGGCAGGAAGTTGATATCGCCGATGAACTGGGCAACGAAGCGATGCTGCGGGCGCTCGTAGATATCGCCGGGGGTGCCGATCTGCATGATGTTGCCCGCGGACATGACCGCGATGCGGTCCGAGAGGGTCAGCGCTTCTTCCTGGTCGTGGGTGACGAAGATGAAGGTGATGCCCGCCTCCTGCTGCACCCGCTTGAGCTCGACCTGCATCTCCTTGCGCAGCTTCAGGTCCAGGGCCGACAGCGGCTCGTCCAGCAACAGCACGGCAGGTTGCGGCGCCAAGGCGCGGGCCAGGGCCACCCGCTGCTGCTGACCGCCAGACAACTCGGCCGGCTTGCGACTGGCCAGGTGCTCCATCTGCACCAGCGCGAGCATCTCCTTCACCCGCTTGGGCACGGCCTGTTTGCCCAGGCCCTGCATCTCGAGCCCAAAGGCGATGTTCTCGGCCACACTCATGTGCGGGAACAACGCATAGCTCTGGAACACCGTGTTGATCCGGCGCCGGTACGGCGGCAGGTCGTTGATCCGCTCGCCGCCGAGGAAGATATCGCCACTGCTCACCGTCTCGAACCCGGCGATGGCACGCAACAGCGTGGTCTTGCCGCAGCCTGAGGGCCCCAACAGGGTGAAGAACTCGTTGTGGGCGATGTTCACCGACACATTGTTCAGTGCCGGCGGCAGCGCGGGATCGTCCAGGTAGCGCTTGACGACATTGCAAACATCGACAGCCGATGAGTGACCCATAATGGTGCATTGCCTCTTATTTTTGTATGCCATTTTTGGATGCAATCAGATTTACCCGGTTTAAATTCCCGGTGCAACCGGTTTTTACCCGGGGGGTTTTGCGGCATCATCCGCCGATGCACTTCAGCTTGTGAGGCGGTCAATGAACAAACACCAGGGCTCGGCGGTAGAGCGCGTCTACCATGGCATCTACGAAGCCATCCGCAGCCACGCCCTGCGCCCCGGCATGAAACTCGTCGAAGCCTCGTTGGCCGAACTGTTCAGCGTCAGCCGCACCTCGGTGCGCACCGCCTTGAAGCAACTGGAAGCCGAAGGGCTGGTATCCAGCGAACTGAACCGCGGCGCCTGGGTGTCCTTGCCGGATGAGAACGAAATCCGCGCACTGTTCCAAGCCCGCCGCCTGATCGAGATCGGCATCGTCACCGAGCTGTGCCGGCGCTCCGACGGCGGCGCCATCCTCGACCTGCGCGAGCACATCGCCCGAGAAGAAGCCGCCGCCCATGCCCACGACCACGCCGAGTTCGTTCACCTGCTCGGGGAGTTTCACTTGAAGCTGGCCCAGGCGTTGAACAACCCGGTGCTACTGGACTGCTTTCGCAAGCTCGTGGAGCGCGCCTCGTTGTATGCCGCGACGATGGACAACGAGAAGCGCGATACCTGCCGGGAGAATGAGCACTTGCGGTTGATCGAGTACATCGAAGCCGGGAACCAGGCAGCGGCGATCGAGCTGGTGTGCTTGCACGTGGGGGAAATCGAGCGGGCGATCCTGGAGGGGGCTGCGCAGTTGAAGAAGGGGTATCACCCGTTGAAGCATTTGATTGGGACACAGTGACCCATCCCGGGCGACGCGAGGCAGGTGTAGGAGCGGCCTTGTGCCGCGAAAGGGGCGCGAAACGGCCCCCTGGCCCCTCGCCCAGTAGAGTCGCCGCGTGCCTAGCGCCATACCTGTTTCAGCGCTGAAACACGTCAAGCACGCCGGTTTGACAAGGCCGAAACGGCTGGCTAAACCCTCACTCAATGATCCCCCATTTCGCTGTTGGCCGATCTTCCTCAACCCAAGGAGCGAGCCATGGCCAGCATCGTCCCCGCCAACAAAAGAGACAGCCACACACCCGAAGACGTCGACGTTCGCATGGAGGCCCGCGAACCGGACGCGGACCCGACCCTGGGTATCGCGGTCAAGCTCAAGTCTGTCGCCGGCAAGAGCCTGAACAAGCTGGTCACCCTCGGCGACTCGGTTACCCATGGGTTTCAAAGCGGCGCGATCTACAACACCCGGCTCAGCTGGCCGAAGATCGTTGCCTACGAAGCAGGCTGCGACGCCAGTTTCCGCTTCCCGCTCTACGATGGCTTCGGCGGCCTGCCGCTGAATATCGAATACCTGCTGCGCTCGCTGGAACTCAAGTTCGGCAAGGAGATCGACTTGCTGGAAATACCGCACGCCGCCTTTGAGTTGCGCCACCAGATGGCGCTGATCGAGGACTACTGGGAAAGCGGCCCCGGCGCCAAGGCGCCCATCACCAATGCAATCATGCACAACCTGGCCGTCTATGGCTGGGATGTGCGGGACGCGCTGAGCAGGACGGCGAAAAACCTCAGGGCCGACATGGTCAAGCCCAAGGACAATGTGTTTTCGCAAGTGGTCGAAAACGCCAATATCCGCGCGGCACTCGGCGTCTATGGCTCCATGGACGACAATGACACCGTGCTCGACGCAGCGATGAAACTGGGCGAGCAAGGCGCCCTGCCGGGCAGCGGTGGCAACAGCCAGACGCCCGGCATCGAAACCTTGGTGGTGTTTCTGGGTGCGAACAATGTGTTGGGTTCGGTTACGCAATTGAAGGTCAACTGGAGCGATACCGGCTACAACAAGCTAGGCCCAGCCAAGAACCGCTACACGGTCTGGCGACCGACGCATTTCGAGGCGGAATACCAATTGCTCGTGCAGCAGATTGAGCAGGTCAACGCCCAACACGTGATTCTCATCAACGTCCCCCATGTGACCATTGCACCCGTAGCACGCGGGGTGCAAAAACAAGTGGAAGACACCTCGCGCTACTTCCCCTACTACACGCGCCCATGGATCAACGACCAACAATTCAACGCAGCGCATGACCCGAAAATTACCGAGAACCAGGCCCGCGCCATCGACAGCGCGATCGACCAGTACAACGATGTGATCAGCGATGCCGTGCGGCAACAGCGCAAGGCCGGCAAGGACTGGTATGTGCTCGACATCGCCGGCATGCTCGATCGTCTGGCCGCCCGCCGCTACCTCAGCAACATACTGGCCCGCCCCACTTGGTGGACACCCTACGAGTTGCCAGCGGCGCTCAAGGCCCTGCAACCGGAGCCCAACTCCCGCTTCTTCGCCTCTGGCCCCCTGGGACGGCAGGACGGTGGCCTGTTCAGCCTCGATGGCGTCCACCCCACCACCATCACCTACGGCCTGATCGCTCAGGAGGTGATCAACATCATGCAGCGGGCCAATGTGCAGTTCTACCACCGCGATGGCGTCACACCACGCAATGGCCCTGTGCAAGTCGATTTCCAGCGGCTGATCCAGCTCGACTCGCTCATTTCCCGTCCACCGACCTCCCTGTCCGGGGACATGAAGATCATCGGCTGGCTCGACCAGACCGCCGATGTCTTCAGCAAATTCAACCCCTTCAGCCGGTAACGCAACGATGAACGATCACGTCGCACAACCGCCTCAGGGTGCCTCGAGATTGCTGGTGCGCAAAGTGGTGCACAGTTGCGAGCGCTGGGTGAAAACAGATGTGAACCTGGTGCAAGGCGCACGCTACTACTTCCGCGCCACCGGCACCTGGCGTGACGCGTGGATCCCGTGCGATGCAAACGGCTACGACCGCCCTTATCTGGGGTGGGTAAAAGGCACCTTGCGCTGCCACGCGGACGGCGCGCGCTGGTTCACGTTGATTGGCGCGATCGATCGAGCCGGCGCCAGCCTTTTCGCTATCGGCGATGGCAGCCGGTGGGCCGAGGGATGGCGAGCCTCGGCGGCGGGCAGGCTCGATGTGTTCGCCAACGACACCGCCTTGATGTACTGGAACAATCACGGGGCAATCACGCTCGAGGTCTGGCAGTAGCCCCTTGGAGGCCTATCATGGGTAAGCTGTTCGGCAGCTTGCTGCTTATGCTACTCGGTTTCTGCACCACTGCACAGGCACTAGACATCACTCGCTCGCACAACCTGAGCGAACCGAAGATCCAGTACCTGGGCGTTGGCGGCTGGCTGCTGCACTGGCAGGGTGAAGGCCTGCTCATCGCGCCCTCGTTCAGCAACCCCGCCCTGTTCGACCGCGAGGGCTGGCCACCGCTTCGGGTCGCGGCGAATACGCAGCGCATCGACAAGTACATGCCGAAAGCAGATGACGTGACCGTATTGCTGGTAGGACATGGCCACTATGACCATCTGCTGGACGTACCTTGGGTGATGCACAAGCACACACCCAAGGCCACCCTCTATGGCTCACACACCGTCATGCATATTCTCAAGAGCATGAAGGACAAAGACGGCGGCACTGTCGCGCTGGACCCGGCGCGCCTGGTAGACGTCGAGGACAGCATGGCCAAACTGCCCGGTGACGGCCAGCCGCCGACACCGGGCAAATGGTTCGAATCCAGCGCCAAGCACATCCGCATGATGCCGATCCAGAACGCGCATGCCGGGCACATCTTCGGCATCAACCTGATACAGGGCACATACGATGCCCCCCTGGACGAACCGCCGAGCACGATTTTCGGCTGGCGGCCCGGCCAGCCCATGGCGTGGTTGATCGACCTGATGGAGGGCGAACGGGTTGTCTACCGGATTCACTACCAAGACAGCACCGCACAACCTCCCAACGGTCTGCCGCCCACCCTGCCCTCGCCCGACGACAAGGCCGTGGATGTCGAGATTCTTTGCGTCGCTTCTTGGGAGCAGGTGGATGACTACCCCCAACGGCTGCTCGCCACCACTCACCCACGCATGGTCGTGCTGGGGCATTGGGAGAACTTCTTCGGAAATGATCCTGCAAACCCGCAGCCGCTGATTGGCCAGGACGTCGAGGGGATGGTGCAGGCAGTGAAGCAAGCACTAGGGCCGGGTGTTCCGGTGTACCTCCCGGCGCCGCTGGCTGAAATGGCTTTGCCCAGTGCGCGATGACTGTCTCGAAGAGGGCAATGGATATGGGTTAAGCCCCGCTGCTATCGGGCAAGCGGTGAAGGGATTGTCAAAAATGTGAGATGTGCGAAATTGCTTTCTGGTCATTCATGGCGGGCTTCCACCAGGACTACATCGCCGACCTTATCGAAACCATGAAAGACAAATCCAATCCCCCTTGATCAATGGGGCCATTGGTTACCACGGAAGGCATCCGAGCCGTCATGACCCTCTTCTACCTCAAGCTCATCGTCACCCCATTGCTAATGTGGGCCGTCTCCCTCGCCTCACGACGCTGGGGCGGCCTGCTGGGCGGGCTGCTGTCCGGCTTGCCCATTACCTCCGCCTTGGTAATGACCTTCCTGTGCCTGGAACAAGGCAGCGCCTTCACCCTACGCGCAGTGCCCGGTGCCCTGGGCGGCCTGGCGGCGGTGCAAGCCACCTACGTCTGCTACCTGTACGCGACCCGGCGCACCGGCATCGGCTGGGCCGCCCTGCTGGCGTTGGTGCTCTATGCCGTGGCCGCCTACACCTTCACCCATGGCGGCAGCCTGTACCTGTCGATCGCCGCCGCCCTGGCGCTGATCACCTGGCTGATCCGCGCCACCGACCGTGAACCCAAGCCCGACCTGCTGGCCAAACCCCGTCATCGCTACTGGGAAATTCCCCTGCGCATGGTGGCCGCCACCACCTTGCTGATGGTCACCACCGGCTTTGCCAGCTGGCTGGGCCCGGCGGCGAGCGGGATGCTGGCGCCGATTCCGGTGATCGCCTGGCCGTTGGTGGTGTTCGCCCATGTGCAGGGCGGGCGCGCGGGAATGGCGGCGATGGTGCGGGGCAATGCCATTGGCGCGGTGGGGGTGATTGCGTTTTATCTGGTGGTGGCGGGGCTACTGGAGACGTTGGGGATTGCGGCCACGTTTACCTTGGCCGTGGTGCTGGCGGTGGTGTTGACCGTGGCGTTGGCGGCGGGGTTGCGGCGCGGCCGTTGATGCAGCCATGGCCAACGTTCTACAGCGCACCGAAAAGGCTCAAGTTCTCCGAACGGTGGGCGATCTAGCTGGGAACCCTTGATTCTTCTCGCGACCTTCGGACAAAAACGTGCAGTCGAGTATCCAACCGCTCTTGAGCAACCTGCAGCAGGAATACTTCTCCAAGCTCGATAACTGGAACGAGCTGATACAAACCCCGTTCTTCGACATGCTCGTCGTCTGGGGCATTGTGACCTTCGTCGCCGCGATCATCCCGCTGAAGTTGAGCACCGCACGTGGCCTGATGCTGGGGTTTACCTTCGCCATCTGCGGGGCGGTGGTCATCACCGCGGATATTGCCGCGGGGAACCTCAGCGCCAAGAAACAACTGATCGAGGTGGAGGCGCAACTCTCAGAGCTCAAAGCGCCGGCCCCCTTGGATGAGAAACGCACGCCTGCTCAGGCAACTACACCGCCCAAGAACGCCGCCTCATTGAAGAACGAACGCGAGCGGCTGCTCGGCAAGATCGAGTTGGCTGGCCTGCTGACGACGTTCACCGCCATGACACTCGGAGGCCTGGGGGGAGGATTGCTGACGGCCGCCGTGAGCATGCCGAGAAACAGACAGGAGGAAGAACGCCAGGAAAAGCCTCTGCTCGAGCGCATCTTGAATGGATACTTCTACCTGTTCGCCTTTGTATTGACCTCCTCCCTGATCCTCCTGGCTGGCGCATATACCTTAATTGCTCGCCAGCTGGCCTACGCCGGCACTGCGCATCCACTCTTGCTGGTCCCTATCGTTGGGTTCCTGTTGAGCATCGTGTTCAGCGGCATTGCCTTCGACAGAACCCGCAGCCACTTGAAAAAAGACAAACCGCAGTTGCTGCTGCAGTCGATCATCGGGCTGTTTGCGCTGTTCTTCTATCTCAATACGGTTGCGCACGTCTGGTACGACATCGGCGCGATTTCCATGGCCTTGCACATCCCCGTGGTCCTGGCCTTGTCCCTTCATGCCCTGCATCGCTATCGCCAACCCGAGCGCAGATGACACGCCAACACGCCTACTCGATCCCTGCCCAGAGAATCCCATGACCGAATTCACCGTTGTCGATATCTCCTGGTCCGATCGGATCAAGATCCACTATGACGCCAACATCCAGGTGCATGGGCTTCCAGAGGCAGACGACTTTCAGCGCACCGGGTTCTACTGCCTCTATGGGCGTCATCCGGTCTATGGACCGGATGTACTTCTGTACATTGGCGAGACGAAAATGTCCGCCACTGGCCGGTCTTTTCGGGCGCGGCTGGGGGAGCATCTAAAGGGCCGCTTCTGGTATCACGCCAATCTCTCGGTCTCCCTGGGCACCCTTGAAAAGGGGCAACAGCTCACCGCGCAAGCAATCCGCGCCGTGGAGTCGGTGTTGATTGCAGCGCACAAACCGGCGCTCAATCGCCGCCATATCGACTGCGCGCTGCCGGGTGCGGAGCAGTACCTGATTCGAAACTGGGAATTCCCGGGGGCGCTTCAACATGAGTGTTCAGGGTACTACTGGCGGTAGGCTGCGTGGCGAGGTTTTACAGCACGACAGCCCTCAAGCTGTCGTGCTGTAAAGATGTTGCGGCCGAGTGCCGATCAGAACACCGACCAGCCGATCCTTGAGCTGAGCAACTCGAGCGCCGCCATCCCGGCCAGCGAGTTGCCTGCGGCGTTCAACTCCGGTGACCACACGCAGACCGTGAACTGCCCCGGCACGATCGCAACGATCCCGCCGCCTACGCCACTCTTGCCGGGCAAGCCCACGCGGTAGGCGAAGTTTCCGGCTTCGTCATACAACCCGCTGGTGGCCATGATCGAGTTCACCTGCTGGGTCTGGCGCTGGGTCAGAATCTGGTTGCCGCTGTGCTTGCAGAACCCATCGTTGGCCAGGAAACAGAACGCCTTGGCCAAGTCCAGGCAGTTCATTTGCAGCGCGCAGTAGCTGAAATAACTGCGCAGCACCGTCTCGACCTCGTTATGGAAGTTGCCGAATGACTGCATCAGATAAGCCATGGCCGCGTTGCGCGCGCGGAACTGATACTCCGAGTCAGCGACCCGGGTATCGATCGCAATGTGCGGATTGCCCGACAACCGCCGCACGAAATCGCGCATCGACAACGTGGGCGCGGCGAAACGCGACTGGTTGATGTCGCAGATCACCAGCGCTCCGGCATTGATGAATGGGTTACGCGGACGCCCGCGCTCGAACTCCAGCTGCACCAGGGAATTGAACGGCTGGCCCGAAGGCTCATGACCCAGCCGCTCCCAGATCGCCTCACCCGAGTGCTCGATCGCCTGGACCAGGCTGAACACCTTGGAAATACTTTGCACCGAAAAAGGCACCAGCGCGTCGCCTGCGCAGTAATAACTGCCATCGTTGCCATAGACCGCGATGCCCAGCTGGTTCGCGGGCACATCGGCCAGCGCGGGAATGTAATCAGCCACTTTGCCCTTGCCGATCAAGGGACGCACTTCGTCGAGAATTTCGTTCAACAGCGTTTGCATGGAAGGCCCAGTCATCAGTCCCCCAGACGACAGCGAGGGGTGGCATTCTTGACGACAATCGAGTGGGAGAAATCACATGTTCGCGAAGAAATGGATGACGGGCGTTCAGGGCGTGTCCTTACTGTCGTAGTCTTGATGCCATGACCTATGCTGTGCTTGGTTTGACGAACGAACAGAAACTGCACCTTGCCAACTCCGGAAGCCGTGAACCAAGGAATGGGAGATTGAACATGCCAGCTTGCCCTTTGCCCGTTGACGAAGCGCTTCGCCAGCGCGCCCTCGATGACATGAACCTGGTCGATACCCCAGCCGAGCACTACCTCGATACCTTAGTACGGCTCACCCAAGATCTGGCCCACGTGGACACGGTGCTCATCAGCCTCATCGACCAGGACAGGCAGTGGTTCAAAGCCCGAATCGGGCTCGAGGTAAGCGAAACGACACGGAGTATTTCCTTCTGCGGCTACGCCATTCTCGGTGAAGATACCTTGATGGTCCCCGACGCCAGGTACGATGAGCGCTTCGTTGACAATCCGCTGGTGCTCAACGCGCCCCATATCCGCTTCTATGCCGGCCACCCGCTACGCGCTGGCAACGGCAAGGCCATCGGCACGCTGTGCATGTTCGACCCCCGCCCCCGCGTGCTCAGCGACACCCAAAAAGCGAACTTCAAGGACCTGGCCACCCTCGCGGAGGGCTATCTGCAAATGCGCGCCTTGGCCCAGGCCAACCGCGACCTGCGCCTTGAAATGGATCGAGAGCACCGTAAAGCGCTGCTCGACCCTTTGACACAACTGTGGAACCGCGGCGCGTTGACCGCGTTTGAAGAGCACCAACGGCGCATGTCCGCAGCCAGTGGCTTACGCCTGGCTGCGATTTACGCAGACCTCGATCATTTCAAATCCATCAACGACAAGTACGGCCATGCAAGCGGAGACAAAGTGCTCTGTGAATGTGCACGCCGCCTGCGAGCCGCCCTTCGCCCCGACGACCTGCTCGTGCGCCACGGCGGAGAAGAATTCGTCGCTATTTTGCAGGTCAACGACAACGAAGAACTGAAGCGGATTGCCGAGCGCATTCGTGAACAGGTCGGCAGCAGCCTGATGCAACTGCCCAGCACTCAGTTGAAGGTTAGCGTGAGCATCGGCTGCACCCTCTTCGCCCCGGGTGAAAAAATCGATGACGCACTGGAGCGCGCCGACAAAGGGCTCTATGCCGCCAAGCAGAATGGGCGTGACCAGGTTGTGTATGTCAGGCCGCCGGTGTGAGGGCGGCAGGCTGACATTCAACGCCAAAGGTAAACGCTTTACGTGTGGTAGCGGGCTTTTGTCGTGATGGGCTACTCGGTGCTTAATTTGCGGTACGGGCACAAAAAAGCGCTTCTGGCAGCCACCAGAGGCGCCTATCCATCTGCCATCTGTAACTAGAGAATTCTCCTACATGCTTCCTCATTAATTCTGAAGGAAGTAAGGTATCGGGCATCCCTGGCAGCGCCGAAATGTAGGCCCCTGCCCTCGCTTGCAAGGATGCCCTCGTGACGCTGCCCTCCACTCTTCCACCTAACGGAATCTCACCCAGCGTATTCACATCGCAGCAGTTGGAGCCAGGCAGCGTTTACAGCCGAGCGGACCTCAAGGCACGCTTCGACATTCACGACGCCACGCTCAACACCGGGATCTTCCGCCCGAAGGGGTACGACTCTGTCTGGCTGTTCATCACCGAACACAAGACGTCTGACAGAACCCAATACGAAGACACCCTGGAAGGCGACACCCTTCGCATGCAAGGACAAACCCTGGGGCGAACCGATGCCCTCATTCTGGAGCATCGTCAGCGAGGCCTGGAGTTGCTGGTTTTCTATCGCAAGGCGAAGTACGAACATCCCAATGCGGGTTTTCGGTACGAGGGTGTTTTCACGTGTGAAAGCAGTGAAGGCAGTCGACCGACATCGTTCGTATTGAAGCGTGTACCAGTCGCGGCTGGAGAAGATCTTCCGGTAACGATCGAGCAAGCACTGGAAACCCAAGGCGCCTTCAATCCCGATGACCTGAGCGACGCGCGCACGCGCACCCTGGCGTCGATCGTTCGGCGACGCGGCCAACCTCAATTCCGAAAGCAACTGCTCAAGGCCTACAAAGGCCGCTGCGCCATGACAGGCTGCACCTTGCCGCAGGTGTTGGAAGCAGCCCATATCCACCCCTACCTCGGCGATGAAACCAACGTAGTCACCAATGGGCTGTTACTGAGGGCTGACGTGCATACCCTATTCGACTTAGGGCTGTTATGGGTCAACCCAAGCGATATGCGAATTGGCATCGCCGACGCGTTGAAGCAGAGCGAATACGTTTCGCTGGAAGGCCAACCCTTGTATCTGCCGGAAAACGAAGCAGACCGCCCTAGCCTCCGAGCGCTGGCGTTTCGCTTCAACGCGATTGCAGCCCGCTAATTGCACGCCCCCTGTGTAAAAGCGTCTTTGTGCCGCGATGGCCCGCAAGGCGATCCCCGCCTTTCATCACTTGCCCTCAACGCAAAAAAAAGCGCCCCTGGGTATCCACCAGAGGCGCTCACTGATTCAAGGGCTCGTCGCTCAACATCAACCAGAGCGACCAAACCAACCTGCGCAACCCTACGCAAATCTCTGCCCATAGCCTGGCCAGCCCTGGTCGATGAAGAACACGAACACTGCGAGGCTAGATCATCTAGCCAGGCTTACGAGGGAACTCGCGTCATTTGGGAAACGGACTACAAGTGATCAGTGCTGCGCCTGCACACGACTCAGCGCCATCTCCGCCAAAGCGTGGGCGCGCTCGATTTCGTGCATGGCTGCCAAGGCCAGGACCTGGCCGGGAGGCTTGGCGTGAAGCTGGACGCTGTGCTGGGACACGGTCAGGGCGCAGACGAGGTATTCGGAAATCTGGATGAGGATCTCTTCGAGGGTGGTGAGGGATTCGGATGGTATGGGTGGGTCGGGGACGATTTTGAGCATGACAAACTCCGATATCAATGAAGCTGCCACGTCTCTGCTGTCAAACAAATGGGTGGCAGCTGTACGCGGGTTGACAGACCGAGGATATCGGAACTCGGCGCACCGAAGTGCCCCACGACAGCTGCCATAAAGCGATGCGCTGTGGTCCGAAAATCAGAGTCGGCCTGTCAAAACCGGTCGTTGAATTTGCAACGACCCGGCGAGACTAGAGCGCTGATGGAGCGACAGCAATGGGCTGGAAGGCGGTAGAAGTATGTTTGGGAAAGGGACTACAGGGAAGTGGGAAAGTCTGATCCAACCCACCGCAGCTATTGCAAGTAGCTGCACCACGTTTCATCAACAGCACGCTCAGTGAACATCTCAATAGCGATTTCTAGCTTGGAAGGCAGCTGTAACTTCTAGGCCATGCGCAAAAATCATGCAGAGTACATAGATTTTTCTTACGATCTTCCTCATTCAGTCTGAAGGAAGTAAGGTGTCGAGCATACGTAAAAAAGGCGAAACGATGGCACGCCCGCCCTGTTCGCCTGCTCGACACCACAGGAAGCATCCGTGACAGCCCAAACTCCCTCCTCGCCCAAACTCGTCGAAGTCAGCCAACTCGCACAGGCGCTTGAGCAGTTCGCCACTGACCGCAATTGGGCTCAGTTCCACTCGCCCAAAAATCTGGTCATGGCGCTGAACGGCGAAGTGGGAGAGCTGAACGAGATATTCCAATGGCTGACCGAGGAAGCATCGAAGTCTGCCGCTCGCTCGCCCGAGACCGGCCAAGCAGTTCAAGACGAGTTGGCCGACGTGCTGATGTATCTGGTGCGCCTGGCATCGGTCCTGGGCGTCGACCTCAATGCTGCCGTGCAAAACAAGCTGCGAATCAACGGCGAAAAATACCCCGTCGATAAGGCTCGGGATACCGCCAAGAAATACGACCAGCTCTGATTGCAGCCTTGAATAAGGAAGAAAGGCCTTGATCGTTTACGAAGCGACCAAAGTACGGTTTTTGCACGACAACGATAACGATGACATCGAAGACGTGATCTTACAGAGCTTCAAAACTGCGACCGGCAAAGCCGTGGCCGTTGCGGAGATGAACGCCTGGAAGAACTCCCTCGGCGCCATGGCGAAGGTACTGCGCGATACCGAGATCCCGGATGACATGGGGGTAGCGATTGAGCTGCACATTCCCCAAACCTCCAAGCGCATCGACATCACCCTCACCGGGTATAACGCCCAAGGGCAACGCAATGCCCTGTTGGTTGAACTCAAGCAGTGGAGTTCGGCCAAGGCGACGGGTAAGGACGCTATCGTCAAAACGGCGCTGGGCGGCGGTCTACGTGAAACAGTTCATCCGTCTTACCAAGCTTGGTCGTACGCCTCGTTGCTAGAAGGCTTCAACGAAGCAGTATATTCCGGCGGCATCCAAGTCAATGCATGCGCCTACCTGCACAACTACGTAGGCGATGGCATGATCGATGCCCACCATTATCAGGACTACATCAGTAAGGCCCCGCTCTTCCTCAAAGGTAAAGAAGAGCTCGCTCGCATGCGCACCTATATCAAGCAGCACATCGCCATGGGTGATGAGAACAGCGTGCTGCATGACCTGATGGCCAGCCCGATCCGGCCTTCAAAAGCGTTGGCCGACTCGTTGAAAGGCTTACTCAAAGCGCAGCCCGAATTCATTCTGATCGACGACCAGAAAGAAGTATTCGAAGCCGCTGCCGCCGCTGGTACAGCCTCGTCCGCAGAGCATCCCAGAGTCGTCATCATTGAAGGAGGGCCCGGCACCGGTAAAACCGTGGTGGCGCTCAATCTGTTAGTCAAACTCACCAGCCATGGTCTGGTCGGTAAGTACGTGTCGAAGAATGCTGCACCGCGTAAGGTCTATGAGAGCAAGCTTGCCGGCTCCATCACTCGCAGCCGCTTCTCTCACATGTTTACTGGCTCCGGCGCGTTCGTCGATACCGAAGCGAACACCTACGATTTCCTGGTCGTGGACGAAGCCCACCGCCTCAACGAAAAAAGCGGGCTGTATGGCAACCTCGGCGAGAACCAGATCAAGGAACTGATCAATTCCTCCAAGTGCACGATCTTCTTTATCGACGAAGACCAGCGTGTAACCCTGAGCGATATAGGCAGCCGCGAAGCCATTCGTGCATTTGCCAAAGCCAAGGGCGCCGAGGTCGAAGAATACAGCCTGGCCTCACAGTTCCGATGCAACGGTTCGGATGGATACCTCGCTTGGCTCGATGATGTACTGGAGATTCGAAATACCGCCAACCGCCATCTCGATACAAGCACCTACGAGTTCAAGGTATTCGAAACACCTGAAGCGCTACATGAAGCCATTCGAGAGAAGAACAGCCAAAACAAATCCCGCGTAGTGGCCGGTTACTGCTGGCCCTGGAGCAGCAAAAAGCAGGCGTCTGCCTACGACATCGTGATCGGTGAAAATTATCGGCGTAAATGGAATCTCGACCAGGACGGTAGCCTTTGGATCATCGCCGAAAACTCGATTGAGCAAGTGGGGTGTATCCATACCTGCCAAGGGCTGGAAGTGGACTATATCGGCGTGATCATCGGGCCGGACCTGGTTATCAGGAATGGCCGAGTCGTCACCGCACCGGAAATGCGCGATAAGCAGGATCGCTCGATTCGGGGTTACAAGACTCGCATGAAGTCTGAGCCGGAAGAGACCCGTAAGCTGGTCGACCTGATCATCAAGAACACCTACCGCACTCTGATGACACGCGGGATGAAGGGGTGTTACCTGTACTGCACGGATGAGCAGACTGCACGGTACTTCCAGGAGCGCTCGATGTCAGTGGAACTGGAGGTCAACGCCTCCGCGCTACGGCAACCCACTGCCTCGATGGCGTAACGTATAACCTTGGCTTGCCAACTGCGGATCAAGTCATGACGATCCGCTGGCATAAAGCTTAAGCCTCATTAAATGAAACTGAATCGCTCCTAGTTTCGCCCAAAGCCCTGAAATTGACTTCCTCTACGAGCAATCGCTACTCATCCAAGCTGATCACCACTCGCCGTGCCGCCCAGTCTCCCGAGGCACTCGAAAACCACCAGACATAAAAAAATCCAGTCACCTCGCGGTGACTGGATTTTCTAGGGATTTTTGGTCGGGACGGAGTGATTCGAACACTCGACCCCTTGCACCCCATGCAAGTGCGCTACCGGGCTGCGCTACGCCCCGACATCATTCTCGATATTGCTGAGAACGGTGAAGAATCTACCCTAACCTTTTGAATAATGGAAGCTTTTTTTCAAAAAACTTTCCATTCATCGGGTTCGGTTCACTTCTTCAACACCACCAACACATCCTCCAACTCGGCAATCATCTGCCGGATCAGTTGCTTGTACTGGGTAGTGTCATCCTTGGCCTCGTCACTGGAGAGGCGCAGTCGCGCCCCGCCGATGGTGAAGCCCTGGTCATACAGCAGCGCGCGGATCTGGCGGATCATCAGCACGTCTTGGCGCTGGTAATACCGCCGGTTACCGCGGCGCTTGACCGGGTTGAGTTGCGGGAACTCCTGTTCCCAATAACGCAGCACGTGCGGTTTTACCGCACAGAGCTCACTGACCTCACCGATGGTGAAGTAGCGCTTGCCCGGAATGGGGGGCAGCTCGTCGTTATGGCTTGGTTCCAGCATAGGCCTCAACCCGGGCTTTCAGTTTCTGCCCTGGACGAAAGGTGACGACGCGGCGAGCGGTGATCGGGATCTCTTCCCCTGTCTTGGGGTTGCGGCCCGGCCGCTGGCGTTTGTCGCGAAGGTCGAAGTTGCCGAAACCGGACAGCTTGACCTGCTCGTTCTCTTCAAGTGCGTGCCGAATTTCTTCGAAAAACAGCTCGACCAGCTCCTTGGCCTCTCTCTTGTTGAGCCCCAGCTCCTCGTACAGCCTTTCGGCCATCTCAGCTTTCGTCAGAGCACCCATACGCTATTTCCTTAACGTGGTGTTCAACCTTTGTTCAAGCGAGGTGAGGATGTTTTGCAGGGTAGTGTTCACCTCATCGTCGTTAAGAGTGCGCGATGGATGCTGCCAGGTCAAGCCGACGGCCAGGCTTTTTCTATCAGGATCAATGCCTTTACCTTGGTAGACGTCAAACAGCCTGAGGTCTGTGAGCCATTCGCCCGCATTGTCACGAATTACTTCAAGCACGGAGCTAGAAGCAACATCACGTCCTGCGATCAAAGCCAGGTCACGCCTCACTTCTGGGAACTTGGACAGTTCGCTGAACTTCGGCAGGCGGCCTTCGACCACGTCGCCCAGTACCAGCTCGAAGACGAACACCGGACGCTCCAGGCCCAGGGTCTTGGCGAGCTCTGGGTGGATAGCGCCGATGTAGCCGACTTCCTTGCCGTCGCGCTCGATGCGGGCGGTCTGGCCAGGGTGGAGGGCTGGGTGCTTGCCGGCGACGAACGTGAAGTCGTCCAGGGCGCCCGAGTAGCCCAGCAGGGCTTCCACGTCGGCTTTCACGTCGAAGAAGTCGAGGCTGTCACGGCCGTTCGCCCAGCCTTCCGGCAGGCGGCTGCCCGTGGCGACGCCGGCGATCATCGGCTGCTGCTTGAGGTCGCCCAGCTGGCCGACGAAGCGCAGGCCGCTTTCGAACAGGCGTACGCGGTCCTGCTGGCGGTTGAGGTTGTGCTGCAGCGCCTTGACCAGGCCCGGCCACAGGGACGCGCGCATGGCGGCCATGTCGCTGGAGATAGGGTTGGCCAGCAGCAGCGGCTCGACGCCGGGGGTGAACAGCTCGAACAGTTTCGGGTCGATGAAGCTGTAGGTGATGGCTTCCTGATAGCCGCGGGCGACCAGCAGGCGGCGCAGGGTCGGCAGCTCGCCACGGGCTTCCGGGCGGGTCTGCGGAGCCAGGCGGGCTTGCGGGTAGCGGACCGGCAGGTTGTTGTAGCCGTACAGGCGGGCCAGCTCTTCGATCAGGTCGACTTCGAGGCTGATGTCGAAGCGGTGGCTTGGGACTTCGACAGTCCACTGCCCTGCCCCATCAGCGCTGGTTTTCAGCTCCAGGGCGTTGAGCAGTTGCTCGACCTGGGCAGCGTCCATGTCCATGCCAAGCATCTGGTTGATGCGGTCGGCGCGCAGGGTGACCGGCGCGACCTTCGGCAGGTGCTGCTCGCTCACGGCCTCGACGATGGGGCCGGCTTCGCCGCCGACGATCTCGAGGACCAGGGCGGTGGCGCGCTCCATGGCTTCACGGGCCAGTTGCGAATCGACGCCGCGCTCATAGCGGTGCGAGGCATCGGTGTGCAGACCGTAGGAACGGGCCTTGCCTGCGACGGAAATCGGCTCGAAGAAGGCGCTTTCCAAGAACAGATCGCGGGTCTTCTCGGTATTCACGCCGCTGTGTTCGCCACCCATGACGCCGGCGATGGCCAGGGCGCGGGTGTGGTCGGCGATGACCAAGGTGTCGGCACGCAGGGCGACTTCCTGGCCGTCCAGCAGGACGAGCTTCTCGCCCTCCTCGGCCATGCGTACGCGGATGCCGCCGTTGATTTCGGCGAGGTCGAAGGCGTGCATCGGCTGGCCGAGTTCGAGCATCACGTAGTTGGTGATGTCGACAGCGGCGTCGATGCTGCGCACGTCGCTACGGCGCAGGCGCTCGACCATCCACAGCGGGGTCGGCTTGCTCAGGTCGACGTTGCGGATGACGCGGCCCAGGTACCGTGGACAGGCCGCCGGCGCGCAGACTTCAACCGGGCGCACTTCGTCGTGGGCCGGGGCAACGGCAGGCACTTGAGGACGGGTGACCGGCACGTCGTACAGGGCGCTGACGTCGCGGGCCAGGCCTGCGATGGACAGGCAGTCGCCGCGGTTCGGGGTCAGGCCGATTTCGATGCTGGCGTCGTCCAGGTTCAGGTACTGGCGAATGTCTTCGCCGACCGGGGCGTCAGCCGCCAGTTCCAGCAGGCCGTCGTTCTCTTCGCTGATCTGCAGCTCGGCGGCCGAGCACAGCATGCCGAAGGACTCGACGCCGCGCAGCTTGGCCTTCTTGATCTTGAAGTCGCCCGGCAATTCGGCGCCGATCATGGCGAACGGGATCTTGATGCCTGGGCGCGCGTTCGGAGCGCCGCAGACGACCTGGAAGGTTTCCTGGCCGTTGCTCACCTGGCACACGCGCAGCTTGTCGGCGTCCGGGTGTTGTTCGGTGGCGAGGATCTCGCCCACCACGATGCCGCTGAACTGGCCGGCAGCGGGGGTCACGCTGTCTACTTCAAGGCCGGCCATGGACAGGCGGGCGACCAGTTCGTCACGGGAGACTTGCGGGTTTACCCAACCGCGCAGCCACTGTTCACTGAATTTCATGCTGTTCTCCTAGAAAGTGCGTCGATTGGGCCTAGCGGAATTGGGCGAGGAACCGCAGGTCGTTGTCGAAGAACAGACGCAAATCGTTGACGCCATAGCGCAGCATGGCCAGGCGCTCGGCGCCCATGCCGAAGGCGAAGCCCTGGAACTCTTCCGGGTCGATGCCGGACATGCGCAGCACGTTCGGGTGGACCATGCCGCAACCCATGACTTCGAGCCAGCCGGTCTGCTTGCACACGCGGCAGCCATTGCCGGAGCACATCACGCACTGGATGTCGACTTCAGCCGAAGGCTCGGTGAAGGGGAAGAACGACGGACGGAAGCGTACCGCCAGTTCTTTTTCGAAGAACACGCGCAGGAACTCTTCGATGGTGCCCTTGAGGTCGGCGAAGTTGATGCCGCGATCGACCAGCAGGCCTTCGACCTGGTGGAACATCGGCGAGTGGGTAATGTCCGAGTCGCAGCGATAGACGCGGCCCGGGCAGACAATGCGGATCGGCGGCTGGCTGGACTCCATGGTCCGCACCTGCACAGGCGAAGTGTGGGTGCGCAGCAGCATGTTGGCATTGAAGTAGAAGGTGTCGTGCATCGCCCGGGCCGGGTGATGGCCGGGGATGTTGAGCGCTTCGAAGTTGTGGTAGTCGTCTTCGACCTCAGGGCCTTCGGCGATGCCGTAGCCGATGTGGGTGAAGAACTGCTCGATGCGCTCGAGGGTACGGGTGATCGGGTGCAGCCCGCCGGTGGTCTGGCCACGGCCTGGCAGGGTCACGTCGATGCATTCGGCGGCCAGGCGAGCGTTGAGCTCGGCTTCTTCGAAGGCAGCCTTGCGTGCGTTGAGCACGTCGGTGACGCGCTCTTTGGCGTCGTTGATCAGCGCGCCGACTTTCGGGCGCTCTTCGGCTGGCAGGTTGCCCAGGGTCTTCATCACCTGGGTCAGCTCGCCTTTCTTGCCGAGGTATTGGACCCGGATCTGTTCCAGGGTAGTGATGTCTTCAGCGCGTTCCACGGCCTCGAGGGCTTGGGCAACCAGCGCGTCCAGGTTTTCCATGTACAGACTCCAGATACGAAAATAGGGGAAGAGCTTTTGAAGGCTCTTCCCCTATCGATGACGTTTTACACCCGACGACGCAAAGCGCCGCCGGATGATTGTCGTGGGTACTTAAGCCAGGACGGCTTTAGCTTTCTCGACAATCGCAGCAAACGCCGCTTTTTCGTTCACTGCCAGGTCGGCCAGAACCTTGCGGTCGATTTCGATCGACGCTTTCTTCAGGCCAGCGATCAGACGGCTGTAGGACAGACCGTTGGTGCGGGCACCGGCGTTGATACGAGCGATCCACAGAGCGCGGAACTGACGCTTCTTCTGGCGACGGTCACGGTAGGCGTATTGGCCAGCCTTGATGACAGCCTGCTTGGCAACGCGGAATACGCGCGAGCGTGCACCGTAGTAGCCTTTAGCCAGTTTCAGAATTTTCTTGTGACGCTTACGAGCGATGACGCCACGCTTTACACGAGCCATGAGTAACTTCCTCTATCGTTGACCAGAATTAACGTACGCGCAGCATGCGCTCGACTTTTGCCACGTCAGACGGGTGCAGCAGGCTGGCACCGCGCAGTTGACGCTTACGCTTGGTCGACATTTTGGTCAGGATGTGGCTCTTGAAAGCGTGCTTGTGCTTGAAGCCGGAAGCGGTTTTCAGGAAACGCTTCGCAGCACCGCTCTTGGTTTTCATTTTTGGCATGTTGGAACTCCGCATTCGATAAAATTACACATAATCATCAGGCCTGCCGTGCCCGGGAGATTACTTCTTCTTTTTGGGGGCGATGACCATCATAAGCTGGCGTCCTTCCATCTTCGGATGCTGCTCAACGGTGCCGTATTCGGCGAGGTCAGCTTCGACCCGCTTCAACAGCTCCATGCCCAGCTCCTGGTGGGCCATCTCACGGCCGCGGAATCTCAGAGAGATCTTGGCCTTGTCCCCATCGCTAAGGAAACGTACCAGGTTGCGTAGTTTTACCTGGTAATCCCCTTCTTCCGTCCCTGGACGAAACTTGATTTCTTTGATCTGGATCTGCTTCTGGTTTTTCTTGGCTTCGTTGGCCTGCTTCTTCTTCTCGAAGAGGTGCTTGCCGTAGTCCATGACCTTGCAGACAGGCGGTTGCGCGTCTGCAGAGATCTCCACCAGATCCAGCTTCGCTTCATCAGCGATACGCAGCGCTTCATCAATCGAGACGATGCCAATCTGCTCGCCGTCAGCGCCAATTAACCGAACCTCGCGTGCCGAGATATTCTCGTTGATCGGGGCTTTCGGTGCAGTTCGTTTATCGTTTCTCATTTCACGCTTAATAGTCATTACTCCGATTCTAGGCGACCGCGCTGAGCCACGGCGTCAGCGAGCAGTTGGGTGAATTGGGAGACGGGCATGGAGCCCAGGTCTTTGCCATCACGGGTACGCACTGCAACGGTCTGCGTTTCGACTTCGCGGTCCCCTATAACCAGAAGGTATGGGACCTTGAGCAAAGTATGCTCGCGGATTTTAAAGCCGATCTTCTCATTTCTCAAGTCGGACTTGGCACGGAAACCAGCCCCATTGAGGGATTTTTCCACTTCGAGTGCGAAATCGGCCTGCTTGTCGGTGATGTTCATGATCACCGCCTGGGTCGGGGCCAGCCACGCCGGGAATACCCCCGCGTAGTGCTCGATCAGCATGCCGATGAAGCGCTCGAAGGAACCGAGGATCGCACGATGCAACATGACCGGGCGCTTACGGTTGTTATCTTCGGCGATATAGCTGGCATCCAGACGCTCCGGCAGGTTCGGATCGTACTGCAGGGTGCCGCACTGCCAGTTACGGCCAAGGCAGTCACGCAGGGTGAATTCGATCTTCGGACCGTAGAAAGCGCCCTCGCCCGGCTGGTATTCCCACTCCAGGCCCGACTCGTTCAGCGCATCGGCCAGGGCGCCTTCGGCGCGGTCCCACAGCTCTTCGGAGCCCACACGCTTGGCGGGACGGGTCGAGAGCTTCATGGCGATGTCGGTGAAACCGAAGTCCTTGTAGACATCCAGGGTCAGCTTGATGAAGTCGGCCGCTTCTTTCTTCACCTGATCTTCGGTGCAGAAGATGTGGGCGTCGTCCTGGGTGAAGCCACGCACACGCATGATGCCGTGCAGGGCGCCGGACGGCTCGTTACGGTGGCAGGCACCGAACTCGGCCAGGCGCAGCGGCAGGTCACGGTAGGACTTCAGGCCTTGGTTGAACACCTGTACGTGGCACGGGCAGTTCATCGGTTTTACCGCGAAATCGCGACTTTCCGACGAAGTGGTGAACATGTTCTCGGCGTAGTTGGACCAGTGGCCGGAACGCTCCCAGAGGATGCGGTCGACGACCTGCGGCGTCTTGATCTCCAGGTAGCCGTTTTCGCGCTGCACGCCGCGCATGTACTGCTCGAGCACCTGATAGACGGTCCAGCCGGCCGGGTGCCAGAAGACCATGCCCGGGGCTTCTTCCTGCAGGTGGAAGAGGTCCAGCTGCTTGCCGATCTTGCGGTGGTCGCGCTTTTCGGCTTCTTCGATGCGCTGGATGTAGGCAGCCAGTTGCTTCTTGTCAGCCCAGGCGGTGCCGTACACGCGCTGCAGCTGCTCGTTCTTGGCATCGCCGCGCCAGTAGGCGCCAGACAGCTTGGTCAGCTTGAAGGCCTTGAGGAAACGGGTGTTCGGCACGTGAGGGCCACGGCACATGTCGACATATTCTTCGTGGTAGTACAGGCCCATGGCCTGTTCGTCCGGCATGTCCTCGACCAGGCGCAGCTTGTAGTCTTCGCCACGGCTCTTGAACACGTCGATGACTTCGGCGCGCGGGGTCATCTTCTTGATGACGTCGTAGTCCTTGTCGATCAGCTGTTGCATGCGCTGTTCGATAGCGGCCATGTCTTCTGGGGTGAAGGGGCGCTCGTAGGCGATGTCGTAGTAGAAGCCTTCGTCGATCACCGGGCCGATCACCATCTTGGCGGTCGGGTATAGCTGTTTCACTGCGTGGCCGACCAGGTGGGCGCACGAGTGACGGATGATCTCCAGTCCCTCTTCATCTTTAGGGGTGATGATCTGCAGCGTGGCGTCGTTCTCGATCAGGTCGCAGGCGTCGACCAGCTTGCCATCGACCTTGCCGGCCAGCGTGGCCTTGGCGAGGCCCGCGCCAATGGAGGCGGCGACTTCGGCAACGGTGACGGCCTTGTCGAACGTACGTTGACTGCCATCGGGAAGAGTAATTACGGGCATGGCGCCTCCTCTCCTAGTGGTGACCCCTACCAAAGGTCACATGGGTTGGGATGAGCCAGTACAAGATCCGACCTGCCTTTCCCGCGGGAAAGCCTGCCTCACAGTGGCAGGAGCCTTTCGGCCAACCAGGGACGAACCAGAGTGACTGGAAAGAAAAATGGAAAACAGCTGCCAGGGTGCAGCTGCAAGCCGAGCATGCTAGCACGCGGCTTGGGCGGCAGGCAGAAATATTTGGAAATTAAGCCGTCTGGGTGAACTTGTTCGGAAAATTCCACCTCAGAGTTTCTGAAGCATCCTACTCTTGATGAGATCCAACCCAAGGAGTGTGTGGTTATGCGACTTCAGTCTCTTCTGGCCCTGACCGCCGCCAGCGCCCTGCTGCTGCCCCTGGCGGCACATGCCGAGTGGCCTGCCGGCAAGAAAGGCGCCTACATGGAGCAGTGCGTCCAGGTGGCGTCGGCTCAAGGTGTCGATGCGAAAACGGCGGACCAGCACTGCAAGTGCGGCGCTGATGCGATCGAGAAGAACTTCACCAAGGCGGAAATCGAAGACCTGGACAGCAAGGACGGTGTCGACGCCAAGCTGATGCAGCGGGCGCAAACCGTGGTACGTCAGGCCTGCGCACCTAAGAGCTGAGCCTTTTTGCGGGGCGATGCACGCATTATTTGCCGTGGATCAGTATCCTGCGAAGGTAACAGGCGCTAGATACGCAGAATTAGACTATGATGTCGCCGGTGCTGCGTAGCCTCGGCAACATCGCACCTCGAAAAAAAACCATGTTTCTGGAGATTCACCCCATGTCCAATCGCCAAAACGGCACCGTCAAATGGTTCAATGATGAAAAAGGCTACGGCTTCATCACCCCAGCAGGCGGCGGCGACGACCTGTTCGTACACTTCAAGGCCATCGAAACCGACGGCTTCAAGAGCCTGAAAGAAGGCCAGTCCGTTTCCTTCGTTGCCGAACGCGGTCAGAAGGGCATGCAGGCTGCGCAGGTTCGTCCGGAGTAATTCGGATACGAATACAAAAAACCCGCCTTCATGGCGGGTTTTTTGTGGGTGTTCGCTTTTGTCGCAGGCGAAACCTCAACCGCAGTTAACGCGGGTCACCACGCCTTTGTCATCGACGTTCAGGTTCAGCCGCTCGGAGCGGTATTCCAGGGTGATTACATCGTGGGGCTTGAGGATACGTGCCAGTTGCGAACCGCTGGCCTTGCGTGCCTGCTCCAGCAGCGCCGGGGTGGCCTGTTTGCCGATGGTGAAGTCGGCACCGCTGGCCTCGCAGCGACCGCCGTTATCGGCCGAGGTGCCTGGGGCCTTGTCGCCACCGCTGGAAGAACCGCCTGTGCTGCAACCTGCCAGGACTGCAGCCGCCAGCAAGGTCGCCAGGTAAGCACGGGTACGGAACATGAATCCTCCTAATCATCATGGGAACTGTCTCATGCGACAGCTCCGCTCAACTTTTGTTGCAAAACCGGGCAAGTCTGCCTGAACCGGCCCCTGATGGCGAAAGGGAATCGTGACTGGATTTTGCGCCGTACGCCTGGCGGTTTATTCGCCAGCGGTCGTGCGACGAATGCAAAGGCATGATTTACTGCAACAACCGGAGCGCAGCACGCCTCCCTTCGAACGCCAGGGTCCGGTGTTCGCCCCTTAGCCCAGGCTTGCCACGAGAGCCTCCCATGAGCAGCCACAGCATCGACGCCGACATCAAGGTCAAATGGGCCGAGGGCCAGAGCGCCTACAGCCCCAGCACCCCCGAAGAACTGCTGCTGATCGCCATCGACTTGTTGGTCCGCGACCGCGGCAGCGAAGCAGCGCGCAGCTTCATCGAGCAGGTATTCGAGCGCTACGCCCCGCACGCCGCTATTGCAATCGAGCCAAGCGCTCGCTGAGCAGGTCGAAGAAGCCCTGGGCATCGCCCTCGTTCAGCCACAGCACATTGGCCGGACGCTTGAGCACCGCGTACCAGTCAACGACGGTCTGGCCAAAGGTCGGGCCTTCACGGCTGTCGACCTCCAGGTGGGCCCGCCTGCCGCTGAACAGCTCGGGCTTGATCAGGTAGGCGATGACACTGGCATCGTGCACCGGGCCTCCGGGCATCCCGTACAGGTCCATGTCGTGCTTGACGTAGGCGTCGAGGATATCCACCACACGCTGGCTGGCCTGATTGTTGATGGCTGCCAACTGCTTGAAGCGCGCTTCACTGGTGATCACCTTGTGGGTCAGGTCCAGGGGCACGTAGGTCAGCTTGACGCCGCTGGCCAGCACCACCTGCGCAGCATGGGGGTCGGCGTAGAGGTTGAACTCGGCCACCGGGGTGATGTTGCCGCCATTGAAGTGAGCACCACCCATTACCACCACTTCCTTGATGCTTTTGGCGATCTCGGGCTTCTGGATCAACGCCAGGGCCAGGTTGGTCTGCGGGCCGAGCATGGCCAGGGTGATGCTGCGAGGCTCGGCGTGGGACAGCGTATCGACCAGGTACTGCACGGCATTGCCCTGGGCCAGCCCCTGTTTGGGCTCGTGGACCTTCACCCCTTCCAGGCCCTCCCGACCATGGATATCGTCAGCGTAGATCGGCTTGCGCACCAGCGGGCGCCCTGCCCCGGCGTAGACCGGGATGTCTTCGCGCCCAGCCCATTCCCGCGCGAGGCGAGCGTTGCGTGAGGTCTTGTCCAGACGCACGTTGCCGGCCACGGTGGTGATGGCGCGAATGTTCAAGTCCTCGGCGAGGCCATGGCGAGCAGCAGCGCGACGACGTCGTCGGCACCCGGGTCGGTGTCGATGATCACATCCCGCGTAGCGGCCTGGAGGGAGGTGGTGGCCACGGCTGACATGAGGACGACTCCTTTGAGGAGGTGTTTGAACATAGGGCACTCCTTGTTGCCTTCGATAGTGGGGCCGCGTTGCGGCCTTTCGTGGGTAAACCCGCTCCCACAGGGTTCGGCGCAGGACCGGGTTTACCCGCGAGTGGGCCTTGACCTCAGAACGTGACACCCGCCACTAGCGCGATGTTGCTGTAGGGTTTGCACTCCCCGGTTCGCACCACGGCCTTGGCCTGGCGGCACAACTCTTTGAACGCTTGATGGCTCAGCAGCTCGCGCACGCCCAGCTGTCCTTGCAGCCCCTGTACCTGCGCCAAGGCTGGCGGCGCTACCTCGAGCATCTGCTCGGCCAGCACATGCCGCTCCACTTGCATCTCTCCCAGCACCGCCTGCAACACACTGGCGAAATCCGGCACACCGGGGGTCACGGCTAGATCGATCAGTTCTACGCCCGGCGGCACCGGCAGCCCGGCATCGCCGATCACCAGGATGTCACCGTGGCCCAGCCCGGCGACCACCCTGGACAACGCCACGTTCAACAATCCGGTCTTCTTCATGGCGCAAGCTCCGCCAAATAGGGAATCGAAGGCTGGGCGCCCACGCGGGTCACCGACAACGCCGCGGCCCGCTGGCCGAAGGCGATGGCCTCGCCCTCCTCCAATCCGCGCACCAGGCCGGCAGCGAAGCCGCCGATGAAGGTATCCCCTGCCGCGGTGGTATCCACGGGCTTGACCACCGGGGCGGGAAAATGCCGGCTACCCGCAGGGCTGAGGAACAACGCACCCTGCGCCCCCAGCGTGACGATCACCTTGCCCGCGCCCAGCTGCAACAGCCGTTCACCGGCGCGGCGTGCACTGTCGATGTCGTTCACCGGCAGCCCGGTCAAGGCTTCGGCCTCGCTCTCGTTGGGCGTGAGGTAATCGATATGGGCGAACCAGTCCGACGGCAGCGGGCCGGTGGCAGGCGCGGGGTTGAGGATCACTGTCTTGCCCAGTTCACGCCCACGGGCCAGCGTCCAGGCCACCGTGGTCATGGGCACTTCCAGCTGGCAGATGATCACCTCGGCCGCTTGCAACAGAGCGTCGAAACGCTGCACGGACGCCGGCGTCAGCTGGCCGTTGCCGCCGGGGATGATGACGATGGAGTTCTGGCTGGCGGCATCGACCATGATCAGCGCCACGCCGCTGGAGACACCTGGGCATACGCCCACCGCCTGGCAATCGATGCCCTCCTGCTCCAGGGCCTTGCGCAGTTGCTGGCCATAGGCGTCGTCGCCCACGTTGCCGACCATGGCCACCCTGGCCCCAAGCCGAGCCACGGCCACCGCCTGGTTGGCGCCCTTGCCGCCGGGCACGGTGAAGAAGCTGTCGCCGGCCAGCGTCTCGCCGGGCCGGGGCAAACGCTGGGTGCGGGCCACCAAGTCCATGTTGAGACTGCCGACCACCACGACCTTGGCGCTCATGGTCACTCCTTAGCGGTAATCATTGAACAGGTCCGGGCGCGGCCCGGTGGATTCACGCAGCACGATGCGCGGGGCGACGATGCGCTGCTCCACGCCGCCGCTGCGGGGGGTGGCGATGCGCGAGAGCAGCAGCTGCGCGGCGCTTTCGCCGAGCTCGCGGATCGACTGGCCGACCGTGGTCAACGGCGGGTACACGTAGCGGCTGAGCTCGATGTCGTCGAAGCCGACCACCGACAACTCGCCCGGCACGTGGATGTTGCGCTCGGCCGCCGCACGCAACACGCCAAAACCGATCATGTCGTTGCCGGCGAAGATCGCCGTGGGCCGCGGGCCGTCGAGCAGGTGCACCGCGGCGTCGTAGCCACCGGGGCTGCTGAAGTCACTGTGCAGAATGCGATTTTCACCCTCCGCCACGCCCTGCTCGGCCATGGCCCGACGGTAGCCCGCCAGGCGTAACTGGGCAGGCCCTGAGTCGGCCGGCCCGCCGATGCAGGCGATGTCGCGATGGCCCAGGTCCAGCAGGTGCCGGGTGGCGAGGTAGCCGCCCTGTTCGTGGTCGATGCGAACCAGGTCGGCATCGATGCCATCCAGGGCGCGATCGACGATGACCATTGGCGTGCGCACGCAGGCCAGGCTTTCCAGCAGGTCGCTGTCCTGGCCGACCGAGGCGACGATCAGGCCGTCGATGCGCTTTTCCAGCAAGACCCGAAGGTAGCTGCGCTGCTTTTGCGGATTGTCGTCGGAGTTGCAGAGGATCACGCAATAGCCATTGCGCTCGCAGCCGTCCTCGATACCCCGGGCCAACTCGGCGAAGTACGGGTTGACGCTGTTGGGCACCAGCAGGCCGATGGTGGCGGTGCTGCGGGCCTTGAGCGAACGGGCCACGGCGCTGGGCACGTAGTCGAGCTCGGCGATGGCCGCCTCGACCTTCAGGCGCACATGCTCGCTGACCGGGCGGGTCTTGTTCAGTACATGGGACACGGTGGTATAGGAAATACCTGCCAATGCCGCGACGTCTTTGATGGTTGCCATGGGTTCAGTTCCGCCGGCCTGCGCGCCGGCTCCGGTAAGTGTCGAGCACCACGGCGATCACGATGACCGCCCCGGTGATGATGCGTTTGGTGGGTTCGGAGGCACCGATCTGCGCCAGCCCCGCGGCCAACACAGAGATGATCAGCACACCGAAGAAAGTGCTGATGACCGAGCCGCGCCCGCCCATCAGGCTGGTGCCGCCGATGACCACGGCGGCGATGACCTGCAGCTCCAGGCCAGCGCCGGCATTGGGGTCGGCGGCTTCCAGACGGGAGATCTGGAACAGCGCGGCCAGGCCCGCGAGTAGCCCCATCAAGGCGAACACCAGCACCTTGTAGGGGCGCGGGTCGATGCCGGCCAGGCGCACGGCCTCCTCATTGGTGCCGATGCCGATCAGGTAGCGGCCGAACACCGTGCGGGTCAGCGCCAACTGGGCGACGACGATGACCAGCAAGGCGATGATGAAGGCTGGCGAAATACCGAAGGCGATGGGGTTGGAGAACCAGGCGAAGGCATCGCCGATGTAGGCGGTGCGCGAGTCGGTGAACTGGTAAGCCAGGCCTCGGGCCATCTCCAGCACGCCCAAAGAGACGATGAACGATGGGATGCGCCAGGCCACGGTGATGCCACCGGTGACGCTGCCGGCCAGCGCCGCCACGGCCATGCCCAGCAACGCCGCAGGCAACGGGCTCCAGCCCCAGCCCAGGATCGCCACGCTGACCGCCGAGGCGGCCAGGGCCAACACCGAGCCCACCGACAGGTCGATGCCGCCGATGATCAGCACGAAGGTCATGCCCACCGCCAGCACCATGAGGTCCGGGATCTGGTTGGCCAGGGTACTGAAGGTGGCGTAGGACAAAAAGTGGCTGCTCAAGAACGAGAACAGCACGATCATCGCCAGCAAGGCGCCAGCCAGGCCCAGGTAGGTACCCAGGCCGAAGTAATTGGCGCTGCGGCGCACGGGGGCGCGGCCCGGGGTGTCGAGGGGTGTGGTCTTCATGGGTCCATCCTGGGAGCTGCTTCATGCAGCAATGCGTCACGTTTCTGATAGCCGGCGAAGGCGGCGGCGAGCAGTTGATCCTGGCTCCAGCGCTCGCGGTCGAAGGTGTCGATCAGCCGGCCCGCCGAGAGCACAGCGATGCGATCGCAGATCAGCATCAGCTCGCGCAGGTCGCTGGACACCACCACCAAGGCCTTGCCCTGGCGCGCCAGCTCGGCCAGCAGGCCATAGATGTCGAACTTGGCGCCGACATCGATGCCCCGGGTCGGCTCGTCGAACAACAGCACCTGGCAGTTGCGCTCCAGCCAGCGGCCGATCACCACTTTCTGCTGGTTGCCGCCGGAGAGCTCGCCCACGGCCTGGGCCGGGCTGGCGCTGCGAATGCGCATGGCATTGATCTGGCGCAGCGCCTGGGCGCGCTCGGCTTCGGCGTCGAGTATGCCCGCGCGGGACACCGCCCCCAGGTTGCCCAGGGCAATATTGGCGCTGATCGATTGAGTGAGCAGCAGGCCTTCGCCCTTGCGGTCCTCGGTGATCAACGCGATGCCCGCGCGCACCGCCGCCTTGGGCGAATCGAGGGTGACCGGCTGCAAGGGCTGGCCAAGTTCGATCTGCCCGCTGTCGGCGCGGTCGGCGCCGTAGATCAGGCGCAACAGCTCGGTGCGTCCGGCGCCGATCAGGCCGGAAATACCGAAGATCT
This sequence comes from Pseudomonas sp. CK-NBRI-02, assembly GCF_008124495.1. Lineage (NCBI taxonomy): Bacteria > Pseudomonadati > Pseudomonadota > Gammaproteobacteria > Pseudomonadales > Pseudomonadaceae > Pseudomonas > Pseudomonas sp. CK-NBRI-02. The sequence goes on along the minus strand of NZ_VSJH01000003.1, from coordinate 135,389 downwards.
CCCCTGCCCTGACCTCGAACGACACCTCGCGCACCTTGTCGCCACGGCTTAGCTTGTTGACCTTGAGCAGCGTCTGGCCGATCTCGCGACGACCGAGGTCGATATGCTCGCCCAGCTCGCGACCGACCATGAGGTTGACCAGCTCGGCGCTGCTGTAGCGCTGGATCGGCTCGACGCACACCAACTTGCCATCGCGCAGCACGGCGATGCGCTGGGCCACGCGCTGCAGCTCTTCCAGGCGATGGGAGATATAGACGATGGCCACGCCGCGCTGGCGTAGGCGTTCGATCTGAGTGAACAGCAGCTCCACTTCGCGAGCGGTGAGCATCGCCGTGGGCTCGTCGAAGATCAGCACATGGCAATCGCCAATGAGGTTGCGGGCGATCTCCACCATCTGCTGATGGCCGATGCCCAACTCGCCGACCGGGGTGTCCGGGTCGATGGCATCCAGGCCGACCTGGGCCATGGCGGCGGTAGCCAGTTGGCGCAGGCGTTTCTGACTGATCCAACCGGCGCGGCTGGGCAGGTTGTCGAGGAACAGGTTCTCGGCCACGGTCAGGGTGGGCAGCAGGTTGAGCTCCTGCATCACCATGCGCACGCCCAGGCGCTCGGCCGCGCTGCGACTGCCGGGCGCGTAGGGCTCGCCGCGATAACGCATCTGCCCTGTGGTGGGCGTTTCCAGGCCGCTGATGAGCTTGGACAGCGTGCTCTTGCCCGCGCCGTTCTCGCCGGTGAGCGCCAGCACTTCGCCCGCGCGCAGCTCCAGCGTCACATCGCCGAGCACCGGCTGGGTGTAAGTCTTGCCCAGGCCGCTGACGGCAAGGGTGACCTCATTCGCTTCTTTCATGGCAGACACCCCGCCCCAGGGAACGCAGCGGTCTTGTATTGGCTGTGCTGGCCTCCTCGCGGGTGAGCCGGTGCCCACAGACCTTGCGCAGGCCTGGAAAACCCTGCTGTACCTGTGGGTGCGGTCCTACCGGCGAAACCGGCGCCGCGATGCCGCATCATCATTTGGTAACCAGTTCGACCGGGGTCTGGATGACGTTGTCGGCATCCACCGCAGGCTTTTCGCCCTTGAGCATCTGCAAGGCCGCCTGGATGCCGAACACTGCCTGGTCGGCGCCATGCTGCTCGAGGGTGGCAAGCACACGGCCGTCCTTGAGCATGGGCTTGATGGCGCGGATGTTGTCGTACCCAACCACTTGCACCTGGCCGGTCTTGCCTGCCGCCCGCACCGCCGACACAGCGCCCAGGGCCATGCTGTCGTTGCCGGCCAGCAATGCCTTGAGATCGGGGTATTCGTTGAGCATGGCGGCGGCGACGGCGTTGCCCTTGTCGATCTCCCAGTTGCCCGACTGCACCGAGACCACTTTCATCTGCGCAGCTTCCATGGCGTCCTTGAAGCCTGCGGTGCGCTGCTGGGCGTTGGTGGTGGTCGGCACGCCTTCGATGATACCGACCTGGTCCCCGGCCTTGAGCTTCTGCTGGGCCAGGTAGTCGCCGACCAGGCGAGCGCCCTTGCGGTTGTCGGGGCCGACGAAGGGCACGCTCAGGCCTTTGCTCTTGAGCACGTCGGGGTCGAGGCGGTTGTCGATGTTGACCACGGTGATGCCCGCGTCCATGGCCTTCTTGATCACCGGCACCAGGGCTTTGGAGTCGGCCGGAGCGATGACCAGGGCGTTGACACCGGAGACGATCATCTGCTCGACGATGCGGATCTGGTTGCCAGTATCGGATTCGTCCTTGATGCCGTTGGCCACCAAGTCGAAATCATCAGCGTGGGTTTTCTGGTAGGTCTTGGCGCCGTCTTCCATGGTCAGGAAGAACTCGTTGGCCAGGGATTTCATGACCAGGGCGACCTTGGGTTTGTCCTGGGCCTGGGCGGCGGACACGGGGAGCGAGAGGGCAAGCGTGGAGAAGACAGCCAGGGCCAGCAAGCGGCCAGGGAATGGCAATTTCATGAATTTGACTCCGAATCTTGTGTTTTTTATCGGATCGCAAACGTTTGCGTTGCCTAACTATGGAAACAAGACCTGCTTTTGTCAAATCCCTCACGCGGTTTTGCCCAGGCCGCGTACGTCGGGATTATCCGAAAAATTTCCGAAAAACCGAACACCTTTTCCTACTCTCATTCGGGATACCGAACGGAACAGGCTGTCATGCAGCCCGAACCAGTCTCACAGGTTTGTCGTAACGCGCCCTGATCACGGCCTCATCCAGCCCTTGCTGGGGCCACGGCCCCCGCTGGTACGAAACCTGCCTGCTTTAGGGCGCGACACAGCCAACCGTCTCATTTGGAAGAGAGAAAATAAAAACATGAATGCTGCAGTGAAAACCTTCGCCCCAAGCGCCCTCGCCCTGTTGCTGATCCTGCCGACCGGCCTTAGCGCCAAGGAAGCCGAGCAACAGCAGAAGCTGGCCAACGTGGTCATCCTCGCCACCGGCGGCACCATCGCCGGCGCCGGTGCCAGCGCCGCCAACAGCGCCACCTACCAGGCCGCCAAGCTCGGTGTCGACAAACTCATCGCCGGCGTACCGGAGCTGGCCACCTTGGCCAACGTGCGCGGCGAGCAGGTGATGCAGATCGCCTCCGAGAGCATCAGCAACGACGACCTGCTCAAGCTTGGCAAACGCGTCGCGGAGCTGGCCGACAGCAAGGACGTCGACGGCATCGTCATCACCCACGGCACCGATACCCTCGAAGAAACCGCCTACTTCCTCAACCTGGTGGAGAAGACCGACAAGCCAATCGTGGTCGTCGGCTCCATGCGCCCGGGCACTGCCATGTCCGCCGATGGCATGCTCAACCTGTACAACGCCGTAGCAGTAGCCAGCGACAAGCAGTCCCGCGGTAAAGGGGTGCTGGTGACCATGAACGACGAGATCCAGTCCGGCCGTGACGTGAGCAAGTCGGTCAACATCAAGACCGAAGCGTTCAAGAGCGCCTGGGGCCCGATGGGCATGGTGGTCGAAGGCAAGTCCTACTGGTTCCGCCTGCCGGCCAAGCGCCATACCGTCAACTCGGAGTTCGACATCAAGCAAATCAGCGCCCTGCCCCAGGTGGACATCGCCTATGGCTACGGCAACGTGACCGACACCGCTTACAAGGCGCTGGCGCAAAATGGCGCCAAGGCTCTGATCCACGCCGGCACTGGCAATGGCTCGGTATCGTCGCGGGTGGTGCCAGCCCTGCAAGAGCTGCGCAAGAACGGTGTTCAGATCATTCGTTCGTCCCACGTCAATCAGGGTGGTTTCGTGCTGCGCAACGCCGAACAGCCTGACGACAAGAACGACTGGGTCGTGGCCCATGACCTGAATCCACAGAAGGCGCGGATCCTGGCGATGGTGGCGATGACCAAGACCCAGGACAGCAAGGAGCTGCAGCGGATCTTCTGGGAGTATTGATTCGTTGCCATGACGTCGGGCCGGCGCGTTGTATGAGCCGGCCCCTTCGCGGGTAAACCCGCTCCCACAGGGTCCAGAGCGGACGTGGGAGGAGCGGGCTTACCCGCAACTGCATTCACCCGAGAGTGAACCAATTACATCCCTGCGGTCATAGACGCTTTCGCCTTACACGCTGTTGCGAAATGCCTTACAGTGAAATACTGTATGCGCATACAGCAAAACAAGGAAAAGCCCCGTGGCCAGTACCTCTGCAGCATCCCCTAGCACCTACGAACAACTGGGTCTGCGCATCCAGAAGATCATCAACAGCCCCATCGCCCAGCGCAGCCGCGCGGCCTTGATCTTCCGCCTGGAGCACGAGTCGCCCGACGACTGGGAAACCCTGCTCGAGGAAATCGCCGAAAACGACAACGTCACCCTCGCCCACCGCGATGACGGCGGCGTGCAGATCTTCTGGACTGTGCCCAAGGAAGACTGACCGCGCATGAGAGTTTCGCTTTTCGCAGGCCTGTGCCTGCTGTCCACCGCTGTCACTGCCCACGCCGACGCCCCACGCACCTTCCAGGAAGCCAAGAAGGTCGCCTGGCGCCTGTATGCACCGCAATCCACCGAGTTCTACTGTGGTTGCAAGTACAAAGGCAACAAAGTGGACCTGGCCTCTTGCGGCTACACCCCGCGCAAGAATGCCCAACGCGCTTCGCGCATCGAATGGGAACACATCGTGCCTGCCTGGCAGATCGGCCATCAGCGCCAATGCTGGCAGAATGGTGGACGCAAGAACTGCTCGCGCCACGATGAGGTGTACAAACGCGCCGAAGCCGACCTGCACAACTTGGTACCGAGCATCGGCGAGGTCAATGGCGACCGCAGCAACTACAGCTTCGGCTGGCTGCCGCAGCAACAGGGTCAGTACGGCAGCTGCCTGACCCAGGTGGACTTCAAGGCCAAGAAAGTGATGCCGCGCCCGTCGATCCGCGGGATGATCGCGCGCACCTACTTCTATATGAGCAAACAGTACAACCTGCGCCTGTCCAAGCAAGACCGGCAGTTGTTCGAGGCCTGGAACAAGACCTATCCACCGCAGACCTGGGAGTTGCAGCGCAACCAACAGGTGGCGTGCGTGATGGGCCATGGCAACGACTTCGTCGGGCCGGTGAACATGCAGGCCTGTGGCTGATCAGTTGAGGGTCTGCAGGTAGGCGCTGGCCTGCTGGTAGCGGCAAAGCCGGGCCAGGTCCGCCGGGCCCGGGCATGGGATACGCGACAGGTCACTGTTGTCGGCCAGGTCCGCCAGCTTGACCTGCCGCGCCAGCGGGTCGCCGCCAAGGCGCACCACGAACGCTTCGTAGCTCTCGCCTTCACGCCGGCTCAACGCCAGCACGGCGGCGAGGATCTTCAGGGGGAAGCCTTCGCGCGCGAGGTCCGACAGGGTCAGCGGGGTGTCTTCCAACACGTCGTGGAGCACCGCGACGATCCGCTGCTCGGGCGTCGAAACCCGCATCATCACCCGCAACGGGTGGAGAATGTAGGCCGCCCCACCCTTGTCGTATTGCCCTTCATGCGCCCTGGCAGCGACGGCAATGGCCCGTTCCAGCGTAGACATGAGGCCTTTCCCCCTCAACCACCTGCTTCCCTGCAAGCATAGCCGCACACGCCCCGGACATGCATTTTTGACGCCCTGGAGCCGCTGTGCGGCCCGTGCCTTAGCGCTGTGCGCCGTGCTGGATGACGATCGAGTCCGTGCCCAGGCGCGCCATGACATCGGCCTTGCGTGCCTCGGCCTCGGCCTTGGTGGGGAATGGCCCCATCAACACCACCGGCTTGCCATTGCGATACTCGACCGAGGACGGGATGCCCTTTTCGATCAGGCGGGCAGTCATGTCGGTCAAGGCGCCCATGTTGGCCCCTTGGATCACTTCCACATCCCAGCCTTCCGGGGCCGGCTGGTCAGCCAGGGCATCGGCGCGGCGTTGCAGCTCGGCACCGCCGCAGACCTCACGGATGCGCAGGTTGTTGCCGGTGTCATCGACGAGGATTTCATACTGGCCATCGTGCTTGATCGCCACATAACTGCGGTACGCCTCGTACTGCCCGGCGTCGTCCTTGCCGCGCACCTGGCCGCAGATCGAGCCCTGGGTGTCGATCCGCACGTTGGCGAACTTGGCCGTCTTGGGGTTGTGCAGGTGTTCGGCCACCTGTTTGTGGACACCTTCGACCTCGTTCTCACAGCCCGCCAGGGCCAGCACTGCCATTACCACTGCCAGTTTGCGCACGCGTCTACCTCCTGATTCGAAGCGGCGGATTCTAGCATGTCGCGCGGACAGCCTAGACTTCGGCGACCATACTCAGTGCGAACCTGCTGAACACAAGGCCAGAATATGGACAGCATTCGCGGTACCGCCTTCTTGCAGTTCGGGGAGCTGCTCGCCGCCCACGGCGCTTGCATGCGCGACTATCTGTCGCCCCACCGTATCACCCTGGATGTAGTCGGCAACTATGAGAAACGCTTCGCCTACCAAAGCCTGGTGCAGATCTTCGAAGGCAGCGCCCATGCCCTGCGCTTGCCCCAGCTCGGCCTGGAGCTGGCGACCCGCCAGGGCTTGACCCTGCTCGGCCCGCTGCAGCATCTGGCGCGCTCGGCCCCCACCGTGGGCGAGGCGCTGGTGGCCGTGCTGCGCTACATGCGCGTCTACAGCCCGGCGATTCAATTCAGCCTGGAGCGCCGGCCAGGCAGGGCCCTGCTGTATTTCGACAACACTCTGCCCAGCAGCCAGCCCATGCCGCAGATCGTGGAAAAGTCCATCTTGCATGGCAACCTGCTGGTCAGCGAGCTGCTCGGTATCGCATTCAAACCCAGGGCCGTGCTCTTTCGTCATCAACCCCAGGCTAGCCTGGCGCTCTACCGACGCTACTTCGACTGCCCCGTGCTGTTCGGTCAAGACCACAACGCCCTGGCTCTCCATCCCGAAGACCTGCAAAAAACCAGCGTTCAATACGACCCCACGCTACACGACATCATGCGCCTGCACCTGGAGGGGCAGTGCGCCGAAAACATCGACCTGCAAGACAAAGTCCGCCAGCACATCCTGCTCATGCTACCCAAGCGCCGCTGCAGCCTCGAGCAGATCTCGCTGGTGTTGGGCCTGCACCCGCGCACCCTGCAACGTCGCCTGGCCAGCGAAGGGATCGAGTTTGAACAGCTGGTCGAGCAGGTGCGCTGTCAGCAAGCGCGGCAACTGCTGCAAAGCACCTGGCTCAGCGTCGCCCAGATCGCCCAGGAGCTGGGCTATCTACGCACGGCCTCGTTCTGCCGCGCCCACGCCCGCTGGTACGGCTGCACACCCCTGGAGCACCGTCGGCAGTTGAGCAGCAAGAGCGTCGTGGCGACACCGGTCCCTGGGCGTATTCACATTTGATGACGGATGCCTGGAACCCCTATGCCGCACCGCTCCGTTCAGTGCGACGTCGCATTCGCCGGATTGACAGCGCAAGGCGTCATGGAAAAAACAAAACCTTCACCTAAAGTCTTTTGAGTTCGAAATCGATGGGATCAGCCGTCCCTGGCTGTCGTAAAAGGAATACAGGCCACCCCGTCGAAATTGCTATAGCGCCGCTATGCTACTGGGGAAAAACGAGTAGCCCGAAGTGATGAGTTACGTCACAGCGAAAAGGAGTTTTGTATGTAGCGATGCGTGACGCATCGCCTACCTACCGATCCTCAACCTGAGGGGACATTGAAGTCTATGCATGCTTTGCTTCCATTCCCGGCTACGCGGACTCACCCACGCCCTTGGTGGCGCGCCCCTACCCTCGCCTGCGCGCTGCTGCTCGGCAGCCCGACCGTCTCTGCCGGCGGGATCTTCATCTATGAAGCCGGCCAGGAAGGCAACGGCCTGGCCAACGCAGGCTCCGCAGCCCTGGCCAAGGACCCGAGCGTGCTGATGAACAACCCGGCGGGCCTCACGCAGTTGCGGGGTACCCAGGTCAGCGCCAATGCCCAGGTGATCCTGGGCGATCTACGTTTCTCCCGCGACAGCAACAATCAGTTCGATGGCAACGAAGGCGGTAATGCCTTGCAGTACCTGCCCGGTGCCAGCCTGTTCATCAGCCACCAGCTCGATGACCGCGCCGCGATCGGCTTTGGCATGTATGGCAATTTCGGCTTGGCGCTGGACTACGACGACGATTGGGCCGGGCGCTATTTCACCCAGGAGGCTGCGATCATCGGCGTCTCCTTCCAGCCGACGCTGGCGTACAAGTTCACCGATGACCTGTCCGTGGGCGTCGGCCCGCGCATCATGTACGGCTATTACCGCACTGAAATGGCGGTCAACAACAACCTGCTGGGGCTGCGCGACCGCCCGGACGGGCAACTGGAATACAAGGACACCGACGTCGGTACTGGCGTCAACCTGGGAGTGCTGTACCAACTCACTCCACACACCACGCTCGGCTTTGCCTACACCAGCAAGATCAAGCTGGAGTTCGAAGACAGCCCCCACGTACGCAACATCAGCAACCCGATCCTCAACGCCGGTTTGCGCAGGCTGGATGTGGACGCCCTGGAGCTGGACCTGAATGTCCCGCAGACCGCCACGTTCAGCGTGGCCCACCGGCTGGACGAGCAGTGGACACTGCTGGGCAGCCTTGGCTGGCAGGACTGGAGCGATTTCGGCGACGTGGGCGTGGACGTAGACGCCAACAACGCAGGCGCGAGCCGCACGGTCGACCGCAAGTACAAGGACACCTGGCACGCCTCGCTTGGCGCCCAGTACCAGGCCACACCGCGCCTGCGCTGGAGCATGGGGCTGGGTTACGACAGCTCGGCAGTGGACGATGACGACCGCACGGTAGACAACCCTATGGGCGAGACCTGGCGCCTGGCCACGGGTGTGAATTACATGCTCGATGAAGGGCTCGACGTACACCTGGCCTATACCCTGGTGTGGCTGGGCGACATGGACGTTGAACAAACAAAATCGCGCTCGGGCAATACATTGTCCGGCAGCTTCGACAACAGTGCGCTACATATCATTGGAGGAGGCGCAACCTGGCGCTTCTAGATACATCACGCGTAACTCGCCACAAGACCGCGGAGCAATGCCCAATGTCCCAAGGAGAAATTGCATGAACCTGAAGTCGTTCGCTACAACCTTGTGCCTGTCCTCGCTACTGCTCTCCGGTTGCGCGAGCAAATACGTGGAGTCCGATCAGTATTCCGGCTTTCTGAAGGACTACAGCATCCTCAAGGAAGAAAAGTCCCCCTCCGGTGCGCCGGTGATGCGCTGGATCAAGCCTGGCGTCGACGTCAACGCCTTCCGCAGCGTCTACATCGAGCCCAGCCAGCTCTATCCGCGGCCGCAGCCGACCGAGAAGGTTCCGCAGTCCACGCTTCAAGGCATCACCCAGTACTACGACCAGACCTTGAAATCACACTTCTCCAAGGTCCTGCCGCTGGCCACCAGCCCAGGCCCAGGCGTGTTGGTCGTGCGCCCGGCGATCACTGCGGTCAGCGCCTCCACCAAGAGCCTGCGCCCGTATGAAGTGATCCCGATCGCCCTGATCGCCGCGGGTATCAGCACCGCCACCGGCATTCGCGACCAGGACACCAGCATCGCCACCGAGGCGGCCTTCATCGATGGCAGCAGCAACCAAGTAGTGGCCGAGGTGGTGCGCAAAGGCGCCGGTACAGAGCTGGAGAACTCGTCGCAAGTCATGCAGGCCAAAGATGCCAAGGCCGTGCTCGACGGTTGGGCGCAGGACATGGTCAAGTCGTACCAGGCCCTGAAGAAATGATCCTTGTCGGCGCTGCCCTTCTGCGTGGCGCCCGCTTCGCGGGTGAATCGGTTCGGTGTCCGGTTTACCCGTGAAACCTGCACGACCTCACGGTTTTGTCGCGGGCACGGCTTCGAGCAGCGCGCTCACGGCATCCAGATCACAGGCTTCGGCCAATGCACACATATGGGCCGCCAGCATCTCGAGCTCCTGCGGAAGACCTTGCACCCATTCGAACAGGTCCGTGACCGCCCCCGGCAGAAGAGGTTGGTGACCGAGCAGGAGTGGATTCAAATGGTGAAGACGGCAAACCTTCTCCTGGCCCGGGCCACATCCTGAACGTGCTCTGGGTCACGGCTCACGGCGGTGGAATCAAATCCAACGTGCGCTCCACTTCCTCGATGTCGATCCTGAAACCGTCGCCATCGGGGGTACCGACCACATAAGCGAAGTGCTGGTTGTCTCGGTCGGTGTGGTACTTGTAGTAGCTGACGAAGCGATTGGGCGGTTGCAGGGCGAGCAAAGCACCGCCCGGTTGCAGGACATTGACCCCATGCACCAGCTGGCTGCCCTCGACACCGATCACCACCTGCGCCCCGGCGCAGGCCGCAACGATGGACGGCACGTCGCTTTTCAGCGGATCGACCACGTGAAAACCACGGGTTCGACGCAGGTGCTCGGCCAACTCCAGTTCGTTGCGCAGCAAGCGCAGGTCGCCGTCGCCACCGCGCAGCAAGAACACGCCGGGGTGAGACTGATAGTTCACCCGCGACAGCAGCTTGTCGCCCATGGCGCGAAAACGCAGATACTTGTTGCGGTTGTTACAGAAGTCATCGAACAGCACCAGTTCATGGAAGTAGGCGCCACTCAGGCGCCTTGGCTTCATGCCGAGCCAGTCTTCGTAGGGCGGCGCCTGGGTGTAGATGGGAAACCGCGCCGACGGCCCGACAGTGACCGGCACACCTTCCTCGGCGGCCAGGGGATAGGTCACGCAGTCTTCGACCATCCAGTTGCCGAACCAGGTATTGCCGTTGACCGAACAGTAGATCGCCCCGCGGTCGATCTCATGCTCCACGACCACAGGCGGGAATGCCCTGGGCCGTTGGGAAAGCCAGAAACTGGCCCGCCCCTTGTACAACACTCCGTCGATCAACCAGACGTCCTTGAGCAGATAGCCCCGGGTCGGGCCCTGCACCACTTCGCCCAACCCTGCCATGGTGCGGGCCGGGTGCTCATATGGATAGAAGCGTTTTTCCTCCCAGCCGGTGACGCGCTCCAGCTGGCCGGGCAGCGCAATGGCTGGCGGAGAGAACGACAGGCAACCTGGGGCGATGTCCCAGCTTCTTTCCGCGATGCTTTTCAGGCTGATATCGACATGACGAGCCAGCCGTTTTCGCGCGATGTATTTATACGCGGCCAATGTCCAGTGCCGACGATGATGGGAATCCAATTGACTGAACGCCGACACCTCACTTTCCATGAACAGTCCTCCCCACTGAGCGGGACCCGTCAGGAACGGCAAACCCATAAAGGATGTAGCCACCCTTTATGAACCTGACAAATAGGCCGGAATATCAACGCGAAACGTCAATGCACCCTTTAACTCATCGATATGAAAGCCACGCTTCATTGAAACAGCGCCCCTCATATCCAGTAACAAGTAAAGGTGCCAACAAATGACTTTGCAAGCGCTCTACCTCGGGTATTTGCCAATTATTTTATGGCGTCAAATTAATCACCCGACTTAAATAGTTTGCACTTGCAATGAACATTCAGACTCCGCTTCGCGCCGTCAGTCGATATGAGGATGCTGTTGCGCCAAACGTGCGCGCTGGGCTTGAAGCTCGGCAATCTTCGCGTCGATGTCTTCGATCTTCTGCTCCAGCGTGTCGTGGTGTTCCTGCAGCAGCTCGCGCGCTTCTTCGATGTCCGAGGCAGCGGGGGCAGCGCCGTGCAGGGGCTTGTTGGCCGTCTCCTTCATCGACACGCCCGTGGCCAATCCCACCAATGCGATCACCATCAGGTAGTAGGCCGGCATGTACAGGTTTTCGGTGCTCTCCACCAGCCAGGCGGCGATGGTTGGGGTCAGCCCGGCGATCAGCACCGAAATGTTGAAGGCGCTGGCCAAAGCGCTGTAGCGGATATGGGTGGGGAACATCGCCGGCAAGGTAGAAGCCATCACCCCGATGAAGAAATTGAGCAGCACGGCCAGGATCAGCAAACCGGCGAAGATCACCCCGAGCACGCCGCTGTTGATCAGCATGAACGCCGGAATGGCAAGCACCAACAGCCCCACGCTGCCACCGATGATGAAGGGCCGGCGGCCGACCTTGTCGCTCAACAGGCCAATGATCGGCTGCACGAACAACATGCCGACCATGATCGCGATGATGATCAGCACCCCATGGTCTTCGCTGTAGTGCAGGTTATGGGACAGGTAGCTGGGCATGTAGGTGAGCAGCATGTAGTAGGTGACGTTGGTGGCGATGACCACACCCACGCAGGTCACCAGGCTGCGCCAGTGCTGGGTGGCGACCTCCTTGAACGACACCTTCGGGCCTGAAGCCAGGCCCTCGCGATCGCCCTGCTCCAGCTTGTCGACATGCTGCTGGAAAGCTGGCGTCTCTTCGAGGGCGTGGCGCAGGTAGAGGCCGATCAGGCCCAGCGGCAAGGCCAGGAAGAACGGCAAGCGCCAGCCCCACTCCAGAAACGCCGCCTCGCCCAGTGCAGTGGAGATGAGCACCACCAGGCCCGCGCCCAGCACGAACCCTGCGATCGAACCGAAGTCCAGCCAACTGCCGAGAAAGCCCCGCTTGCGGTCCGGTGCGTACTCGGCCACGAAAATCGACGCCCCGGTGTATTCGCCGCCCACCGAGAACCCTTGGGCCATCTTGGCCAGCAGCAACAGGATCGGCGCCCAGATGCCGATCGAGGCATAGGACGGGATCAGCCCGATGGCGAACGTACTCAAGGACATGATCACGATGGTCGCCGCCAGCACCTTCTGACGCCCATAGCGGTCACCCAACGCGCCGAAGAACAGCCCACCCAGCGGGCGGATCAGGAATGGCACCGAGAACGTGGCCAGTGCCGCGATCATCTGCACCCCGGGGCTTGCGTTAGGAAAGAACACCTTGCCCAGTGCATAGGCAACGAACCCATAGACACCGAAGTCGAACCACTCCATGGCATTGCCCAGCGCCGCCGCGGTGATCGCCTTGCGCATCTTGGCGTCGTCGACGATGGTGATGTCCTGCAAGCCGATCGGCTTGACGGTCTTTTTCCGTGATTTCATGGCCAGTCCCTGTCGCGGATGCATGTTCTAAGGCATCAGATACAGCGGAACGTAAAAAAATTCACCGTGAACGCTGGGCAGGCTTTGTGGCGCTGCACGGCGCAGCCTTCTGCAAGAGCAGATTTACCCAAAGACTGCACAATCCTGTGGGAGCGGGTTCACCCGCGAATGCGGTAGTGGATTCACCAACGTATTCGCGGGTAAACCCGCTCCTACAGCTGGCGAGGCAAGCCCCAGTAAAGTGTTAACGGCGATGCACTGCGCAGCCGCCTGCAAGAGCAGATTTACCCAAAGACTGCACAGCCCTGTGGGAGCGGGTTCACCCGCGAATGCGGTAGTGGATTCACCAACGTATTCGCGGGTAAACCCGCTCCTACAGCTGGCGAGGCAAGCCCCAGTAAAGTGTTAACGGCGATGCACTGCGCAGCCGCCTGCAAGAGCAGATTTACCCAAAGACTGCACAGCCCTGTGGGAGCGGGTTCACCCGCGAATGCGGTAGTGGATTCACCAACGTATTCGCGGGTAAACCCGCTCCTACAGGGATCGCGCCAGCCCAAAAGCCAGCGCCCCAAACGGGATCAGGCAATCGCCTGGGCCCCCGCGGCCTCGCGGTGGCGTCTGACCATCCGCTGCAGCAGGCTGGACACCACCACACCCACCACCGCCAGCACGCTCATCAGGCTGAACACATAGGTGTAGCCCTGCTCGCCTGGGTAGTGGTCCAGCAACGCGCCATAGATCACGTAGGCGAACATGCCCGGCGCATAGCCGATCAGGCAGCCGATGCCGAATGCGGAGCCGGTGATGCGCGAAGGGATGCCCACTTCGCTCATCGGCGCCCAAAACACCCCACGCATGGTGAACACCACCAGGGCGAAGGACAGTGTCGCTGCCAGGCCCGCGTAGATGTAGCTTTCACCACGCGGAATGCTGAGGATGACCAGCATCAGCGGCAGCAAGGCAACGAAGGCCCATTTGAGGTAGCGGCTCGAACTCTTGAGCTGTTTGTCAGCGATGAAGCCACCGGCCGGGCCACCGAGGACCTTGAGGAAGTACTGGTTGATGATGCCGTAGGCGCCCACGAGTGCCACCGGCAGGTGGTACATGTCCTTGAGGTATGGGATGAAGTAGGTCAGGCCGCAGTACACGATGTAGACCATGAACACGTTCAGGCTCACCAGCCAGATCCCCGGCATGCGCACCGCCTCCAGCAGCCCTGACAGACCGATGGGCTCGCGGGTGCTGTTGACCTGGCGCGCATCCTTGAGCAGGAACAGCGCCAGCACGCCAACTCCAATGTCGATCAGCGAATAGAACGCGATGGCCGCCTTGAGGCCGGCCGCACCGGAACCCAGGGCAACGAACACGCCGAGGGCGGAAAACGCCACCAGCGTGTCCACCGCGCCCCGCCCGCCTTCGAGCAGGCCGAACATGCGGCTTTGCTCCTGGTCATTGCCCAGGTTGCGGATGGCCTTGAGCAGCGAAGGCCAGAAGATGCAGTCGGCGCACACCGCCAGCAGGCCGAAGATGATGAGCAACTGGTTGTAGCCCGGGAAGCTCGCCAGGTACAGGCCCAACCCACCGATGCTCACCAGCCCCAGCGGGATGAGCTTGCGCGTTTCGAAGCGGTCGGCCAGAAAGCCCCCCACCACGAATAGCGCGGTGGCGACGATGGCGTTGACGCTCAGCAACGTGCCGATCTGGGTATGGGTCAGGCCCATGTGCTCCTGCATCGGGATGTAGAAAGCGTCCTTGAGGTTGGACAGTTTGTAGATGGTCCCGCCGCCGAGGACGAGGATCAAAAAGCGTAGCCACTTGGCTTTGACCGAAGCTGTCATTGTTGTTCTCCACGGTTCCAGGGTGAGGGTCAGGCGTCGGCGGCCAGGGTCAGCTCGGCCAACACGCGCATCTCGGCCAGCAGCTCACGGACATAGCGCACCTGGTCATTGGCCCAGCGGTGCTCGTCGGCCAGCATCTGCTCCAGGCTGTAGCCCGGTGGCAAGGGTGTTTCGCTCATCTCGCGGTAGACGATGAAAGGGTCGGCGTCTTCGCCCACCTGGCGGAACGCCGGGGCGATGTAGTGGTTTTCCTGCTCGAGGATGAACGCCACCACCTGGGGTGTGGACTCACCCAGCAGCAACAGTTCCATCAGCATGCGCGCGCCGGGCAGTTGATCCTCGGCGCTGCCCTGCAGCACGCCGTAATGGCCAAAACCGTTGGCCTCGGGCACCACGCGCACGCCCTTGAGGTGGACCTGGCGAATGAACGGCGCCAGGTTCGCCAGCGCAGGCAACGGCTGCTCGCAGGCATTGATCATGTTGCCGAAGTCGAACAAGGCATTCAGACGTGGGTGCCCGACCCGACGTAGCAAGGTGGCGATCTCGTCGCTCTTGAGCTCTTCGTGTTGCTCGAAGTCGAAGTTCAGGTCGTGCTCATCGGCCAGGCGCGCCAGGCGGCGCAGGTCATCCTCGATGATGCTCATCACCCGCGACAGGTGCCCTTCGTAGCGCGAATACACGCGGATGTTGCGGCTGCCGATGGCACGGGCGACGGCCACAGCCTGGTCAACGTCCGCGGGCAGCGTGCTGCTGATCTCCAGGTGCACGTCCAGCCCGAGGCCACGGGCTTTGTCAGCGAAGGCCGCCAGGCGTTCGGGCGTCATGCGCGAGAGGCTGTTGTGCTCGCCATCGAGCAAATGCAGCGAGAGACCGTCGAGCCCATGCCGGTAGGCAAAGTCGAGCATGTCCTCGGGGGTGACCCGTCCGTGGGTGAGGTTGGTCAGAAGCGGATAACCGTGGGCGAACAACCGCAGGCTGTCCAGACGCGCCAGCAGACGGCGGGCAAGGTCGGCGGTGAGCAGCACGGGCGTGCACGGCGCCTGCGCGTTGTGGCCCATGAGACCGGCGAAACGGGCTTGGATAGGATTCATTATTGTCATTTCCTCAGAGCGATGCCGGGGTGGCCGGCCGTGCCTTTATCGCTCCGAAGTGGCCCCATCCATAGAGCCATTAATCTTTTGTTGGTATAGCCATTTTGAAGGCCTGGCTCAGACCCGCATACCCAACGCGTCAAGGGCCTGGGCAAGCTCGCGCACCCGCTGCGTGGCCTGCTCGGCGGGCGTGGCGGCAAAGCCCAGCAGCAGGCCCGGCGGCAGGTAGCGCTGCAGGCAGTAGTCGTTCAGCGCATAGGTATAGACCTGGTGGTTGCCCAGCCCGCGGGCCAGGGCATCGTCGTCCACGCCCTCGGGCAGCCAGCCGATCAGGTGCAGCCCCGCCTCCACTGGCGCCACCGAAAGCAACCCGCCCAACTGGCGTTGCAGTGCCTCCACCAGGCTGGCCTGGCGCTCCTGGTAGAGCGCGCGCATATGGCGGATATGGCCGAGGAAGTGGCCGTCAAGCATGAAGTCGGCCGTGGTCGCCTGGTGCAATGTGGAGGGGCTGCGGTCCATCACCGCACGGATCGCGCAGAACGGCTCCACCAGCGCTTCGGGCAGGATCACATAGCCCAACCGCAACGACGGATAGAGCACCTTGCTGAAGGTGCCGACGTAGATCACCCGCTGCCATGGATCCATCGCATGCAGCGCCGGCAGCGACCGGCCCACGTAGCGGAACTCGCTGTCGCAGTCATCCTCGACGATCCAGCCCTGGCTGCGCGCGGCCCAGTCGATCAGCTCCTGGCGCCGTGGGTAGCTCATGGTGGTGCCCAAGGGGTGCTGGCGCGAAGGCGTGGTGAAGACCAGGCGCGCTTCAGGGCACTCACGTATCCCTTGCTGCACGTCCAGCCCCTGCTCGTCGATCCGCAGGGGCACGAGCTGGCAGCCCAATGCCTGGAAGGCGATGCGCGCGGCAATGTGCCCGGGGTCTTCCATCCACACCCGGTCACCTGGGTTGAGCAGCAGCATGCCCAACAGGTTGAAGGCTTGCTGGGCGCCGGAGGTGATCACCACCTGCTCCACGTTGCACTCGATGCCACGCGCGTCGAACACATATTCGACGATGGCCTCGCGCAGGCGCTGCAGGCCTTTGAGTTCGCCATAGGCCAATTGGGCTTTGTCGGGTTTGCGCAGGTGGCGGTTCATCAGGCGCTTCCACACCGGCATGGGAAACGCATCGTAGGCCGGGTGGCTGGGCAGCAAGGACACCGGGCGCTGCGGGTCCCAGGCGCTGTAGGAGATACCGCTGAAGTGCTCGCTGCGCAGCGAATGCACGGCCTGGCTCAGGCTCGACAGGCGTGGTGGCTTGGTGGGCAGGTCGGCCTGGGCCACCCTGCCCTGCCATTCGTTGCCCACGTAGGTGCCGGCCCCGGTGCGCGAGGCGAGAAAGCCCTCGGCGGTGAGCAGGTCGAAGGCGTTGAGCAGCGTGATCCGCGACAGCGACAGTTCCTTGCACAGGGTGCGGGTAGAAGGCAGGCGCGTGCCACCGGGCAAGCGGCCGCTGAGGATCTGCTTGCGCAGTTGCAAGTAGAGTTGGCGGTAGAGCGGGATCGAGCTGCCGCGATCAAGCTCGACGCCGCTGAGCAGCACGCCACCGGGGGTTTTCATGGATTTCGTGTCCTGAGGGCCAGAGGGCTATTGTGCGCTGGCTCTCACCTTCCATGAAACGGGTTTACCCGCGAATGCGATAGTGAACTCACCGACGCTTTCGCGGGTAAACCCGCTCCCACAGAGATCGCAGCGTACCTGGAGATCCTCGACGTTTTCGTAGGTAACCACACCCACAAAGATCGCAGCGCGCCTGCGGATTCTCAGGTTGCCGCAGCCCATTGTGGGAGCGGGTTTACCCGCGAATGCGATAGTGGATTCACCAACGCTTTCGCGGGTAAACCCGCTTCTACAGCGATCGAGGCGCGGTTTAGGCCCGCACTTTGCGCACGGGCTCGGCGCTGCGTTGTTGCTCTTCCCAGCCTTCCACCAGTCCGACCGGCACATCGGCAGGCGCGAGCGGCTGGCGGCCGCGGACCAGGTCCGAGGCGCGTTCGGCGAGCATGATGGTCGGCGCGTTGAGGTTACCGTTGGGCTCGCTCGGGAACACCGAGGAGTCGATCACCCGCAGGCCTTGCAGGCCACGTACGCGCAGCTCGGAGTCGACCACCGCCATGTCGTCCTCACCCATCCGGCAAGAGCCGCAGGGGTGCATGGTGCTCTCCATGTTGGCGCGCACGAAGGCGTCGATCTGCTCGTCGGTCTGCACATGGGGGCCGGGCGCCAGTTCCTCGCCACGGAAGCGGTCCATGGCCGGCTGGGCGATGATCTCCCGGGTCAGGCGCACGCAACGTCGGAAGCCTTCCTTGTCCTCCTCGCTTTCCAGGTAGTTGAAGCGAATCTCCGGGTGCTGGTACGGGTCGGCCGACAGCGCCTGCACATGGCCTCGGCTCTTGGGCTTGTTGGGCCCGGTAAGCACCATGAAACCATGGCCCTTGAACGGTTTGTCGCCGTCATAGCGCATGGCCGCCGGCAGGAAGTGGAACTGAATGTCCGGCCAGCGCAGGCCCTTGGCCGAGCGGATGAAGCCACCGGCCTCGAAGTGGTTGCTCGCCCCCAGGCCATCCTTGAACAGCAGCCAGCGCAGGCCGATCATCGCCTTGCCCAGCAGGTTCATCTTGCCGTTGAGGGTCACCGGCTCCTTGCAAGCGTACTGGATGTAGATTTCCGAGTGATCCTGCAGGTTCTCGCCCGCGCCCGGCAGGTCGTGGCGCACTTCGATGCCGGCCTTCTTCAGCACCTCCTGCGGGCCTATCCCTGAGCGCTGCAACAGGTGCGGCGAACCGATCGGGCCCGAGGACACCAGCACTTCGCGGTTGCAGTAGACCTTATGGGTCTTGCCGCCCTCGTCGTATTCGACCCCCACCGCGCGCTTGCCGTCGAGCAGGATGCGCCGGGTCATGGCGTGGGTGACGACGGTCAGGTTCGGGCGAGTCATGGCCGGGCGCAGGTAGGCATTGGCGGTGGACCAACGCACGCCATCCTTGACCGTCATGTGCATGGCGCCAAAGCCTTCCTGCATGTAGCCGTTGCAGTCGTCGGTCTTGATGTAGCCAGCCTCGGCGCCGGCTTCCACCCAGGCGCCGTACAACGGGTTCTGCATGTTGTTGCCGTTGTTGGTGGCCAATGGGCCGCTGGCGCCGCGGTAGTCGTCACCGCCGAACTTGAAGGTCTCGGCACGCTTGAAGTACGGCAGGCAGTTGCGATAGCTCCAGTTCTTGGCCCCCAGGCTTTCCCACTCGTCGAAGTCGTGGGCATGGCCGCGGATGTAGACCAGGCCGTTGATCGAGGACGAGCCGCCCAACACCTTGCCCCGCGGGCAGTGCAGGCGCCGGCCATCGAGATGGGGCTCGGCGACGGTCTCGTAGCGCCAGTTGTATTTCTTGGTGTTCATCGGCAGCGAGAAGGCGCTGGGCATCTGGATCAGCACGCTGCGGTCGCTGCCGCCGAACTCCAGGACCAACACCGAGGTGCCGGCGTCTTCGGTCAGGCGGTTGGCCAGGACGCAGCCGGCAGAGCCTGCGCCGATGATGATGTAGTCATATCGCTTGTTCATTTGCTGTAACCCTTTGCTCCGAGGCCTGCTGCCTCGATGTTGCGTTCATTGCCCTTTGGGTAGCCACCCCAGCCCAGGCGAGTGGCCAGTGCGCGGGTCAGCCCGTAGTGCACCAGCCCAGCCAGCAGGCAGGACGGCAGCGAAGCGGTGGCGAAGGTGAAGAAGGAGGTGTGGGCCAGGGTCTGCGGGTTGAACACCACCACGTAGATCACGAAGCCTGCCACCAGCGCCACCAGTGCGATGGGGTTGAAGCCGCCGCAGAAGCGCAGTGGCGATGTGTCTTGCGCGGCATAGAGCTGGCGCAGGTTCACCAGCTTATGGCGCAGGAAGAAGTAGTCGGCGATGCCGATCCCGGCCAGGGCGCTGTTGAGTGCCGAAGTCCACACCAGGAAGATGAAGAAGCCGTCGTAGATGCCTGGGAAGAACAGCACGATGGCCACCGGAATCACGCAGAACAGCCCCACCAGCACACCCCAGCGCACACTGCGCAAGCGCTCCCCGGTCACTTGCCGCAAACCGATGACCGCGGTGTAGAGGATGTTGACCATGCCAGTCAGGTTGGCCAGTGCCAGAAAGCCCAGCGCCACCACGCCGAAGGCCATGCCACCGGCCAGGCGCATCCAGGCGGTCGGGTCGCTGCTGCCCAGGGTCGATGCGGCGAACAGGCTGACGGTCTCACCCAGGGAGGCGGCACCGAAGATCCCTACCAGGTTCGGCCAGAAGGCCGTGCGCTGGTTGCTGCACAGACGCGACAGGTTGCCGATGTAGGGCCACCAGGAGAACCCGGCCGCGATGTTGATCTCCACGGCGATCATGAAGTTGATGCGCGAGTCGGCGAACGGCGGTTGCAAGGCTGGCATGGCCAGCAGTTGGTCCAGGCTGTGGCTGCGGGAGATGAAGTACATCAGCGCCAGCATGATCAGGATCAGACTGGGTGCGATGATCGCGCTCAGCAAGCGGATCATGTCCGGCCCACGCATGGCCACCAGCGCCGCCAGCACGATGGCCAACAAGGCACCGCCGGTCACCAGCCAGCCGTCGCCATCGGGCGGGACTTGCTGCACCAGGGTTTCCAGGTTGTCCAGCGCTCGCCCACACATCAGCCCCAGCACCGCCAGCCAGCCCATGGTGAGCACCACCACCGACAGGATGTAGACCAGGCGGCTGCCATTGAGGCCGAACATGCTGCGCAGGAAGGTGAACTGCTCCACCCCATACTTGCCGCACGGCACGCAGGTGGAGAACGCCGCGAGGATCACCCCCACGATGTTGCCGATGACGATGGCGCAGATCCCTTGCTTGGGGCCGACGAACAGCGCCGTAGCGCCGCCGATCAGAAACACCCAGGTGGCCACCGCCAGCGCGGAGTTGGCGTAGGCATAACCCCAGAAGCCCCAGACCCGCTCGCTGGGCAACAAGGGGGTGTCGCCGCGTTCGGCGGCCAGTCGGAATTCCTGCTCTTTGGACGGGCTCATGCTTGGCCCCCCCACAGATAGAAGCCCACCATCACGACCAGGGCGAACACCGCCAGCGCCAGGTAGTCACCGACGCCCATCGCACCTGGCCAATCCGTCCGTCCTTCCAGTTCCTCATAGGCGCACAAGCGCCTTTCCAGATCTTGCGCTCGCTCTACATCTGCTTGGCTGTTCATGGGCATCACCTCGATAGGTTCTTGTTCTTGAAATTCGATGCATCCGATAAATCAGCGCCGCCCGCCAACCTCAGCGGCGCTGGCCAGCCCTGGACCTCAGGGCAAGGTGATCCAGACCGCCTTGGTCTCCAGCAAGAACTCCAGTTGTTCGGCGCCCATGTCCTTGCCATAGCCCGACTGCTTGTAGCCGCCGAAAGGCATGGAAGGATCGAGGGTGCTGTGCGCGTTGACGTAGACGGTCCCTGCCCGCAGACGCGGAATCAGCCCGTGGACCCGGCCCAGGTCGTTGGAGTAGATGGCCGCGGCCAAACCGAACTCCGAGTCGTTGGCCAATTCCACCGCCTGCTCCTGGGTATCGAACGGCTGGGTCACCAGCACCGGGCCGAAGATCTCCTCACGCACGATGCGCATGTCGTGGGTGCAGTTGGCGAAGATCGTCGGCTGCACGAAGAAGCCTGGGCCTTGGACCGGCTCACCGCCGTAATACACCTGCGCGCCTTCGGCCTTGCCGAGGGCGATGTACTCCAGCACCCGCTGCTGTTGCTGACGCGACACCATGGGGCTGATGAAGCAATCCGGGTCCAAACCGGGGGCGATCTTGAGCGTTGCGGTGTAGCGTGCCAGCGCCTCCAGGAAGGCCGGATAGATGCTGCCCTCGATGTAGACGCGGGTCCCGGCGTCGCACACTTGGCCTGAGTTGAAGAACACGCCGTTGGCCACCGCCTGGGCGGCGGCTTCGACGTCGGCATCGGCGAACACGATCACCGGCGACTTGCCACCGAGTTCCAGGGTCAGGCGCTTCATCTGGTCCATCGAGGCCTTGCCCACCGCACAGCCGACCGGGGTGGAGCCGGTGAAGCTCAGCTTGTCGATGCCTGGGTGGCTGGACATGGCGTTACCCACCACGCTACCACGGCCGGTGACGATGTTCACCACGCCGTCGGGCAGCCCGGCTTCCTGCACCAGCTCGGCGAAGCGCAGGGCCGAAAGCGAAGTGAGCTCAGCCGGTTTGACCACCACGGTGCAGCCAACGGCCAAGGCCGCGCCCAACTTCCAGGCCATGGTCTGCAGCGGGAAGTTCCACGGCACGATCACCCCGACCACGCCCACCGCTTCCTTGCGGGTGTACGCCAGGTAGTTGCCCGGCAGCGAGGGTTCGACGGTGCGCCCGTGGATCTTGCTGGCCCAGCCGGCGAAATAGCGGAAGGTGTCGATGGTGCCCTGGATGTCCACGGCACGCGCCTGGTCGACCGACTTGCCCATGTCGATGGACTCGATCTGCGCCAGCTCCTCGCCATTGGCCTCGATCAGATCGGCAAGGCGGTGCAGCACGCGCTCACGCTCCAGCGGCTTGAGCTGGCTCCAAGGGCCGCCGTCGAACTGCGCACGCGCAGCCTTCACGGCGCGGTCTAGGTCCTCGGCGGTGCCCATGGGGATGCGGGTGAGCACCGCTTCGGTGGAGGGCTCGACCACCTCAGCGGTGGCGCCATCGCTGGCCTGCACCCAGGCGCCGCCAATGAACATGTGCTGCTGTTTGGAGAGAAAGCGCTGGGTCGCCTCGGAAACACCGAAGGTCTGCAGGTAGTTTTTTACCTTGTTGTCCACGTTGGAAACTCCGGATCAGCGAGCTTTGGCGCGCGCGTGGAAGATGAAGCCGATGCTGTTCATCAGCAGTTGCGCGGCGAGGATGGACGTCACGCCAGCAGGGTCATAGGCCGGGGCCACTTCCACCAGGTCCATGCCGACGATGCGGCCGTTGCTGCGCTTGGCCAGCGCCTGGATGATCTCCAGCACTTCGTAGTACTGGAAGCCGCCATGGCTCGGGGTGCCGGTGCCCGGGGCGATGGACGGGTCGAAGCCATCGATGTCGATGGTGATGTAGTAATCGATGTCCTGGGGGATCTTCGCCAACACGCCTTCGACACCCAGGCGGCGCACGTCGCGCACCGAGAGAATGTTCGAGCCGGCATCGCGGGCGGCGTCGTAGTCGTCGCGGTTGGAGGAGGACACGTTGCGGATGCCCATCTGGGTCATGCCGGTGATGTTCGACAGCTCCGAAGCGCGGCGCAGGGGGTTGCCGTGGCCATAACGCACGCCGTGGCGCTCGTCGACGAAGTCCAGGTGGGCGTCGAAGTGGATGATGTGGATCGGGTCGCGTCCTTCGAAGGCCTTGATGACCGGCGCATGGATCGAGTGGTCACCGCCCAGCACTACCGGCATGGCGCCGCTGGCGAGGATCTGGCGCACGGCCGATTCGATGTTGGCGTTGCTGGTGGCCATGTCGGTGTGCACGATGTCGGCATCGCCCACATCGACCATGCGCACCTGGTCTTCGGTCAGGTAAGTGGCGTCATCTTCGTGGTCATAGGCGCCGGAGTGGCCGAAGGAGAACAGCGTGGATGCCTCGCGGATGCCGCGCGGTCCGAAGCGTGCGCCGGAGCGCCATTGGGTACCCATGTCGTTGGGCGCACCGAGGATCGCCACATCGGCGTCGATGGCGTTCCAGTCGGTGCAGATGGGCGACTTGGCGAACGTGCAATGCCCTACGAAGGGCAGGTTCAGGCGGCCGGATTCATAACCATGCTTTGCCATGTTCGAGCTTCTCCAATTTCTTGTTCTGGTCAGGAGACGGGGCGACTGTGCGACACCTTTGAATCCACTATGGGCCCGGCCAGGCCCTGGAAAAATGCGCAAGTCCAGATGCATACATCGGCTGCGCCGAAGTATCTGGCGCGGCCGATGTCTGCATCTGCGCAGACCGACGCTGCCGCAGGCGTTTTGCCAAACGCCGGGATTGCGGTTGCTCTGCGTGCAGGGTTAGCTTTGGCAAAAACACATTCAGCCGAGCGTTCATATCAGCAACCCGCGATGTGACCTCGGCCCGGGAGGCCGCGGTGATCCAGCTCCACGATGTCGATCTGAAGCTCCTCAGGGTGTTCGCCACCATCGTCAAGTGCGGCGGGTTTTCCGCGGCGCAGGCGGCGCTGAACACCGGCCAGTCCACCATCAGCGAACAGATGACGCACCTGGAGACCCGCCTGGGCGTCAAGCTCTGCCAGCGCGGGCGCAGCGGCTTTCGCCTCACCGAGCAGGGCGTGGCCATCCATGAAGCCACGTTGCGCCTTTTGAGCGCGGTGGAAAGCTTCTGCATGGACGCCGACGTGCTCAAGCAGCACATCAGCGGCCAGCTCAATTTGGGGATCATCGACTCCACGCTGACCGACCCCGACTCACCGCTGCCGCGCACCACCCAGCGCTTCGTCTCCCGAGGCCACGATGCCCAGCTGAACATTTACATCGGCGCCCCGGCGGAGCTCGAAGAGCGGGTACTGGACGGGCGTCTGCACCTGGCCATCGGGCACTTTCCCCTGAGGGTGCCGGGGCTGTCCTACCTACCGCTGTACAACGAAGCCCTGGGGCTGTATTGCGGCCGTCGCCACCCGCTGTTCGCCAGCAAACCGGCCAACGGGCGCCTGCTCGAAGAGGTGCGCGCCTGCCGGATCGTGGTGCGCGGCTACATGCAGCAGTACGACCTGACGCAGTTGGGCATGAGCAAGGCCGACGCCACCGTGGAGAACATCGAGGCGGCGGCGATCCTGATCATTTCCGGGGCCTATATCGGGTTCTTGCCGGTGCACTTCGCCGAGCAGTGGGTCAAGACCGGCGAGATGTACCGCTTGGGCGCCAACACCCTGGACCTCACCTCCCCCTTCGACGTGATCACCCGACGCGGCGTGACCCCGCCGCCGATCCTGCAGGCGTTTCTGGAGGACCTGAACACGTGTATGTATCTGCCCGGCTTTGCGTGAATACGCGTCGAGCAGTGGTTGGTTTTGAGGTTGTGAGTTTATCCATTTGACCTGGCGACGCTCGTTCACCTTTGCGCCCTTACGGCGGTGCCTGGGCTGGCGTTATTTCATTCAGTGGTTTTCGTGGTGAACTTTTTGGCGCATTCGCGGGTAAACCCGCTCCCACACGGATCGCGTCGCTCTTGGGGTTGTGTTGCGCCTGTCAGACCGGGCGCAAACGTTAGGACGACGCGATACCTGCGGGTTTACCCGCGAAGAGCGCACCATGGATTCAAAGCCAGACTGCATCCCAGTGCAGGTACTCCCTGACTGAGCACAGACGCCAGGGCGACGCGATTCCTGTGGGAGCGGGTTTACCCGCGAAGGGAGCACCACGGATTCAAAGCCAGACGGCATCCCAGTGCAGCGGGTTTACCCGCGAAGGGAGCACCACGGATTCAAAGCCAGACGGCATCCCAGTGCAGGTACTCCCTGACTGAGCACAGACGCCAGGGCGACGCGATTCCTGTGGGAGCGGGTTTACCCGCGAAGGGAGCACCACGGATTCAAAGCCAGACGGCATCCCAGTGCGGGTACTCCCTGACTGAGCACAGATGCCAGGACGACGCGATCCGTGTGGGAGCGGGTTTACCCGCGAAGGGAGCACCACGGATTCAAAGCCAGACGGCATCCCAGTGCGGGTACTCCCTGACTGAGCACAGACGCCAGGACGACGCGATCCGTGTGGGAGCGGGTTCACCCGCGAAGGGAGCACCACGGATTCAAAGCCAGACGGCATCCCAGTGCGGGTACTCCCTGATGCTACTCACCAAGCCCGCACGCAGCGGGTTGGCCACAATGTACCTGGCCACTGCCTTAACCTCCTCCTCCCGACGCAGCGCCCGGTCTTGGTAGCCCGGTTGCCAAATCGGATGATCTTCAACACCTGACTGATGCAAGGTACGGCTTGAGCGCGACTTGAACCTGCGCATCAAGGTGCCCAGCGTTGCAGCCTTGAGTTCGATCAACCAATGAAGATGATCCGGCATTACCACCCATGCCAACGATCGACAGGCCTGCTCCTGGTCCAACAGACGTAGATGGTGAATCACCAGGCGAGCAGGTCGAAGATTGCAAAACAGCGGTTTGCGACGATGCGTGACAGTGGTCAACAGGTACAACCTGCCAGGCGCCGAGTAGCGGCCACGGCGCAGCAGGTGGGATTTGGCGAGAGGCATTGGATCTTCCTTGAGTCAGGTCTCGCCTTAAGCCTAATGATTCGGTCGAACTACCCAAGTGGGGAATGGTTTCTGGATATGCTTGTGTTGTCCTCTTCGCGGGTAAACCCACCTGGTCCGCGCAGCCCCTTGTGGTGGGTTTACCCGCGAAAAGCCCAGTGCCTAAAGGCAGGTCTGGCGAATGCGCTTCTTGTCGATCTTGCCCACGCTGGTCTTGGGGATTTGGTCCACGAAACGCACCTGCCGGGGCACGGCCCATTTGTTCAGCCGCCCGTTGTCGACATATTGCTGCAGATGCCGGGCAAGGGCTGGCTGGTCCAGCGTCATGCCTTCGGTGCAGACCACCAGGGCCAGCGGCTGTTCGCCCCAGCGCTCGTCCGGCAGGCCGATCACGGCGACCGAGTCGACGCCGGGGTGCTGGCTGATCAGGCTTTCCAGCTCTACCGAACTGATCCACTCGCCTCCGGTCTTGATCACGTCCTTGATCCGGTCGCGGATGCGCATCACCCCGTGCGCGTCGATGCACGCCAAGTCGCCCGTGTGCAACCAACCGCCAGCCCAGAGCGCGGCGCCTTGCTCGGGCGCATTGAGGTAGCCCTGGGTCAGCCAGGGCGCACGCACCACCACTTCGCCGAGGGTTTCGCCGTCATGGGCCACGTCTTGGCCCTCGCCATCGACGATGCGCAGATCCACCAGCGGGATCGGCACGCCGGCCGCGATACGCAGGGGCACCTGCTGCGCCATGGGCAGCGCCAGGTCCTCGGCACTCAGGCAGGTCAGGCTGAGCAATGGGCAGGTTTCGGACATGCCGTAACCGCAATGCACGCGAATGCCCCGCTCGCTGGCTCGCTGGGCCAGGCCCTGGGTCAGGGCGCTGCCGCCCAGGAGCATCTTCCAACCCTTGAGGTCTGTGCGCTTGCCCTCTTCGCAGTCGAGCATCATCTGCAGCAAGGTGGGCACGCAATGGGAGAAGGTCACCCCTTCGTCACGGTACAGGCGCACCAACTGATTGGCCTCGTAACGCCCGGGGTAAACCTGCTTGATACCCAGCGCCGTGGCCACATAGGGCACGCCCCAGGCATGCACATGGAACATCGGCGTGATCGGCATGTACACATCGCCCGTGCGTAACAGCGGCTCACCACCACAGGCGGCGAGCGTGCCCAGTTCGTTGAGGGTGTGCAGTACCAGCTGGCGATGGGTGAAATACACGCCCTTCGGATCGCCAGTGGTGCCAGTGGTGTAGAACAGCGTCGCGACGGAGTTTTCATCGAAATCGGGGAAGTCGAAGTGGCTGTCCACCGCCGCCAGCAAGGCCTCGTACTCGCCCACCAACGGCAGGCCGGTCACCGGCACCAGGCCTTCGCCGAGGCGGATGAAGCGCTCGACCGTGCCCAACTCGCCGTGCAGTTGTTCCATCAGCGGCAGGAAATCGTCATGCACCAGCACCAATCGGTCTTCGGCGTGGTTCATGGTGTAGCGGATCTGCTCGGCGGACAGGCGCACGTTGACCGTGTGCAGCACCGCGCCGAGCATCGGCACGGCGAAGAAGCATTCCAGCGCCCGGTGGCTGTCCCAGTCGAGCAAGGCCACGGTATCTCCCGGGCGCACGCCGGCCTCGGTGAGCACATTGGCCAAACGCTGGATGCGCGTCTGCAAGGTGGTGTAGCTGTAGCGCAACTGGTCGGCGTAGACGATCTCCTGCCCCGGCTGGTAGCGCACGCCCGACAGCAGCAGGCGCTTGATCAGCAGCGGGTAGGTGTAGGCCTCGGCCGCCGGTGCGATGACGCGGGTCTTGATCATGGCGCCCTCCATCACAGCTGCGCCTCGTCGAGCAGGTAGAGGCTGTCGCTGCCTGCCTTGACCACGGCGCTGAGCGAATGGATGCGCGGCAGCACGCGAGCGAAGTAGAACCGCGCCGTGCCCAGCTTGCTCTGGTAGAACGCGCCCTCCTGCGCCATGGCCACATCGGCCATCCGCGCCCACAGGTAGGCGTACAGCGTGTAGCCGAAGGCGTGCAGGTACTCCACCGCCGCCGCGCCGATTTCTCGCGGGTTGCCCTGGGCGCGGTCGAGCACCCAGGCAGTCAGTTCGTCCAGGTTGTCCAGCGCGGCCAGCAACGGCGTGCGGAACTCGCCGCGCGACGGCGCCAGGCCTTGGGCGAATGCGCGCATCTCATCGCACAGCAATTGATAGCTGCGCCCGCCGTCGGCGACCAATTTGCGACCCACCAGGTCCAGGGCCTGGATGCCATTGGCCCCCTCGTAGATCTGGGTGATGCGGCAGTCGCGGATCAACTGCTCCTGGCCCCACTCGCGGATATAGCCATGGCCGCCGAACACCTGCTGGCCATGCACCGTCGTCTCCAGCCCCATGTCGGTCAGAAACGCCTTGGCCACCGGCGTCAGCAATGCCACGCGAGCCTCGGCCTGGCCGCGCGCGTCGGCTTGCTCGCTGTACTTGGCCACGTCCAGTTGCTGCGCCACGTAGGTGGAAAACGCTCGCCCGCCTTCGTTGAGCGCCTTCATGGTCAGCAGCATGCGGCGCACGTCCGGGTGCACGATGATCGGGTCGGCCGCCTTGCCGGGCGCCTCGGGGCCGGTGGGCGCCCGGCCCTGCAGGCGGTCGCGGGCATAGGCCACGGCGTTCTGGTAGGAGCGTTCGCCCAAGGCCAGGCCCTGGATGCCGACGCCCAGACGCTCGTAGTTCATCATGGTGAACATGGCGTTCAGGCCCTTGTTCGCCTCCCCCACCAGGTAGCCGAGGGCACCATCGAAGTTCATCACGCAGGTGGCCGAGGCCTTGATGCCCATCTTGTGCTCGATGGAGCCACAGCTGACCGCGTTGGCCTCGCCCAGCTCACCATCGTCCTCGACCATCACCTTGGGCACCAGGAACAAGGAGATCCCCTTGGGTCCGGCCGGCGCGTCAGGCAGCTTGGCCAGCACCAGATGGATGATGTTTTCGGTCAGGTCCTGTTCGCCGCCGGTGATGAAGATCTTGGTACCGGTGATGCGGTAGCGGCCATCGGCCTGGGGCTCGGCGCGGGTGCGGATCAGGCCCAGGTCGGTGCCGGCGTGGGGCTCGGTCAGGCACATCGACCCAGTCCAGCGGCCTTCATACATCGGCGGCAGGTAGCGGGCCTTGAGCGCGTCGCTGGCATGGTTGAGCAACGACAGGCAGGCGCCGGCCGTGAGCATCGGGTAGAGGCCGAACGACAGGTTGGCGGCGTTGAGCATTTCCTCGACCTGGGCGCCGATCACCTTGGGCATGCCCATGCCACCGAACGCCTGGGAGCCCGTCACACCCACCCAGCCATCGGCCGCGTAGGTCCGGTAGGCGTCGAAGAAGCCATCCGGGGTCGTCACCGTGCCGGCCTCGAAGCGACAGCCTTGTTCGTCGCCGCTGCGGTTGAGCGGCGCCACGACCTGGGCGATGACCTTGCCAGCCTGTTCGAGCACGGCCTTGGCGGTGTCGGCATCGACCTGTTCCACCAGTGCAGGCGTCTGCGCCCACCAAGCCGGGATATCGAAGACTTCGTTGAACAGAAAATCCATATCGCGCAAAGGCGCAAGGTAATCAGACATGAAACGAACACTCGGCTTCTTGGTTGTTGGAGTGCAGCCCACCTTGGGTGCGGGGGCTGGTGGCGTTCGCCCGGACCTTGTCGCCGGGCAGGAGGAAGTACGACAGCGCCGGGATCAGCACCAGCGCGCCGAGCATGTTCCACAGGAACATGAAGGTCAGCAGCAGGCCCATGTCGGCCTGGAACTTGATCGGTGACCAGGCCCAGCCCACCACACCGGCGGCCAGGGTGATGCCCACCAGGCCCACGACCCGGCCGGTGAAGGCCACGGCGTTCTGGTAGGCCTGGGCCAGCGAGAGCCCCTTGCGCTGGTAATGCAGCTGCACGCTGAGCAGGTACAGGGCGTAATCCACACCAATGCCCACGCCCAGGGCGATCACTGGCAAGGTGGCGACCTTCACACCAATGCCCATGGCCACCATCAGCGCCTCGCACAGCACCGAGGTGAGCATCAGCGGCAGCACCGCCACCAAGGTGGCGCGCCAGCTGCGGAAGGTCACCAGGCAGAACAGCGTGACGGCCAGGTACACCAGCAACAGCATGGTGCGGTTGGCTTCGCGCACCACGATGTTGGTGGCGGCCTCGATCCCGGCGCTGCCGGCAGCCAGCAGGAACTGCCGATCATCACTGCTGTTGGCCTGGGCGAAACGCTCGGCGGCAGCCACCACCTCGTCCAGGGTGTCGGCCTTGTGGTCCTTGAGGTAGGCGATCACCGGCATCAGCGAGCAATCGTTGTTGAACAGCTCTGGGGCGTTGACCGAGGCCTGCTGGGCGGCGTAGTTGAGCACGTCCTGGTTGCGCTGGATGCTGTTGAGCTTGGGGTTGCCCTCGTAAGTACCGGCGGTGATCTGGCGCACGGCGTTGGTCAGCGACAGCGTGGTCTGTACACCTGGCAGCTGTTGCAGCTCCCAGGCCAGGCGATCGGCCAACACCAACGTCTGGTAGCGCAGACAGCCTTCAGGCGCGGTCTTGACCATGACCGCGAAGGTGTCGCTGGAGAGCGCGTAATGGTCGGTGATGTAGGCGTTGTCGCGGTTGTAGCGCGAGTCGGCGTGCAGCTCCGGGGCGCCGCTGTCCAGGTCGCCGATCTTCAGCTGCAGGCTGGCCCACAGCCCCCCTGCCCCCATTGCCACGGCCACCAGCACCGCCGCCGTGGCCCACTTGCGCTCGGTAAAGCGGTCCAGCACATCCCACAGTTTGCCGAAACCTCGGTGCGCGGCGGCGCGCGAGTCGATGCGCAAGGCGCGCTCAGCGGCCTTGCGCCCGACACCGATGTACGACAGCGCCACCGGCATCAACAGCAGCGAGGTGAAGATCAGCACCGCCACGCCGATGCTGGCGGTGATGGCCAGGTCCTTGATCACCGGAATGTCGATCAGCATCAGCACGGCAAAACCCACCGCGTCGGCCAGCAGCGCCGTCACCCCGGCCACGAACAGGCGGCGGAAGGTGTAGCGGGCCGCGACCTGGCGGTGGGTGCCGCGCCCGATGTCCTGCATGATGCCGTTCATCTTCTGCGCGGCGTGGGACACGCCGATGGCGAAGATCAAGAACGGCACCAGAATCGAGTACGGATCGATCGCGTAGCCCAGCCAGGCGACGATGCCCAACTGCCAGACCACCGCGGTCAGCGAGCACAGCACCACCAGCAAGGTACTGCGCACGCAGCGGGTATACAGGTAGATGATCACCAGGCTGGTGACCACCGCCAGGGCGAAGAACAGCATCACCTGGATCAAACCGTCGATCAGATCGCCCATCAGCTTGGCGAAACCGATCACGTGGACCTTGTAGGGGCCGGCCGCTTCGTAGTGGCTGCGCAGCTGTTCGAGCTGGCGGGAGAACGCGTGGTAGTCCACGCCACGGCCAGTGGCCGAATCCCGGTCGAGCAGCGGCACCACCAGCATGCTCGACTTGAAGTCGCGGGCCACCAGGCTGCCGACGATGTTGGCGCGCTCGATGTTCTGGCGCAGCTGCTCGATGTCCGCCTGGGCCCCCTGGTAGCCGTCCGGCATCACCGGGCCGCCCTGGAAGCCCTCCTCGGTGACCTCGGTCCAGCGCACAGCCGGACTCCACAACGACTTCATCCAGGCGCGGTCCACGCCCTGGCTGAGAAACAGCTCATCGTTGATGTGCCGCAGGGCCTGCAGGTAGGCCGGGTCGAAAATGTCGCCCTCGGTGTTCTCCACCACCACCCGCAACGAATTGCCCAGGCCGCGCAGGGACTGGCGGTTGTCCAGGTAGTTCTGGATGTAGGGGTGGCTCTGCGGAATCATCTTCTCGAAGCTTGGACGCAGTTCCAGGCGGGTCAGCGCCACGTAGCCCAGCACCAGGGTGGCCAAGCACATGGCGAGCACGAACGCCAGGCGATGGTTGAACACCAGGCGCTCCAGCCCGTTGCCCGAGCGCGTGTCGAAATCTTCGAGGTTGCGGATCACCGGCAGGGTGTCTTGTTGGATATCGGCCATCAGGGTTTTCTCTTGTTATGGGTGGCGCTTACTGAAGCGCCAGCGTGCGTACGCCGCGCTCGCCCACCAGCACCAGGTCGGTGGCGGTGTCGAAGGCGCTGGCACTCACGGGGGTGCGCGAGGTTTGGCGCACCAGGATGAAACTGGCGCCCCCATCGCGGCTTTGCAGCAGGTCACCGGCCTGGCTCGACAACCAGAACTGGCCGTGGCTGTCCAGGCTGGCAGCGGTGAGGCTGGTGGCCAGGCCCGTGTTCACCGGCTGCCAGTTCAGGCCGCCGTCGGTGCTGCGGTAGGCATGGCCGCGCAGGCCGTAGGCCAGCAGCACCCCCGCTTTGCCGGTGATGCCGAAGAACGTGCCGCTGTAGGGCGTGGCCAGCCGGGTGAAGCGCTGGCCGGCGGCATCGAGCTTGAGCAGCAGGCCCTGCTCGCCGGTGATGTACAGCGCGCCGTCGACCTGCGCCAGACTGGTCAGGTGCAGACCCTGGGGGTTGTCGCTGCGCTCGAGCCAGGGCGTCCAGCTGCGCCCGCCGTCAGTGGTGTGCAGCAGCAGATTGAACACGCCGACGGCAAAGCCGTGCTGCTCATCGGTGAACCACACATCCAGCAGCGGCTTGTCAGCGCCTTCGGCCACCAGGCGCTCGCCCTCGGCCACCCAGGCGGCCCAGCGTTCATCCTGCGGGGCGGCCTGGGCCTGGGCGAGGTACCAGGCGAGCACTTGCTCTGCGAGCACGCGACCGTCCAGTTGTTTTTCCCAATGCTCGCCGCCATCGCCGCTGTGCAGGATCACCCCGTCGTTGCCCACGGCCCAGCCACTGCGGGGAGTGGGGAAGCTCACCGCATTGAGGTCGGCGCTGACCGGTACCTGAGCCTGCTGCCAGTGCGCGCCGTGGTCATCGGAATACACGATGTGCCCACGCGGACCGACAGCCACCAGCCGCTCACCGGCACGGCCCACATCGCGCAAGGGGCTGACCGGCGCCAGCGCGCTGGGCATCGCTGGCAGGTCCAGCACATCCACGTAGGGCGCGGCCTGGGCCAGGCCCTGCAGGGCGGCACAGAGCATCAGCACCTGGGCGCTTGATTTGAAGACAGACATCCCGAACCTCCCGATTCGTCGGACGAGGCCTGCGCAAGGCAGCCGCGCAGGCCCCAGGCACTCAGCGAATACCGGCCCCCGCCAGGGACTCGGGCGACCATTGGGTCTTGGACAGGGGGTCGATGTAGCGGATACCGCCGTAGGCACCGACCACGCCATTGAGGTTGTAGGTGCCACCGATCAGGTCGTAGATCATGAACGGCGTGGCATCGGGGGTGGTCTTGTCATAGCTCTGGGTGAGGAAGGCGAACGAGCCACGGTACAGCTGGCCACGGGCGTCGTACTGGTCCGAGGCCAGGGCGACCCAGCTGTCTTCATCGAGGTAGAAGCGGCGCTTGTGGTAGATGTGGCGCGCGCCGTCCTTGAGCTTGCCCTCCACCACCCAGACCCGGTGCTTCTCCCAGCGCACGAACTGCGGCGCCAGGTGGTTGGGCGTGGTCAGCTGGCTGACATCGGTGTTGTAGGTCAGCTTGTAGGTGTTGTACGGCACGTACATTTCCTGCTTGCCCACCAGGGTCCAGTCGTAGCGGTCCAGGGCGCCGTTGAAGACGAACACGTCATCGTAGGTGCCCGAGCCCGAAGTGCCCGGGTTAGGCGTGTCGTAGGCCAGGTTCGGCGCCAGCTTCACCCGGCGCTGGCCCGGCAGGTACTGCCAGGCGCTGCGTGGCTGGGCCAGGGGGTTGGCGGCGTCGCGCAGCATCATCGCTTCGCCGGCGCGGCGGGCTGGGGCGGTGTACACCAGTTTCATCTGGTAGTAGGTGTCCTTGGCGCCGATGGTCTTGCCCATGTCTTCATAGACCGGGTAACTGATGTTGGCCTGGCCTGTGGTGGACAAGGTGGCCTTGCCGGCCGCATCGACGTTCCAGGAGTCGTACTTGGCGGTCATGCTCACGCCCTGGTAGCGCAGCAGGAAGTTCCACATGGCCTCGGCGCCGGTCTGCGGAATCGGGAACGGGATGCCCGGCAGCACATTGTCCACCGCGGTACCGCCCTCCTGGCTGCGGGCGCCGGTGGCGTTCTTGAGGGTGTTGTCCAGCACCGGCTGCGGCAGCGCGACGGTACGGTGGGTCGGGTAGACATCCACCTGGAAGGTGGGGAAGCGCTTGAGCAGCTCCAGGGTGGTGGCGGTGAGCTGCGCCTTGTACTGCTCGGCGTTGGCAGCGTTGATCACCAGCAGCGGCTTCTCGCTGGCGAAGGGGTCCGGGCGCATGCTAGCGCCCTGCTGGTAGCTGGCCGGCGGGGTGACCAGGCCGCCCTGATAGGCCGGGATGCTGCCGTCGGCGCTGGCAGCCTTTTCGGCCCCCACCGACGTCAGGCTGGTGCCCAGGCGCGCGGCCTGGTCACTGGAGACTGCCGCCTGGGCGACATTGAGGGCGAGCAGTGACAGGCACGAGGCCAGCAGGGTGTTGTGCAACGTTTTCATGATTGGGGGTTCCTGTACTCAGAAGGTGGTCTTGAGGGTCAGGTAGAGCGCACCACGGTCCTCGGTGGTGGCGCCGCCACCGGAGAAGGAGGCGTAGCCGCCGCCATAGCAGGTGTAATCCTGCTCACCATCCAGGGCATTGGGGGTCGAGCCGTCGGTCTGGCCGTCCTTGCAGGACTCGGCCTTGCCGAAGCTGTCGACGTACTTGAGATCGACGAAATACTGGTTGTAGAGCGCAGCGCTCACACCGACGGCGTAGTTGCCGGTGTCTTCGGCGCCACCGCCCTGGACCGGCGACACACCGTCCAGGCCGACGTTGATCGACAACGGCAGGCTCATGTCCACGCCGGGGAACACCTGGTACCAGGTGGGGGTGAAGTTGACCGCGATGCCCCAGTTGTCACGGGTGGGCTTGTCGATGCCGCGGTAGCTGCCCTTGCCCTTGTACAAGGCCTCGTTGTGGCTATCGAGCTTGAGCAGGTTGCTGTAGAACAACTCGCCCAACAGGGTCGCCGAGTCGAACAGCGGCGTGTCGCCGATGCTCATCAGGCCGTTTAGGGTCCAGTGCAGGGTGTCGCCGGTGGCGCTCATGCTGTCGCCATCGTGTGGGGTCTCGTAGACCACGCCACTGCTGGGCAGGCGCGGCGGCAACAGGCCGAAGCCGTTGCCCAGGCCGCCCTGACCAGGCGCGCTGACGATCGCCGGGATGCTCGAGAGCGGCATGTTGTGGCGGATGTTCAGGTCGCTGCCGACGCTGATGCCATCGACGTCCTTGGACAGGCTCAAGCCATAGATGTCGATGTCGTCGGCATAGGCGAACTGGTACGTGGCGCTCTGCAACGAGTTGTACAGGTTGCCCACGGCGCCCTGCAGCCCGGCCGGCGGGTTGCCGAACGGGCCGCGGGCGACGGTCAGGCCGCGGGCATCGAGCCAGGCCTGGGGCAGGATCTCCGAGCTCTTGCGATAGTAGAAGCCCAAGGTGCCATCCAGCCATTCGGGCGACCATTTGGCCATGACGCCCCAGTCGCCGCGCTTGCGCGGGGTGAGATCGTGGCCACGGCGAATGTTGGTCAAGGCGCCCTGCACCGGAATCAGCCCTGGGGTGCCGGTGTGGCCGAGCAGGAAGCTCTGGGCGCCCTCGCCCACCAGGTCAGAGCCGCCGTAATAGGTGCCCGCCTCCGGCAGCCGCGCGGCGTCCCAATCCAGGAAGTATTGGGCACCCAGGGTCAACTCGGGATTGACCAAAAACGAGGCCGACAGCTGGTTGCGCGGCACGAACAGCTCCTTGGCCTCGGTGCCGGGCGAGGCCGCGAGCTTGGCCAGGTCCAGGCCGGACTGCCCATAGCTCAGCGAATGCACCGGGTTGAGCAGGGTCTCGCCCCAGAACAGGTTGTGCTGGCCGAGTTTGCCGCTGAGTTCGGATGCCTCGCCCACCTCGGTGCGCATGAACACGAACGCATCGAGCACTTCACCGGACGGCCCGCTGTAGTAGCGCTGGGCGTAGTTGCTCAGGTGCGGGCTGCCCAGCGGCACACCGGTGCCGGGCAGGCCATTGAGGCTGGGGTTGATGCCCGATTGCTCGCCGTTGCCGTTGACGAAGGGGTTGGAATTGGAACCGGTGTTGTCGTAGGCCTTGTCGTACCAGCTGGCAGCGCTGACACGAAAGCCCATGCGCTGCTGGTAGATCACATCCAGTTCGGTCAGCAGGTCGACCCGGTTGGTGACGGTGGTACCGGCCTTGCGAAAGTTGTAGTCGCCGTCGTTGTTGTTCGGCGTGGCCAGCATGCGCTTGTCGGCGCTCTCGGTGCGGACGCCGTAGTTGTACTTGACGGTGTTGTCCAGGCGAACGGACCAGTCCTCATGGCCGGTATCGACTTCGAAAGCCTGGGCACCAGGCAAGGTGAGCAGGCCAACGGTGCAGGCCAACAGGCAGTGGGTGCGTGACTTGGGCATTGCGTGACTCCGGTTATTGTTATTGTTCTGTTCACCGCCCGTCATGCGCGGGCGTTGGTCAAGCGGTGTTGCGGTATTACGGTGTCAGCGGTCGAGTTGCTGGATGAGGGCCTCGGCCTGGGGCCAGGGGCCAAAACCGGCAGCCGGGTTGAGATGACCGACCGCGCCCAGCGCCAGCAACTCGCTGCCCCAGGCCTGGGCCATGGCGGCGGCGGCGTCCAGGCTGGCCAGGTGATCGTTGCTGCTGGCCGCGACGATGCTGGGGAACGGCAACGGCGCGAGCGGCAAGGGTGTCCAGCCGTTTTCCTGCAGGCGTTCGGGGCTTGGATAGGCGGCGGGCCACTGGGCCTGCAAGTCCGGCGGTGCGGCCAGCAGCGCGCCCTTGATCGGTCGCTGATGGCGCGTCGCCCAGTGGGCCACCATCAGCACCCCGGCGCTGTGGGCCACCAGCACCACGTCGCCGTCGATCTGCTCGATCTCACGCTGGATCGCCTCGACCCGGGCAGTGCAGTCCAGGCCATTGACCTTAAGCGGCGGCACCGTACGCACCTTGGCCAGGCGTGCGTGGAGCAAGGTCTGCCAATGCTCGGCAACGTGCTCGCGCAGGCCGGGAACGATCAAGACGGTCGCGTTGGTATGCAGTTTTTCCACGTCGGCACCTCAGCCAGGGGTGGTGCGCCACCTGGTCGCAGGGGCGCGTTGGACCTCACAGTAATGAGCGGTCCAAACAGGCGCTTTACATTGGGCGTCAGTGACTTTTCATTTGATGACAGCGACTTTGCCGGGGGTCGGCATCGCCTGGGTTATGGGGAAATGGCCGAAATTTCCAGACCAACAGCAGCTTCTCATTTGGTGACACCCGAGCTATAAGAAGAGACCCGTGGGCCGTCGCGGGTCACCTAATGAGAACGCGTGGAAAACAATAAAATGACCGCCCTCGTACGTGCTGCAAGCCTGACCAACTACCTCGAAGTGTCCCGTCATCTGGGGCTGAACCCCCATGCCTTGCTGGCCCAAGTCGGGCTCAGCGCCAGCCTTCTGGACGACCCCAACCAGCGCATCCCTGCCGCCACGGTGATCGCCTTGCTGGAGGCTTCGGCACAGGCCAGCCATTGCGAGACCTTCGGCCTGCGCATGGCAGAACTGCGCCAGTTGTCGGACTTCGGCGAGATCAGCCTGCTGCTCAGCCACCAGCGCACCCTGCGCGATGCCTTGCAGGTGATCGTGCAGTATCGGCACTTGCTCAACGACGCCTTGGCCATCCATGTCGAGGAAGCCGGCAAGACAGTGATCATTCGCGAAGAGGTGGTCACCGACCGCGCCCACGGCAGTCGCCAGGCCACGGAACTGGCCATCGGCGTGATGCTGCGCCTGTGCGCGGCCCTGCTGGGCGCGCACTGGCGGCCGAT
Organism: Pseudomonas sp. CK-NBRI-02; assembly: GCF_008124495.1. NCBI lineage: Bacteria > Pseudomonadati > Pseudomonadota > Gammaproteobacteria > Pseudomonadales > Pseudomonadaceae > Pseudomonas > Pseudomonas sp. CK-NBRI-02. The sequence goes on along the minus strand of NZ_VSJH01000003.1, from coordinate 97,763 downwards.
CAGCGCCAACTTCACCCATACCGCGCCCGCCGATCCGACGATCCACCGGCGTATCTTCGGCTGCAAGCTGGTGTTCGGCAGTGAGTTCAACGGCATCGTGTGCCCGGCGACCGACCTGGACACCACCACCCCGTTGGCCAACGAAGCCATGGCACGCCTGGCCCAGCGCTACCTGGACACCCTGCAGGCCAGCGGCACACCGTCGCTGGAGCTGGAAATGCGCAAGACCATCTATCTGCTGCTGCCCATGGGCCGCGCCACCATCGAACAGGTGGCGCAGACCCAAGGCATGAACGTGCGCACGCTGCAGCGGCGCCTGGAGGACTGTGGCGTGACCTTCAGCGACCTGGTCAACGGCGTGCGTCGCGACCTGGTGCTGCGCTACCTGGAGAACCCCAATTACTCGTTGGGACGCATCGCCGACATGCTCGGCTATTCGATGCCCAGCTCCTTCACCCGCTGGTTCATCGCCCAGTTCGGCATGCCACCGGCCAGCTGGCGGGCCCAGCATCCCCAATCGGCGGCGCATTGAGGTTTTTGGGGCCGCTGCGCGGCCCATCGCGAGACAAGCCCGCTCCTACAAGAGATGGCGCTGGACCTGTAGGAGCGGGCTTGTCCCGCGATGGGCTGCGCGGCTGCCCCAGGGATCAACAGACCACCTCGGCCTCGAGCAGGATGAACACGGACTCCCCTTCCCGCTCCACCGGATAACGGGCCACCTTCAGTGCCGTGGAATTGAGCAGGTACCCGCTGGCCAGGTCGAAGCGAAGCCCATGGGCGCAACACTGGATGGTCCGCCCTTCCAGCCGCCCGCCGCACAGCGAGGCCCCCTGGTGCGGGCAACTGTCGTCGATGGCATAGAGCACACCTTCGACATCGAACAAGGCCAGGCTTTTTTCCTGGTACTCGAACAATGCCCTGCCGTTACGCGGCGGCAACTTGCCCGGCGGCACCGCGACACGCCGGCTCATGCCGGCTGCGCCTCGCACAAGGCCTCGAACAACACATCAGCAGGTTGCGCGCCCGACACCACGCGACGCCGGTCGACCACAAAACACGGCACCCCACCCGCCGCCCGACCCTGCTCGCCCACGAACGTCCGTGCATCCTCGCGCAGGCAGTCGGTAACCTGCGCGGGCATCAGGCCACAGCCCTGGGCGATAGCGAGCAAGGTGGCGCGATCGCCCAAGTCCTGCCCTTCATGGAAATACGCCGCGAACAATCGCATCAGCAAGGCATCGGCCTGTTGCCGGTTGCCCAGCGCCTGCACGCGCTGCAACAGGCGATGGGCATTGGCGGTATTGGGCATGCGCCGGATCCGGGCAAAGTCGATGTGCTCACCCACCGCGCTCGCCGCGTCGCGCACCTGGGCCTGGCGCTGGCGCACAGCTTCTTCGCTGCCCAGCCGCTCGCGGTAGAACGCCTCGAACGGCACCCCTTCAGCAGGGAGACCAGGCAACAACTGCACTCCCCGCCAGTGCACCCGGACCTGGCGCTGCGGCTGCTCGCGACGCAACCGCGCCAGGGCCTGGTCCAGATGGCGCTGGCCGATCAGGCACCAGGGGCAAATGAAGTCAAAGAACACCTCCAACGTCACCGTCTGCATCATGGCTGCGCTCCGGGGACCAGGGGTGGCTCGTTGTCCTGCAAACGGGCCATGTCCCGGTGGTAGTGACGCTTGGCGATGAAGAACACCAGCGCAGCGCCAAGGCTCATCAACGGCACCAACTGCATCGCCGCGTGCAGGCCAAGCACATCGGATACGCGGCCAGTGATCAGCGGCCCGGTGGCTAGCCCCAGCAGGTTGTTGGCCAGGGTCAGGGTGGCGAACGCCGTGCCGTGCACCGAATAGTGGGTCAGGTTGGCGACCATGGCGCTGGACGGCCCGCTGGTGCCCGCCGCGACCATCATCCCCAGGCAGATCAGCACCAGTTGCGCCGTGCCCGTGGGCAAGGCGAAGGCCACCGACAGCAGCAGGCAACTGCCCAGGCAATAGGCGATGGCCAGGCTGATCTTGCGGTCCTGGCGTACCCGCCCCAGGCGGTCGCAGAGCATGGCGCAGAGAATCATGCCCACACCGCTGCACAGCACGATGATCGCGGCGATCACCCCGGCCCGGTCGGTGCCCATGGCGTAGTAGCGGCTCAGGTAGCTGGGCATCCACACGATCACCGTGCCGCCGACGAACAGCTGCAGGCCGCTGCCGACGTAGGCGGCGATCACCGAGCGGCTGCTGTACAGGGTGCGCAGCGGCCGGGCTGCCTTGCACAGGGCCTTGTCCAGCCGCCGCGGCGCGACCTTGGCCTCCTTGACCACCAGGGGGTAGATCAGGGCCAGCAGCAACCCGAACAGCGCCATGCCGGCGAACGACCAACGCCAGCCGAAGTGCTCGGCCAGCACCCCGCCCAAGGCCATGCCCAGCACCGAGCCGAACATGCCGCCGGCCATGAAGGCGCCCGCCAGGGTGGCGCGCAAGTCGCGGGGGAACACCGCGACCACCACGGCGATGCCGACGCTGCCATAGGCCGCCTCGCCCACCCCCACCAGAAACCGCGCCACGAACATCTGCGGGTAGTTCTGCGCCAGGGCGCAGCCCAAGGTGGCCAGGCTCCAGAGCACGGCCATCAGCACCAGGCTGCGGACTCGGCCGAAGCGGTCGGCCAGCAGCGACAGCGGAAAGGTCAGAAGCCCCACCATCAGCGCGACGATGCCGCTGAGCAGCCCCAGCTGGCTGTCGCTCAGGGCCCACTCTTGCTTGAGCAAAGGAAAGACCGCATTGAGTACCTGTCGCGACATGTAGTCGGAGATCAACAGGCCAAAGGTCAGGGCAAAGACCATCCAGGCATATCGCCTGGATATGCCACGGGGAGTGTCAGCGTCATCGTCTGCGGCGCTGGCGAGATAGGCGGCCATGGTGCCTCCTTGGGGTATCTGGCGTGGATGTTGTTTTTGTTGTTATGAGATGAAGCCAAAAAACCTGGGCCGCCTTTTTAAGGCACAGGGCCCGCACGCTATCAGGCGCGTTGCGGCACGCCCTTGCGCCCGGGCTGGCGGTTGGGCGCCATGCCATTGGCCTTGAGGGTCTGCTCGATGCTGCTGTACTGCTCGCCAATGCGGTAGATGGCGCGGGCCTCTTTGCCGGTGGCAATTTCCCGGCCCAGCTCGTGGGCCACGCGCACGGTCTGCTGGATCTGCTGCACCGAGGTAAAGCGCTTGCCGTGCTGGTCGATGATGGTGTCTTCGTTGCCGCAGCGCGGGTGCAGGCCCATGGCCAATGCCATGGTGTTGAACGGCAGCACGTTCTTGAGCAGCGATTCGGCGGTCAGGGTGCAGCCATCCGGCGCGCGGTGGATGAAGTTGAAGAAGTTGAACGGATTGGGGCCGTCGAAACCGCCGCCGATGCCGATCCAGGTCAGGTTCAGCGGGCCCATGTAGTCGCCCCGCCGCACGATGCGCTCGAGGGTTTCCAGGGCATGCATGCCGGTCAGCTGGAAGTGCGGCTGGATGTTGCTGGCCTGCAGGCGACGCAGGTGCTCGCGCACCCAGGCCGGCCCGGCTGGCACGGTCATTTCGCTGTAGGCCGCCTGGATGGCCGGATGGGCCAGGGAAGTGCCTTCGAGGTACTCGGGGTACAGCAGCTCCATGATGTTCATCTGGGTGGTGTTGATCGCCACCGTCACCTGGTCGGGCTTGGGCGTCAGCTCGGCCAGCATGTGCCGGGTGTCGTCGGACAGCCACTTGGCCGCCTCGCCCTCGCTCTCCGGGGCAAAGGAAATCGAGCCGCCCACCTGGATGATCATGTCCGGTACCGCTTCACGCACGCCGGCGATCAGCTCGTTGAACTTGGACAGGCGCTTGGAGCCCTTGCCGTCCAGCTCGCGCACGTGCAGGTGCAGCACGGTGGCGCCGGCCTCGTAGCAGTCGACTGCCTTTTGCACCTGCTCGTCCATGGTCAGTGGAATGTCCTCGGGGAAGTCCTCAGGCATCCACTCCGGGCCATAAGGGGCCACGGTGATCACCACCTTTTCCATGTTTTCCGGGTGCAACGAGTCGTCGAAGAATTGCATGAAGTTGTCCTCGCTATTGTTATTGTCCTGGTGCCACCAGCCGGCGACGGGTGACTCAGAAAGTGCGATCGCCCTTGATCCCGGCCCGCTCCATCTTGCGGTGGCAGGGCGGGTAGTCCATGACCGCGTAATGCTGGGTGCTGCGGTTGTCCCAGATGGCGATGCTGCCCGGCGACCAGCGCCAGCGGACCTGGTACTCGGGCAAGTAGGCCTGGCTGACCAGATAGCGCAGCAGGTCTCCGGCACCGGGGTTGGCATCCTGGCCGAAGCGCACCCGCTGCGGGGTGTGGTAGTTGGTGAAATGGGTGGTGAAGGCGTTGACGAACAGTACCTGCTCCCCGGTTTCCGGGTGGGTGCGCACCACCGGGTGCTCGGCGTCGGGGTACAGGGCCTTCAAGGCCAGGCGCTTTTCCAGCGCCATGGCGGCGCCGAAGCTCGCCTCGATGCTGTGGCGCGCGCGCAGGCCTTCGATCTTGGCTTTCACCTCGTCCGGCAGGTTCTGGTAGGCCAGCACCATGTTCGCCCACATGGTGTCGCCCCCTACCGGCGGGCACTCCACGCAGCGCAGCACACAGCCCATGGGCGGGGCCTCGCGCCAGGTGGCGTCGGTGTGCCAGGCGTTTTCGTAGCGATCGGCCGGCTGGTCGGGGCGTTTGTAGATTTGCACCAGGCCTGGGTGGTCCGGGTCGCTGCCGGCCACCGGGTGGTCCTCCAGCTCACCGAAGCGCCGGGCGAAGGCCACATGCTCGGCGCGGGTGATGGTCTGGTCGCGCAGGAACAGCACGCGGTGCTTGAGCAATTGCGCACGGATCTGCTCGAACAGAGCATCGTCGTGGATCGCGTCCGCCAGCTTGACCCCGATCAGCTCGGCACCGATGGCGCAGGTCAATTGTTCTACGTGCATGGTGTTGCCCTCTTCAGATGATGAAGATCGACGAGCCGGTGGTTTTGCGTGCTTCCAGGTCACGATGGGCCTGGACCGCGTCCTGCAAGGCGTAGTGCTGGTTGATCTCGATCTTGATGCGGCCGCTGCTGACATGGTCGAACAGCTCGCCGGCAAGATCGGCCTTCTCGGCCGGATCGGCGATGTAGTCGGCCAGCGCCGGGCGGGTCAGGTGCAGGGAACCCTTGATCGCCAGCAACTGCGGGTCGAACGGCTCGATGGTGCCGGAGGCGGTGCCGACGCAGACCATCAGCCCGCGACGCTTGAGCGAATCGAGCGAGGCCATGAAGGTGCTGCGGCCAACGCTGTCGAACACCACGTTCACGCCGACCCCGTCGGTGAGTTCGCGCACGCGCTTGGCCACATCCTCGACGCTGTAGTTGATGATGTGGGTGCAGCCGTGGGCGCGGGCAAGCTCGGCCTTGGCCTCGGTGGACACCGTGCCGATCACGTTCACGCCCAACAGCTTGGCCCACTGCGAGACGATCAGGCCGACGCCACCGGCGGCGGCGTGCAGCAGCACCGTGTCACCGGGCTTGAAGTCGTACAGCCGGCGCATCAGGTAGGCCGAGGTCAGGCCACGCATGGTCATGGCCGCCGCGGTTTCGAAGGCGATGGTTTCCGGCAGTTTGATCAGTGCATTGGCCGGGATCAGGCGCTCGGTACAGTAGGCGCCCAGGGTGTTGAGAAAGCCGGTGTAGGTCACCCGGTCGCCCACCACCACGCCGGTCACGCCCTCGCCCACCGCCTGCACCACGCCGGCCGCCTCGACGCCGATGCCGTTGGGCATCGGGATCGGGTAGGTGCCATTGCGAAAATACGTATCGGCATAGTTCAGGCCCACCGCCACATGGCGCAAGCGCACCTGGCCCGGTCCGGGCTCGCCGACCTCGGCATCTTCATAGCGCAATACCTCGGGACCGCCAGGTTCATAGAAGCGTACGACTTTGGCCATGCTCTCACTCCAATCGATCGATCTGGACGCACTGCGTCAGTTCAGGTTGATTGGACTCTAAGCGCTGCGCCCGGCAGGTGCTTCGCATCCGACGACACGGGTTTTTCATTTGGTGACAGCTGCGGCGCTTCGTCACGGGCTGTCCAGGTAGCAGGCATATCGCCAGTGGCTGGCTATGCTTGGTAGGCGCGTGCGTAGCGCACGCCTAACCGGAATCGACGACATGGAAAGAAGCCCGATGAAATTCACCCGCTCCCTCGCCCTTGCCTCGCTGACCTGCGCCGCCAGTTTCACCGCCGTTGCGGCCCCGCTGCCGCTGGGCAGTGAAGCCCTGGAAAGCCACGTCTCCACCCATGTACTGGCGGTCGATGCACCGAATTACCAAGTCACCGTCGAAGGCCCCAACAAGAAACCCGTGACCTTCCAGCTCACCGAAAAAGCCAAGGCCCTGCCCAACCTCAAGGTGGGGGACAACGTGGACATCTACGTGACCCGGGCGGTCGCCTACGCACTCAATACCGAGGTCGGCGGCGCGCCGAAGATGAGCGAGGAATCCGGCACCATCCGCGCCACCAAGGACAACCCCAACCCCGGCGGCGAGGCGTTCCGCCAGGTCAAGGTCACTTCCAAGATCAGCAAGATCGACCTGAAGAACCATGAAGTGACCCTGCTGCCGCCAGAAGGCAAAGTGCAGGTGGTCAAGGTCGAGAACCCCGACCTTCAGGCCCGCATGAAGAACCTCAAGGTCGGCCAGACGGTCGATGCCATCTACACCGAAGTGCTGCGCGTCGAGACCTCACGCTGACGTCGGGGGCTGCTTGGCAGCCCCTTGCAGGTTTCCACCGATTCAAGCGCGACGCGGTACCTGTGGGAGATTCTATGGTGCTGGACAACCTCGAATCGCCTTCGGTTGGTATTCCTTGACACGGCTCAGCCGGGCAAATACCCGCCCAGGCTTCGTCGGCTTCCACCGGAATTGCACTGCTCTCAAGACTTGCGCAATCCCTGTGGGAGCGGGTTTACCCGCGAAGGAGGCACCACAGAACAAGGCCAAGCGTTGACCTGACAATCGGCGCAAACACGTGTAGGCGCTGGCGAAGCCTGCGATGGGCTGCAACGCAGCCCCATGCCGCCACATCCTAGGGCCGCTGCACGGCCCTTTCGCGGCACAAGGCCGCTCCTACAGATACTGCGCAATCCGTGTAGGACATGGGTTGAGCTGTACGGGTGTAGGAGCGGCCTTGTGCCGCGAAAGGGCTGCGCAGCAGCCCCGTGGGATTTCAGGTCGGCAGCACGCCTCGGGCGCGGGAGAGGGTCAGGGCGAGGTCTTCGATCATGTCTTCCTGGCCGCCTACGGTGCCTCGGCGGCCTAGCTCGACCAACAGCTCGCGGGCAGAGATGCCGTACTTGAGCTCGGCGCGTTTGGCGAACAACGGGAACGGCTTGCGCAGCGGGGGGGAGTTGGGCTTGGGCTTGGGCTTGGGCTTGGGCTTTCAGTTTGGGTGAATATCCGGTTTTAGCGGTGGCGCCACTGGCGCTTTTCGCCTTTACGGCGACCTACTTTTGCTCTTGGGCAAAAGTAGGCAAAAACCGCTGGCTCCCACATCCGGCCCCGGCGCTGCGCGCCGGGATTCCCTCGTTGCGGTGTCTTGCGGGGCTTCGCGGCCTCCGGCTGGCTGCGCCAGCCTCCATCTCGCGACTTCGGCTCTCGCCGAAGGGCGCTACGCGCCTGCCCCTCCAGACACCTCCACTCGGCCTCCTGAGGTCGCGATTGGTGGTGCCTGGTCCATCGCGCATCAACGGCAACGGCAACGGCAACGGCAACGGCAAATAAGCTAATTATTTGTTGACAGTTCCGACCTATTCGCGGGTAAACCCGCAGGTCAGCGCCGGGGCTCAACCGTGCAAATACCAGCCCTGGCGCAGTTCCCACAGACACAGCGGTGTTGTTGAGAACACCGGAGAACCTGTGGGGCGGGTTTACCCGCGAACACCGGCGCAGCCGGTGCCCTAGCTTTGCGGGGGAGCTCCCACACAGGCCGTGCAACATCTGTCAGCGGTGCACGCCCAGGCCTTCATTCAGTGCTCGGCAACTGCGCCCGCAAGAACGCCATCAGCGCCCCCGCCGCCGGTGACAGGCTGCGCCCTTTGCGGGTGAGCATGCCGATCTGGCGCTCTACCTTGGGCGCGGCCAACGGCAGGAAGGCGAGTTTCTCGTTCTCCAGCGGAAACGCCAGGTACGGCAAGGTGCTGACCCCCACCCCTTCTTCCAGCATCGCGATCAACGAAATCATGTTGGAGACGAACAACCGGCTGTGCTCCAGCAAACACGCCGCATCCGTGCCTTCGAGCAGCCGCGAGGTGCCGTTGCCGATCATCGGCAGGCCCTGCAATTGCGACCAATGAAGGGCCTCACCCACCTGCACCAGCGGATGATCGGCCCGGCACACCACGCCCACCTGGTCATGGGCGATGGGCGCGAACTCGATCTGCTCATCCTCCATCCACAGGCTGCTGATGCCGAAATCCACCTGCCCTCTGGCCAGCAGTTGCTGGACACTTTCGGCGGTGCCGTCCTGGATGCTGACCTGCACGTTCGGGTGCTCGGCCACGAAACGCGCCAACGGCCCTGGCAGCAAACGGCTGGCCACCGAGGGCACGGTGGCGATGCTGACCTGGCCGATCTCGTGCCGGGCCAGCAAGGTGGCCTCGCGGGCGATGCGGTCGTGGTGTTCGATCAAGCCGCGAAACAGCGGCAGGCAATGCTCGCCGAACGGCGTGAGCTCCACGCGGCCACCGCCCTTCTCGACCAGGGCCTGGCCCAGTTTCTGCTCCAGCTCCCGCACCGCCAGGGAAATGGCCGGTTGGGTGCGAAACGCCTGGCGTGCGGCGGCGTGGAAGCTCTTGAGTTCGGCGACCAGCACGAAATAGCGCAGTTGGGCAATCTTCAGTTCGGGCAGCATGGTTAGCGATCCTTATCAAAGCATTTTTTTTATTAATTTTTATTTGCTGCATATTGCTCGCAAGATGAGAGCCAGGCAAACGGAGGCTTTCATCCATGACGTACAAGAACTACATCGATGGCCAGTGGTGCGAAGGCCAGGCCACCCTGGCGAATCACAGCCCCTCGGATACTCGCGACCTGATCGGCGAGTACCACCAGGCCAGCGCCGAACAGGCCCGCCAGGCCATCCAGGCCGCCCGCGCCGCGCAACCCCTGTGGGCCGCCTCGGGCCTTGAGGCCCGCCAGCAGGTGCTGATGGCCATCGGCGACGAGCTGATCGCCCGCAAGGAAGAACTCGGCGAGCTGCTCTCGCGTGAAGAAGGCAAGCCGCTGGCCGAAGGCATCGGCGAGGTCTACCGCAGCGGCCAGTTCTTCCACTACTACGCCGCCGAAGTGCTGCGCCAGATGGGCGAGACCGCCGCCTCCGTGCGTCCAGGGATCGATATCGAAGTGCACCGCGAGCCAGTGGGCGTGGTAGGCATCATCACCCCGTGGAACTTCCCCATGGCTACGGCGGCCTGGAAGATCGCCCCGGCCCTGGCCTTCGGCAATGCCGTGGTGTTCAAGCCGGCCAATCTGGTGCCGGCCAGCGCCTGGGCCTTGACCGAGATCATCAGCCGCCAAGGCCTGCCCGCCGGCACCTTCAACCTGGTCATGGGCAGCGGCGCCAGCGTCGGCGAAACCCTGGTCAACGCGGCCGACATCGACGCCCTGACCTTCACCGGATCCCTGGAAACCGGCCGCCGCGTCGCCGTCGCCACCGCCGGCAACTTGGTGCGCTGCCAGCTGGAGATGGGCAGCAAGAACGCTCTGGTGGTGATGGACGACGCCGACCTGGACCTGGCGGTGGAATGCGCGCTCAACGGGGCGTTCTTCGGCACCGGGCAGAAGTGCACGGCGTCTTCGCGCTTGATCGTCTGCGAGGCAATCCACGACCGCTTTGTCGAGGCCCTGCGCCTGCGCATGCGCCAGCTCAAGGTCGGCCATGCCCTGCAAGCCGGGGTGCAGATCGGCCCGGTCGCCGATGCGCGCCAGCTGGAGCAGAACCTGGAGTACCTGCACCTGGCCCAGGCCGAAGGCGCCACCTTGATCGAAGGCGGCGAACGCCTGCAGCTGGACACCGACGGCTATTACATGCGCCCGGCGCTGTTCATCGACAGCCGCAACGACATGCGCATCAACCGCGAAGAGGTCTTTGGCCCCATCGCCTGCGTAATCCGCGTGCGCGACTTCGAAGAGGCCCTAGCCACGCTCAACGACACCCAATACGGCCTCACCGCCGGCATCATCACCCAGTCCCTGCGCCACGCCAGTGAGTTCAAGCGCCGCGCCCAGACCGGCTGCGTGATGGTCAACCTGCCCACCGCCGGCACCGACTACCACGTGCCGTTCGGCGGTCGCAAAGCGTCGAGCTTCGGCCCGCGCGAACAGGGCCAGTACGCCCGCGACTTCTACACCGTGGTCAAGACCACCTACCTGCGGCCCTGAAGGAATACGCGCCATGCATGACCTCTTGATGATCGACGGCCTGCAGTACTCCAACTGGGGCCCGGAGATATTCCAGCAAATGCAGGCCGGTGGCCTGAGCGCGGTGCACGCCACCATCGCCTACCACGAGAACGCTCGCGAAACCCTGTCGCGCCTGGGCGAGTGGAACCGCCGCTTCGAGACCTGGCCCGAACTGATCCGCCCGGTACGCTCGGCCAGCGACATTCGCCTGGCCCATGAAGAGGGCCGCGTGGGGATCTTCTTCGGCTTCCAGAACTGCTCGCCGATCGAGGACGACATCGCCTTGGTGGAAGTCTTCCGCCAGCTCGGGGTGTTCGTCATGCAGCTGACCTACAACAACCAGAGCTTGCTGGCCAGCGGTTGCTACGAGCGCGAAGACAACGGCATCAGCCGCTTCGGGCGCCAGGTGATCGCCGAGATGAACCGCGTCGGCATGCTGATCGACATGTCCCACAGCGCCGAACGCAGCACGCTGGAAGCCATCGAGCTGTCGACCCGGCCAGTGATCATCTCCCACGCCAACCCGTCGAGCTTCCACGCCGCCAAGCGCAACAAGTCCGACGCGGTGCTGCGCGCAATCGCCGAGTCCGGCGGGCTGCTGGGCTTTAGCACCTACCCGTTCCACCTCAAGGGCGCTTCGGAGTGCTCCCTGGAGAGCTTCTGCGACATGGTCGCGCGTACCGCCGACCTGATGGGCGTCGAGCACATCGGCATCGGCACCGACCTGTGCCAGGGACAGCCGCTGTCAGTGCTCGAATGGATGCGCAACGGCCGCTGGAGCAAGGAGAAAGACTACGGCGAAGGCTCCAAGGACAACGCCAACTGGCCAGCGCCGTTGCAATGGTTCCGCGACAGCCGCGACTTCCCCAACATCGCCCAGGGCCTGCGCGCCCGTGGCTTTGCCGAGGAAGACGTGCGCAAGATCATGGGGCTGAACTGGTTGCGCCTGCTGGAATCCGCCACCACGGCGCAGGCCTGAGCCCCTCGCACGGACAGCCTTACAAAAACAACAATCACAGGTTCCGGAGGCTAAATGAAAAACCCAACCACCCTGCCGGCTGACGACCAGACCCTGCGCCTGCCGCTGTCGCGGGACATCGACTGGCCGCTGTTTCTGATCAGCGGCGGTTTCCTTGGCGCATTCCTGTTGGCGGCCCTGATCGACATCGATGTGGTCTCGGCCCTGGTCAACACGTTGTTCGCCTGGTCGACCAAGGCCTTTGGCCTGTATTGGCAGGTCTTGATGCTGGCGACCTTCGTGGTCAGCCTGGCCATTGGCTTTTCCAAGTGCGGGCGCGTACGCCTGGGCGGCGTGACCCAACGCCCGGACATCAGCACCTTCAACTGGATCGCCGTGATCATGTGCGCCCTGCTGGCCGGCGGCGGCGCCTTCTGGGCCGCGGCCGAGCCGCTGATGCACTTTGCCAGCCCGCCACCGCTGTTCGCGGGCGTGCAACCGCACAGCGAAGCGGCGGCCACTGCAGCCCTGGCGCAGTCCTTCGTGCACTGGGGTTTCCTGGCCTGGGCGGTGCTCGGCAGCTTGCTGGCGATCGTGCTGATGCACCTGCACTACGACAAAGGCTTGCCACTGGCTCCGCGCACCCTGCTCTACCCGCTGTTCGGCGAACGCGCGCTCAAAGGCCCGATCGGCACCCTGGCCGACGCCACCTCGATCATCGCGGTGGTCGCCGGCACCATCGGCCCGATCGGTTTCCTGGGCTTGCAGATCAGCAGCGCCTTGCATGCGGTGTGGGGTGTCCCCAACGGCATCGTCACCCAATCGATCACCATCGTGCTGGTCACGGCGATGTACACCGTCTCCTGCCTGGTAGGGCTCAAGGGCATCCGCTTCGTCAGCGAAATCAACGTCTGGCTGATGATTGGCCTGGCGGTGTTCATGGTGGTGTTCGGGCCGACGCTGTTCATCCTCGGCGGTTTCCCGCAGGCCTTCGCCCTGCATGTGGAGCACTTCATCCCGATGACGATGTTCCGCGCCGATCCCAAGTGGCTGGACTGGTGGACGGTGTTCTACTGGGGCTGGTTCATCGGCTATGCGCCGATGGTGGCGCTGTACGTCGCGCGGATCTCGCGGGGCCGCACCATCCGCGAGATCATCATGACCCTGTCGATCATCGCACCGTTGGTGACCATGTTCTGGTTCACCGTGGTCGGCGGGACCGGCATTGGCCTTGAGTTGCAGACCCCAGGCATTGTCACCGCTCATGGCGCCCAACCCGAGGACCTGCTGCTGGGCGTGACGCAGAACCTGCCGCTGGGCGGCTTGATCAGCGCGCTGTTCCTGTTCCTGAGCTTCATCTCGGTAGCCACCAACGGCGATGCCATGGCCTTCACCGTGGCGCTGGCGATGTCCAGCAACGATAAACCGAAGAAATGGCTGTGCGGCTTCTGGGCCATCGGCATGGGCCTGGCGGCGGTGGTGCTGATCACCATCGGCGCAGGCGGCGTGACCGCCCTGCAGTCCTTCATTGTCATCACCGCGGTGCCGGTGTCGCTGGTGATCCTGCCAGCGTTGTGGGATGCGGTGCGCATCGCCCGGCACATGGCCCGCGAACAAGGCGTCTGAACATGATGCATCCAGGTACGACAACAATGTCCAACACCGTGCTTGCCACCCCCACGCTGCGCCCTGCCGACCAGGTCATGGACTTGGCCCGGTTGGGCAGCCACTTCCAAAGCCCGCTGAGCTTCGTGCGCAGCAGCATGCGGCGGATGATGAACCAGCGCTGGCAGATCCAGCGCAGCCGCTTCGACCTCGATGGCGAAGGTTTCGGCACTGTGATTTACCGCATCGACACGCCGAGTGCCCATTACCACTGCGTGATCTTCTCGGCCTACCTGCCGCCGGAAAAGCGCAGCGACCGGGTGATCGCCGACCAGTGGGACGTGACCTTCGTGCTGGTGGCCGGGGATGTCGACGCGGCGCAACTGGACGACCTTGCGCGCAACGTGCCGCTGCAGGAAGCCGGTCGCTTCGATGCCCGCGTGCTGGTGCTGTCCCGGGCCAACCGCAGCCTGCGCAATTTCGACCGGTTCCTGGCGGCGCTGGCCGAAGGTCAGCAACCGGACCCGCGTCAGCTGGCCGAGGTGGGCTACCTCTACCGCACCACCGCCGTCTACGGCAACGGTAAGTTCGGCATCGCCGACTTTGGTTGCCTGCAAGACAACCCGGACTTCAACCAGCCGTTCAGCGCGCAGATGTTCACGGTGTACCTGCTGCGCCATTTCAGCATCGAGCAGATCGAGCACATGGCCCGTGCGCTCAACCCACAACGGGCGGTACAGCTGGCCCCGGCACTGCAACGCTACCTGGGCGTAGGCAATGCCACGGGCCTGGGCATGGCGCCTTTTTTGATCAATCACCCGCAGCTCGTGGAGCGCTGGATCAGCACGCGGGAAACCGCCCTGGCGCAGGTACTGGCACGATCGGCCGAACCTGCGCATCTGGCCCGCCTTCAGCGGTTGCTCAGCCGCGCCCACCTGCACCTGAGCCAGACCCAGACCGAAGATGTGCGCCAGCATGAGCAAAACCTGCGCACCCTCGCCGAGCTGTCGGCGTTGGCCGACTGGCTCGGTGGCCAGCCGGCGGGCGACGATCTCTGGCCGCGCCTGCTGGCCTGGAGCGAAGCCCACGCCGGGCTAGGTTGCCAGGAACTGCTGGTGAGCCTGTTGCTGGAGCTGTACCCCGAGCAAGTCACGCCGCTGGCCGAGCAGATGGGTGTGGTCGAAGGCCTGCGCCTGGATGCCCAGATGCCCCTTGCGCAGTTACGTGAACTCATCGAGCGGCAGTACGCCTGGGCCCTGGCCTACGACTTCGGCAATGTCGAAGCCGAGCATTTCTTCTGGTACCGCTCGGCCGAAAAAGAAGAGCCGCGCCTGGGCATGCGCGCCGAGGAGCCGGGCGCCGAAAAAGAGATGCAACTGGGCATCGCCCGCAATATCCAGCGCTGCCATGGAGCGTTAGTCGAGCACCTGCGCGAGCAGCCCCAGGCACTGACCGCGCATTTCCTCATCGCCCAACCGGCGTTCAAGGGCACGGTGCGCCGCCTGCAAGGCATGGCCCATACCAGCTATGGCGAAATCCGCGCCAACCTGCTGGCCCAGGACATGCTGCCGATCCACCTGCTGCGCTGCAAACTGGCGTTCTTCGGCGCCGGCAAGTTCGACCCCAAGTCCAGTCGCTGGGTACGCATCACGCTGTTCCAGGGCGCGCCGCTGGTCAGCGACATCGGCCAGCCGTTCGATGACGACTGGAACTTCGCGGTGATGCCGCAGGAGGGGCTGTGACCATGCGCGTATCGCTCAACGAAATCCAGGTGATGTGCCGCAAGGCCTTCGAAGGCATGGGCTTTGCCGCTGGCGACTGCGAGGACGCCGCCGACCTGGTCGGCTGGTTGCACCTGCAGGGGCTGGACGGCATCGGCACGCTGGAAAAAGCCCTGGACTACCTGCAAAGCGAAGCCGAGCAGCCGTTCACCCTGTGCTACGAAGACAGCGCCCTGCTGGTGATCGACGCCAAGGGCCAGAGCGTGCTGCGTTGCGCCGCGACCGTAGTGGAACTGGCGCTGGGCAAGGCCCTGCGCAGCGGTCAGGCGGTGCTGCGTATCCACCACTGCCACAACCGCCTGCTGTTGCTGGGCTACCTGAGCCGGGCGGCCGAGATGGGGCTGCAGGTGCAGGCCCGCTGGGACGATGCCCGCCAGCGCCATGTGGCCAGCTTCGCCGCAGGCGCCAACCATCCTCAACTGCACTGCGACGCCCCGCCCGGTGCCGGGGATGCGATCGAGCAAAGCATCACGGTGTTGTTCAGTCGGCCTGCCCGGGCCATCGCTCCGGTCGCCGCGACCCACAGCCTGCTCAACCAAGGGTTCACGGTCAGCGAACACACCTGGCGCAGGCTCAAGCAGATGGCCGATCACATCCTCGTCGAAAGCACCGAAGCCTCCCGCCGCCATGGCGCGGGCGGCGGCAGCGATGCCGACTGACCCTTACCGAACACTCAGGAATTTCCTTCATGAAACATGCGATCAAGACCAACCTGTTCGCCTCCAAGGCCCCATTGGAATGGGCGGTCGTCGGCAATGGCACTCTGTACACCGCACAGATTCCCATCGACGCCCACGGCCAGGTCGTCGCTGGCGGCATCGAGGCCCAGACCCGCCAGACCCTGGACAATCTGCGGCACACCCTGGAGGCGGCCGGCAGCTCGCTGGACGCCGTGACCCAAGTGCTGATCTACGTCACCGACCGCAGTTACCTGGCCACGGTCAACAGCCTGTACACCGATTATTTCCATGCGCCCTACCCCAACCGTGCAGCCGTGGTGGTGGCCGGTTTGGCGCGGGAGGAAATGCTGGTGGAACTGGTGGTCTACGCCTGCGTGTAAACCCACCCTGAGGCTGCCTGGCAGCCTCGCCCGCGCAAGGCACCGGCCGTGCCGTTCACGGCAGTTCGGTTAACCCGCTCGCACAGGATTCACCGGGGGCCAGGTGGGTGTCGATTTGCACGCGAATGGGCCTCGAGAGCCCTGCAAGAACAGGAGGTGGATAGACAGATCGCGCACCGCGCAGACCGATCGCGCACTCATCGTCGTTGCCAGGGGCCTGTGCAATATCGCGGCCCAAGGAACGCGCTAATAGTGGCTAGCCCCTACACAACAACGAGGCTAGATCCGTGTATTCACGCGTCCTGTGTTCCCTGTCCCTGCTCACCCTCGCCATTGGCGCCGCTCACGCCGCCGACCCGCTCAACACTCCGCGCCTGGTGGGCATGGACAACTTCCGCGACATTGCCGGCACCACCACCGCGTACAGCACCGCCCACAATGGGACCCTGCGCGCCGGCGTGTTCTACCGCACCAACGCCGTGACACCGACCAACGCGGACATGGCCACCCTCACCAGCCTGAACATCGGCAAGGTGTTCGACCTGCGCACCCCCAACGAGATCGCCGTCACGCCTGACCGCCTGCCGCCCGGCGTTCGCTACCAGAACATCGACATCATCGGTGCGACCACCTCGGGGGTGGACATCACCAACACCACGTTCCACAACGCCGACGAGGCGATTGCGATGATGAAGGAGACCAACCGCGCATTCGTCTATGACGCGGGCATGCGTAGCCAGTACACCGTGCTGTTCAACGAACTGGCCAGCGCCGAAGGCGCGACATTGTTCCATTGCACCGCCGGCAAGGACCGCACCGGCTGGACCGCTGCGGTACTGCAAAGCATCGCCGGGGTGGACGACGCCACCATCATGGCCAACTACCTGGCCACCAACGACTACACCGCTGACCGCATCGCGGCGACGCTGGCAGCGCTGCCGCCGAACCTGGCGGCGATCTACGGGCCGATGATCGGCGTGGACGCCAGCTACCTGCAGGCTGGGCTCGATGAGGTCAAGGCGCGCTACGGCACCATGGACAACTACCTCAAACAGGGCCTGGGCCTGTCCCAGGAAACGATCTACGTGCTGCGCGGCAAGATGGTCCGCTATAACAGCCTGCCCGGCCAGGCCAGCCTGCAAGGCAACGCTGCCGCCGGCGCAGGTCTGTTGCAGGACCTGCAGGACAGCTCGCTCTCTGGCACTTACAGCGCCTACAACTACTACCTGCAATCGGCCATCGATGCCGGCACTTTGGGGGGCTTGGAATCCACTGTCGGGGGCCAGGTGCATGCGGATGCGGCCAGCTACCTGCTGCGCCAGGGCGCGATGATCGACCAGGCAGCAGCGCCCTTCACCCATGGCGCGGACCTCAAGCCTGGTCAGTCGCGCCTGTGGAGCACGGCGCTGGCCGGCTATGTGGGCACCGACGGCTCGTCCCACGCACAAAGCAGCAACGAGCACAGCCAGGGTCTGATGATCGGCGTGACCCAGCGCGTTTCCGAGCAGCTCAGTGCCCATGCCGGCTTCGGTTACAGCAACGGCAACGTCGGCGGCGCTGGCGGTGAGGCAGACACCGACCTGACCTTCCTCAGTGCAGGTGCCCGCTTCGCTCCCGGCAGCCTGGAGCGAGGGCTGTTCATCGATGCCAAGGCCAGCGCCGGGTGGTTCGACTATCAAAGCAAGCGCGATCTGGGCGGCGGCCTGGGCCGGGCCAAGGGCGACAGTCACGGCAACCTGGCGGGGGCGAGCGTTGCCTTGGGCTATCGCCTGAACAGCGGCGCGCTGGTGCTGGAACCGAGCCTGGGCGTGAGGGTCAGTCATGTGGACCTGTCGGGGTTCACTGAAAAAGGCAGCGAGCTGGCCCTGGACGTCGATGGCACCGGGCAGACCCGACGCAGCGCCGTGGCCAACCTTCAGGGCAACCTGGCGGCGGTGCACCTGGACAGCGGCTGGCAGCTGGTGCCGGGCTTCTCGGTGGGTTACGAGCATGTGCTTGGGGATCATCAGGTGGACAGCGAAGGTCATCTGCTGGGGCTGGATATCGAACAACGCGCCGCGTTCGACAATCGCGACCAGTTCACCGGCGCGGTCAACCTCATGGCCAACCTGGGTGCGTTCAGCGTGGGCGGTGAAGTGGCGGCCATGGGGGGCGGTGACAGCCATGGGGTGAGCGGGAGCCTGAAGGCCAGCTACGCGTTCTGACCCCCACTGCTCTGCAGAGCGGGGGCTTACACTCCCCGCAGCACCTGAGCGGGGCTCACGCCATAGGCCTGTTGGAAGTAGTGCGAAAACCGCCCGGCGTTGCTGAACCCATGACGCAACGCCACCTCCGACACCGAGCCGGACTCCCCACGTGCCAGGGCTTCATAGGCCCGCTCCAGGCGTACCTGGCGTTGATAATCGACGATCGATGCCCCCACGAACCGCTTGAAGCCCTGCTGCAGAGCCCGCAGGCTGACGTTGGCCAGCGCTGCCAGCTCGGCCCCGCTGGTCAGGCTGTGGGGGTTGGCGCGGATGTAGTCCATGGCCAGCTTCACATGCCGCGGCGCGATTTGCGGCGAGGGCCGGCGCAGCGCTTCGCTGTGGTTGTGCGGCCAGGCCTCGAGCACCGCGTCGACCAGCATTTCCTGCAAGCGCACTGGCATCAGCACGCCCGCGTGGATCAACGAGTCGAACGCGTTCCCCGTGGCCAGCTCGAGCAACGCACGAATGCCCTGGAACGCCGCGACACCCAGGTCCACCACCGGCTCGAAGCGGATCGGCTGTAATACCGGACGGCCCAACAGGATCGCCAGCCGCTCGGTGATCAGCCCCCGGCGGATCGACATGCCGCACTGGGCATGGTCGTCGGCAAAATGCAGGGTCCGGATCGCTCGCTTGTCGATGGCCAGGCCCATACCGGGCCGGCCGGTCGTCTCGACGCCGTGCTCGAAGACGACCCGCCCGGCGCTGGGCAGCACGAAGGTGATCTCATCTTGCGGGGCGCCAAAGGTGATGGAGCAATCGCCCCGGTAGTGCATGCGGCGAAAGCTGACGCCCTCGTGCCGCCCATAGACGCCACTGATGACGATGTCGTCCGACAGCGCCAGCGAGTCGGCATAGAGGTTGTCGAACATCTGCGAGAACAACGCACCGAAAGCGTCGCTGCGCAGGCCTCGGGAGCGGAGGATGATCTGTTTGCGGGGCGTGCCGGAAAACACCTTAGGGTCACCTTCTTGTTGTTTGGACGCATGGGCGCCTGACCTTACCAAGGGGGCATGACAGCGACGTGACCTGCACATGGCCAGGGCTTGAGCAAAACAAAACACAACCGCGGCAACATTTCGAAGTAAATTCCTACAGAAAGTAGCGAATTACCCTCGTAGAATTGTCGCCTGGCGTGTGCTGCGTGCGCCCGGGAGCCTTCCCGAATACGGAGAACATTCATTTGTTTTCCGAGAGCTATTTTCATGTTGCATGCAGCCTCCACACTGTTTTGGCGTTCCCCGCTCCGCCGTGTCTCGGCCGGGCTTTCCAAGCGCCATCCCCTTCCCTTCTTCCCATCCTTTGCTGCAGTGGCCCGGAACGTCCGGGGCCATCGTTTTGCTGTGTCCGCATTCCGACGCGCCGCTGCCCTCGCGAAGGTGACGTCATGAACGAGGACTCCCGTATGAATGCACCTGTGCCCACCCTTGCGCGGCCGTCGCTGCTGCACCGCCTGCTGACCAGCGAGGCCGCTGGCGGCGTGCTGCTGATGATCACCGCTGCCCTTGCCATTGTCCTGGCCAACAGCCCTTGGGCCAGCACTTACCAACATCTGTTGCACTTGCCCGTGGGGCCCACGCTCAGCGACAAGCTCGGCCCGATGACCGTTCACCTGTGGGTCAACGACGGGTTGATGGCGGTGTTCTTCCTGCTGGTGGGGCTGGAAATCAAGCGCGAGCTGGTCGATGGCCGTCTGGCCACCTGGGAGCAACGCCGCCTGCCGGCGTTGCCCGCCTTGATGGGCATGGCCGTCCCGGCGCTGATCTTCCTGGCGGTCTCGCGCAGCGAACCGGGCCTTGCCAGCGGCTGGGCCATCCCCGCGGCCACGGACATCGCTTTCGCCGTCGGCGCCCTGGCGCTGCTGGGTCGGCACGCACCGCTGTCGCTGAAGGTGATGCTGGTCTCGGTGGCGATCATCGATGACATGGGCGCCGTGGCGATCATCGCGCTGTTCTACACCTCGTCGATCAACCTGCTGGCCCTGGCTGCAGCAGGCGGGATCATCCTCGTGCTGCTGGCGTTCAACCGTCTGCGCGTGGTGTCGCTGTGGCCGTACCTGCTGGGTGTCGCTGCGCTGTGGTACGTCACCTTGCTGTCGGGTGTGCACGCCACCATCGCTGGCGTGGTCGGCGCACTGTTGATTCCCTACAGCGCCGGGGTCGGCAAAGCCAGCCCGCTGCTCAAGCTCGAGCACGCCCTGGCGCCATGGGTCGGGTTCTTGGTCGTGCCGGCCTTTGGCTTTGCCAATGCGGGGGTTTCCTTCAGCCACTTGAGCGTGAGCGATGTGCTCGCCCCGCTGCCACTGGCCATTGCCCTGGGCCTGTTGCTGGGCAAACAGCTGGGCGTGTTCGCAGGCGTCTGGCTGGCGGTCAAGACCGGCCTTGCGGCCAAGCCGCGCGGCGCCAGCTGGCTGCAGATCTATGGGGTGGCGATGCTGTGCGGCATCGGCTTTACCATGAGCCTGTTCATCGGCGAGTTGGCTTTCCCAGGGCAGCCCGAGCGGATCGACGAGGCCAAGATCGGCATCCTGCTCGGCTCGCTGGTGTCGGCGCTCGTCGCCTGCGCCATCCTGCGCTTTGCGCCCAAGCGCCAAGCCTGAAGCGCGGCAGTCACGCGCGCACCGTTCGTCGAGGGCCGCACACATGCGGTCCAACCCCCGATGCCAATGCCCTTCTAACGAGCACGTGTTCAACACTGCCTTGGAGGGCAACCGACGATGAACGAACGATTCCTCGAATCGCTGACGACCACGACGCTCTTTGGCATCTCTGTGCTCAACCTGATGCTTGCCCTGGCGGTCAGCATCCTCACCTTCCTGATCGCTCGCTGGGCGATCAGCTTCGTCAAGCGCCGGGTCCAGCATTGGTCCTCCCACGATGGGCATTTCGCCCAAGTCCTGGCCAAAGTCCTCGATGGCACCAGCAACGTGCTGTTGCTGCTCGCCGCGCTGCTGGTGGGCCTGGGCGTGCTGGACCTGCCCGAGCGCTGGCTGGACCGGGTCGGCAGCCTGTGGTTCGTGGTCGCCGCCCTGCAGATCGGCCTGTGGGCCAACCGCGCCATCGCCCTGGGCCTTGCCCGCTATTTCGCGCGGCACAGCGCCGAGGGCTTCTACCAAGGCAGCGCCCTGGCCACCCTGTCGGCCTGGGGCGCGCGGGTGCTGCTGTGGTCGATGGTGTTGCTGGCGATGCTGTCGAACCTGGGGGTGAACATCACCGCCTTCGTCGCCAGCCTCGGCGTGGGCGGGATCGCCGTGGCGCTGGCGGTGCAGAACATCCTCGGCGACCTGTTCGCTTCCCTCTCCATCGCCGTGGACAAGCCATTCGAGGTGGGCGACTTCATCGTCATCGGCCCACTGGCCGGCACGGTCGAACACATTGGTCTGAAGACCACGCGCATCCGCAGCCTGGGCGGCGAGCAGATCGTCATGGCCAACGCCGGCATGATCAGCAGCACCATCCAGAACTACAAACGCCTGCAGGAACGGCGCATCGTCTTTGAATTCGGCCTGTCCTACGACACGCCCACCGAGGCGGTGAAAAAGGCGCCGGGCATCGTCGCCCAGGTGATCAAGTCCCAGCAGCAGGTACGCTTCGACCGCGCGCACCTGCGCGGCTTCGGCAAGGAGTCGCTGGAGTTCGAATGCGTCTACATCGTGCTCGACCCCGGCTACAACCTGTACATGGACATCCAGCAGGCGATCAACTTCCAGTTGCTTGAGCAGTTCGCCAGCATCGGGGCCAAGTTCGCCGTGCCGGCGCGAGCGATCAAAGTGACCTCCCTGCCCCAGGCTTCGAACCAGATGGGCCGCGAAGCCGGCGTGTTCAAGGCCAGGGACTGATCGGTCCGGGCTTTGGCCGCACCACTTCGAAGTGCCCGCGAAATACCGTTTCGACGATGCGCCACTGACCCGCCTCTCGTCGGTAGCGGTCCTGGTAGAAGCCACCAAGCTGGCGGGTCACGCCGGTTTCAGCGTCGCGGTTCTGGTAGTGCAAGGCCCAGCGCGCCTGGGCGTTGTCTGGGTCTTGGTAGTCGATCTGCGGGTTGGCGGCGTGGTGCAGATCGATCACCCGGGGCACACAGGCCAGTTCGCGGTATAGCGCCAGGAACGGTTCGCGGTCGTTGAACACGCCCAGCGGGCCGTAGTCGATCAGCACCGGGCCTTGAGCGAAACAGTCGCGAATCGCGGCCACGTCCTTGCGATCGCATGCGTTCAAGTAACGATGCTTGAGCTCTCGGATGGCCTCCAGGGCCTCGAGGCGGGCGATGCGTTGCTCCAGTGTCATTGCGTCTTGCATGAGGTTCTCCCTGGGATGGTTGCCACCAGACGCTGTTTTCATCTGCTGCACCTTGGGCAGGTGCGCGCCCTCGCAGCCCCCTGCCCTTGAACGTTCCGGGCGCCGCCTGCTGCTTGTCCTGTCGCGGACGGTGCTAGCAAACCTATCCTTACGCGAACGCCCGATGCACCCTCCATTTGGACTAGGTCTGTAGCACAGACCCCGACACCCTCCAACGACATCCCTTTGCCCACTCTCGCCATGCATAAGCATTCGATTGAGTGCGCGCTTCTTTACACTTGCTTTACATTTGTGAATCGTTACTATTTGCGACAGAAAACAACAACGCGAGTGATTCGTAATGGCAAAAAGGTCTGTCGCCCCAGCATCGCTGTCGATGCTGGGCCTGTTGGTAATCCCTGCCGCCTACGCTGAAACCCAGCAAACGCTGGCCTTGCCAGCGACCTCGGTCACCGGTGCCTACGAGCAGCAAAGCTACAAGGCCAGCGAAAGCAAGAGTGCCCTGAAGATCGATGCGCCCCTGCGCGACATTCCCCAGACGGTCAATGTGGTGCCAGAGAGCGTGATCAAGGATCAAGGCGCACAGTCCATGGAAGACGTGCTCAAGAACGTGCCCGGGGTCGGACTCTCCAACGGCGATGGCCAACGCGACCAGGTCACCATTCGTGGCTTCAGTGCTATCGGCGATATGTACATCGATGGGGTTCGCGACGACGCCTTGTATTTTCGCGATCTGTCCAATATCGAGCGCGTCGAGGTCATCAAAGGCCCGGCTGCCGTGCTCTACGGCCGTGGTTCGTCAGGTGGCTTGATCAACAGCGTCAGCAAGAAACCAGGCTTTGCGCCCAAACACGAAGTGGGGATGACCTTCGACACCGAAGGCAAGCGCCGCACCCAGTTCGACACCGGCTATGCCGACCCGCAGGGCAACCAGGCCTATCGCCTCACCGGCGCGTTCGAGGACAGCGACACCTTCCGCGACGATGGCTACATTGATCGCAAGGCCATCGCACCGTCGGCGTATTTCCGTCTTTCTGACGATTTGGAATTGAACCTGGGTGCCACCTACCTGTACGACAAACGCCTGATCGACTTCGGTATCCCGGCCCTGGGCAACCGCCCGGTGGATGTGGACCGCGACAAGCGCTTCGGCTCCGGCGACGCCGACCAGGACTACGCCCGCAGCGAAGTGTTTTCCTTCACCGCGAGCCTGGACTACCGCATCAACGACGACTTCACCCTGACCAACACCAGCCGCTACTACCACTACGATCTGGACCGCAACAACACCCTGGCCGACAGCAGCCCGACCCGCTTCGTCACCGCGCCGGACGGCGAGCTGTTGGTCAAACTCAACCGCGGCAACGTGGCCCGCGACGAGTACGGCGTGTTCAACCAGACTGAGCTCAAGCAGCAGGCGCAACTGGCCGGCATGCAGCACAACCTGCTGTATGGCGTGGAAGTGGGCTATCAAGACAAGTACCAACGCGTGTTCAGCCAGAACAACGTCGCTCAGGTACCGGTGTATCGCGACGGCTTGGTCCCGGTCCCGGAGCATGCCGCCAACCTGACCTCAAAGGGCACCAATTACCAGCAGACCGCAGGCTTTTACGTGCAGGATCTGATCGAGCTGAACGAGCACTGGAAAGCGCTGGTCGGCGTGCGGTATGACATCTTCGGCCAGGAGTACGACGACATCCGTGCCGACGACGTCGACCTTGACCGTACCGACAAGACCTGGAGCCCACGCGTGGGCCTGGTGTACCAGCCCGACCAGATCCAGTCGTACTACGTATCCGTCAGCCGCAGCTACCAGCCTTCAGGGGAAATGTTTGCCGTCAACGCCGGCAACGCGGATTTGGAGCCTGAGAAAACCACCAACTACGAGTTGGGCGCCAAGTGGGACTTGCTGGACAACAAGCTGGCGGTGACTGCAGCCATCTTCCGCCTGGAGCGCACCAACATGCGGACCCCAGACCCGGTCGTCCCAGGATTGACCATCCTGGCCGGCGAGCAGCGTACCGACGGCTTCGAGGCGACGGTCACCGGTCAGCTCTCGGACAAATGGCAGGTCTATGCCGGCTACGCCTACCTGGATGCAGAAATCATCAAGTCCAACGCCAAGACCAACGGCATTGCCAACGAAGGCCAGACCCCAACGCTCACTCCACGCAACAGCGCCAACCTCTGGCTGGTACGCAGCCTCAACGCACAGTGGCGCGTCGCCGCCGGCGCCAATTATGTGGACGAGCGCTACACCGCCTTGGACAACCGTGTGGTGATGCCTGGCTACACCACCTTCGATGCCGCGCTGCTGTACAGCGAACAGCACTGGGACATGGCGCTGCGCTTGAAGAACGCATTCGACCGGGACTACTACGCCTCTGCCCATGGCTCGGTGGACCTGATCACCCCAGGTGCCCCTCGTACCCTGGAAGCCAGCCTGGCCTACCGCTTCTGATGCCACAGGCTGTCCTGGTGCCTGACCAGGACAGCCTGCCACTTGCCACTCACCCCGACGCCAGCCACCGCTCATTGGCTTTCAATGTCCGGCTGGAAGGCTCCAGTTCCCCGATCCGCTCCAGCCGAGCCCGCACGATGTTGCGGCTGATGCCCAGCAGCCGTGCGGTCTGCAACTGATTGCCATGGCAGTAGCGATAGGCCGTGCGAAACACGGCCTCCTCGATGTGCTCGTAGAGGTCCGGCAGGTTGCGCTCGTACAACGCCAGCAACGCAGCATCCAGGCTCGCTTCGAGGGGCGGGGCGGGTAGCGCCTCATGGCGTGACGCAGGGGTGCGCATGTCGGCCAGGTGCAAGTCGCCCGGCTGAACCCGCTGCTGGCGGCAGACCAGCAGCGCATGGTGGATGGCGTTCTCCAGCTCGCGGATGTTGCCAGGCCAGCTGTGCCCGAGCAGCTTGCGTTCGGCCTCGGGGCTCAAGATGGCGCGCTGGTAGCCCAGACGCTGGCAATGCTCCTCGACGAAGAACCTGGCCAGCGGCAGGATGTCCCCGGGCCGTTCGCGCAGCGGCGGCAGGCGGATGGTCGCCACGTGCAGGCGGTAGAACAGGTCCTCGCGAAAATGCCCGGCCACCACGGCATCGGCCAGGTTGACGTTGGTCGCCGCCACCAAGCGTACGTCGATGGGGATAGCGTTGCGCGAACCCAGGCGCACCACTTCGCGCTCCTGCAGCACCCGCAGCAGCTTGACCTGCATGTTCAGTGGCAGATCGCCGATCTCGTCGAGAAACAGCGTGCCGCCATTGGCCGCCTCGAACCAGCCGGCCTTGCTGGTGGTGGCCCCGGTGAAGGCGCCCTTCTCGTGTCCGAACAGCTCGCTCTCCACCAGGCTCTCGGGGAACGCGCCGCAGTTCACGGCAACGAACGGCGCCCGGGCGCGTCGGCTCAACTGATGGATATGGCGGGCGACCAGTTCCTTGCCCGTGCCCGTCTCGCCGATGATCAACGCATTGGCTTCACTGGGGGCAAGGCGCTCGATGCGGCTGAGCAGTTCGCGCGAGCGCGGGTCCTCGAAGACCAACACGGTGGCACGCACCGATTTGCTCAGTTCACGGGCGTGGGGATGGGTGAGCAGCGACATGGCGGCAAGTCCTTTGGCAGGCAATGGGTCGATAGTGCCCGAAAATCCTTATTACAAAATAATTATAAATATGCATTTGCTTATAACTTTAGTGGCACTGTTGCACCAGCAGCACAGCAGCAGCAACCCTTGCTGCCAGCGCAGATCCCCCCAGCCCATGCGACAAGCCCGCCAAAAACAAGAAAATCACAATAAATTCAATTAGTTATCCAGCAAAAATAAAAACCGGTACGGTTGTTGCCCTACCCCCAAGGTGTCCTGCCAGACCAGGACGCGCCGGATGCCATGCGCGCCAGCCAACGGACGCACGCACCGTCATTACGACAACGCAGCCACACCGCTGCACGACGTCCGTTCCGAATGCCATTGGGGATCAGCATGTTCAAACGCACCGCACTTTCCATCGCCGTCGCCCTGGGGGGGCTGCCCGCATTGACGGCGCTGGCTGACGAAAGCCTTACGCCCAGTGAGTCGACCACCGTCGACAGTACCGGCTCTACCTTGTCCAAGGTGGTGGTCACCGCGCAGAAGCGCGAGGAGACCGCCCAGGAAGTTCCAGCTTCGATTTCAGTGCTCAGCGGCGACAAAATCCGCGACAGCTCGCTGCAATCGGCCAACGAGGTCACACGCTTCATCCCCAACGCTTCGGCCGGTACTACCGAGGGTCATGGCCGGCCGCGCTGGTGGATTCGCGGCCTGGGCACCGGCGATCAGGGCGCCAATACCGTGAGCCCCGTGGGCATCTATGTCGATGACGTATACATCGCCAACATCAGCGCCACAGGTTTCCCGCTGTTCGACCAGGAGCGCGTCGAGGTCCTGCGCGGCCCCCAAGGTACCCTCTGGGGCAAGAACACCACCGCCGGCGCAATCAACTTCATCTCGCGCAAGCCGACCTTCGAACGCTCTGGCTATGCCAAGGCCGGCTATGGCGACTATGACGATCGTGTGCTCGAAGGCGCCATCAGCGATGCCCTGGTGAGCGATCGCCTGGCCGCACGCCTGTCGTTCCGCCATCAGGGCCGCGATGGCTACAACGAGAACATCGCCGACCACAACGACCAAGGGGCGCTCGAGGACGACGCCGCGCGGCTGCAGTTCCTGGCTTACATCAACGATGATCTGGAGGCCAACCTCAACCTGCATGCCCGCAGCTATCACGACACCGGCGGCTACAGCACCGTGAGCTATGGCCTGCGTCCCGATGGCAGCAACCAGTTCGGCTACCGTATCGATCCCAAGCAGGGCAAGGTCAACTACAACGCCAAATACCAAGTGCAGATCGACCAGGTCGGCACCAACCTCAACCTCAACTGGCAGTTGGGCGACTTGACGCTCACCTCCATCAGCGCGTTCGAGCACTTCACACGCGACGGTTTCAGCGATTCGGACAACACCCCGCTCGAGCTGCAACGCAGCTACGCCTATGCCGACAGCCAGCAGTGGTCCCAGGAGCTGCGCCTGGCCTCGCCGCGCGAGGACCGGCTGAACTGGGTGGTGGGCCTGCACTACTTCAACGAGGACCTCGACTCGCGCAACGCCAGCGCCGCCCTGGACAACCCGTTCATCCCTCGCTACTACAACAACCTCAGCTACAACCAGGGCACCGAGAGCTACGCGGTCTTCGGCAGCAGCACGTTCCGCTTCACCGAGGACTTCAGCATCACCGCCGGCCTGCGCTGGACCCGCGAAACCAAGGACATCGACCTGCGCCGGGTGCAGAACCAGGGCCAGGCTGACTTTTCCAACGGCGACTGGTGGAAGCCTGGCAGCGTGTCCAGCCCGCTGGTGGTCAACGCTGTGCAGGACGAGCGCAACACCTGGAGCGACTGGACTTACGATCTCACCCCCGAGTACCAGATTTCCGACAACGCGCGGGTGTACCTGCGCTACGCCTATGGCTTCCGCTCCGGCGGTTACAACACCGGCGCGACCAGCCAGGCGACCGTGGCCACGGTGAACCCGGAATACCTGACCTCCTACGAGCTGGGGGTGAAGTCCGAGTGGCTGGATGGGCGGCTGAACGCCAACGCCGCGCTGTTCTACTACGACTATGAAGACATCCAGCTGAATATCGTCAGCGCGGTGAACAACCAGACCGTCTCGCGCCTGGCCAACGGTGCCGAGGGCGAGGCGTACGGCGCGGAGTTCGAGCTCGAAGCGGTGCCAGTGCAAAACCTGCACCTGAACTTCGCCCTGGGTCTGTTGCACACCGAGTTCACCGACTACACCTCCGGCAGCAACGACTATTCGGGCAACAAGTTCGTCCGCGCACCGAACGTCTCGGCGGTGATCGGCGCGGACTACCGCATCCCGCTGCAAGTCGGCGGCGCACTGGTGCTGGGCACCGACTGGAACACCCGCAGCCGCCAGTACTTCTTCTCCAACGACCAGAGCCAGAACATGCGTAGCGGCGGCTATACCCTGGGCAACGCGCGGATCACCTACGAGCTGCCCGGCGACACCACTCAAGTGAGCGCCTATGTCAGCAACCTGACCGACAAGGAGTACCGCAACCACACCCTGCCGGGCGGCTTCCAAACTGCCGGAGTGATGTTCGGCGACCCGCGCACCTTCGGCGTTTCCGTCACCACCGAATTCTGACCCCAACGCCCGCGGCATGTGCCGCGGGCCTGCTCGAGGAGCCCATCATGCCCATCGCTACCCTGCCCCGGCTGCTGCGTCACCTGCTGCTGCCCGCCGCGTTGCTCACGGCCCAGGCCCAGGCGGCTGAACCACAGACCGTGCGCATCGCCACCGTGGCCTATGCCAATGCCGGCAAGACCATCTTCAATGGCCCGTCCTACGTCATGGATCGGGACAAATGGCTCGAACAGCAGCTGGCCCAGCGCAACATCAAACTCCAATGGGTACCGGCCGCCACTGCCTCGGTGGGGACATTCGTCAACGAAGAGTTCGCCAACCGGCGTATCGATTTCGCCTTCTATGGCGACCTGCCGTCGATCATCGCCAATGCCTCAGGCGTCTCGACCCAACTGATCGTGCCTGGCGGCAGCGGCAACAACGTGTACTTGGTGGTGCCGCCGGGGTCATCGGCCAAATCCATCGCCGACCTCAAGGGTAAGCGCATCGCCCTGCACCGCGGACGGCCCTGGGAGCTCTCGTTCGCCAAGTTGCTCGACGCCAACCAGCTGCGGTTCGATGACTTTCGCATCTTCAACCTCAACCCCCAGGCCGGTGCCGCTGCGCTCAGTGCGGGGCGTGTCGATGCGCTCTTCACCCTGAGCGATGCGTATCTGCTCGAAGACAAGCAGGTCGGGCGCATCATCTGGTCGAGCAAGCAGGCCCCCGCTGACTGGCGGATGCGCGCCGAACTGTGGGGCGCCAAGGATTTCATCGCCCAGCAGCCTGAGATTACCCAACTGGTGGTCGATGCCTACCTCAAGGCCGCCCACTGGACCGCGCAGCCAGAGAACCAGGCGGCGTACCAGGCCTACCAGGCGCAGTCCGGGCAACCTTTGAGCGTGTTGCAGCGCGAAGCCGAGGGCCAGCCTTGGGCGCAGCATTTCAGCCCCCTGTACGACCAGGCGCTGCGCCAGCATTACACCGACGCCATTGCCTATGCCCTCAAGGCTCGGTTGATTCGCGGCGAGGTGAACGTAGAGACCTTGCTCGAGCCGAAGTTCGTGCAGCAAGGGTTGCAGAATCTGCAGTTGCAGCAGTACTGGACAGTGCCTGTGGCTTCGGTCGCCACCCAGCCCTGATCAACACCGCCGGGGCTGCTGCGCAGCCCATTTGCGGGTAGGCCCGCGAATGGGCTGCGCAGCAGCCGCCGGGCTCAGGCCACGCGTTCCAGCAACTTTTGGCCCTGTGCCCACAGCCCGGTCATCTTCCACTGCTGCTCCAGCACGCCCGGGCCGAACTCCTGGGAGCCGCCGAACAGTTCAGCCAGCCCTTGGAAGTGCGCGCCCTCCTCGATCAGCAAAATCAACTTGGACACCTGCAACAACGACTCACCCCAGAACGTGGCGCCGCCATTGGCTTCGAGAATGGCCGGTGTATGCGGGTTCTGCTCGATACGCTCGACGATGAACGCTTGTTCAGGCTGGCGACGGTCGATGTAGATCGGCAGCTCGCGGGCCAACGTCACGCGCTGGGAGGCGGCATAGCGGATCGGCAGTACCCGGTGCGCACTGGCCCAGCCCCCCAGGTACGGGGTATGCACGTGAATCACCACATTCACCTCAGGACGCCGCTGGAACACCTGGGCGTAACGCTGGCCATTGCCGCCGGCCTTGCGTCCGCTCAAGGGGGAACTGCCGTCGGCGGTCTCGTCCAGCACCACCTCGCCATCGTAATTGGCAACCACTGCGCGAATGGTCGGGTCATCGGCCCAGGGGCTTGGGGCGTGCAGGGCGATCACCAGATCGCTGTCCGGCACACGCAGGTAGGCCTGGAAGGTATTGGTGGCGCTCAGCGTGCGGGTATCGCGCAACACCTGGAAGGCCTTGGCGAAATCGTGCCGCACGCGATCGAGCTGGGCGAGCAGTGCCGGGGTGATTCGATGGGACATGGTGCAACTCCTGTGTAGCGCCTCGGAAAGTCGGGCTAGCACTGTCTGAGCAGAAGTTGTGCCACTCCTGAATTTCAAGTTTTTTCAATCACTTATCCGTTACAAGATCAATTTCCACGGCACGTACGGCCCGCATCTGCTGCGGCGCCAACAGCCGTTGCTGACCAAGTGTTGCTGGATCAGCAATCGCGCTCATGGATGCGGCTTGAACCACGCTGCACCCCTTGCTGCACAAGGCTTCCAGACTTTCGGCACAGCCCTTGCTCAATGACTGGCAAGCCCACGCTGGATGCGTTCGGGCCTTCCTTCATGCAGCCACTGGAGCACAGCCATGAGCACCGAATTCTTCTGGCGCCTACCCTTGGGTAGCGACGGCCCTTACCTGGCCACCGACAAGAACAACCGCGGCGCCCCGACTTACCGTCCGGGCAACATTGCCCCCGGGCGTCTGCCCAACGGCGAGGCCGACGGCTTCACGTACATCGACTACATCGCCCAGGTGGCCAAGGCCGCCGAGCTTGCAGGCTTCGAAGGGGCCCTGCTGCCCACCGGGCCGGAGCCGTGGATCGCCGCCGCGGCTTTGGCCCGGGAGACCCGCCGCATCAAGTTCCTGGTGGCCTTCCAGGCCACCTGGACGCTGCCGGCCTATGCCGCCCAGCAAGCCGCGATCCTGCAGAACCTCAGCCACGGCCGCCTGGAGTGGAACATCATCACCGGTGGCAACCCTGCCAGCCAACGCGCCAACGGCGACTTCCTCGAACACGACAAACGCTACCAGCGCACCGGCGAATTCCTCGACATCATCGAGGGTCTGTGGCGCAACGAACAGTTCAGCTACCAGGGCGATATCTACCAACTGGAGAACGGCGCGTTGCCACCAGGGCTCAAGCACGAGCGCAAGCCGAGCATCTACTTCTCCGGCTTCTCCGACGCCGCGCTGGACGTGGCCGCGCGCCACGCCGATGTCTACCTGAACTGGGCAGAGCCGGTGGACAAGCTCAAACCCCACTTGGACCGTGTCCGCGAGTTGGCCGACAAACAAGGCCGCCAGGTGCGCTTCGGCATCCGCATCGACCTGTTCGCTCGCGAAACCGAAGACGCCGCCTGGCGCGAGCTGCGCCAGCAATACGAGCGGATCGACACCCGCACCAGTGCCGCGATCAAGCACTTCGCCAGCGGCTCCGACTCGGTGGGCGCCGCCCGCCAGAGCGCCTATCACCAGCACCTGGAACGCTTCGACGACCTGATCCTGGGCCCCAACCTCTGGGCCGGTTTCGGCAAGGCCAAGCCAGGGCCCACCGTGGGTCTGGTGGGCAGCCACGAGAACGTCGCCGAACGCCTGGCCGAATACCGCGACGCCGGTTTCTCGACCTTCATCCTGGCCGGCAATCCGCACCTGGAAGAAGCCCTGCGCATCGGCCAGGAAGTGCTGCCGCTGGTGCAGACCCGCCGTCACTCGCAAGACGACCACCCCACCGCGCTGAAGGCCAGCGCCTGACCCTGCAAGGAGCTGCACATCATGAGTCAACCGCTCGATACCCTCTGGTACACCCGCTGCCCCGTGCCCACCGGGCTCGGCATTGCCTTGCAGAAAGGCTGGCTGGAACAGGCCCTGGGCGACCAGGGCACGCGCATCCAGTCGCTACGTGAGTCCGCCAGCCAGGCAGTGCGTGAGTCGCATTTCGATCACAGCCTGCAGAACTCGGTGCGCCACGGGGGCAGCATTCCGGCCATCTGGGCCCGCGCCAGCGGGCGCGAGACTCGGGTGATCGGCTTGTCTTGGGCCGACGAGGTGCAACTGATCCTCAGTTTGCCGGACAGCGGCATCCGCTCCGTCAAGGACCTCAAGGGCCGGCGCTTCGGCCTGCCCCACTGGACTGGCGCACAGATCGACTTCACCCGCGCCCAGGCCATCCGCGGTCTGGAAAATGCCCTGCGTCTGGAAGGCCTGGAGGTCAAGGACGTGGAGTTGGTGGACTTCATCCAGGGCGGCACCTTCAGCGATGAAGCGCCCCAGCGCATCGCCGGTCTCGGGGCCTTCGGCGGCAGCCGCCGTGGCGGGCAGAACCCGGAGCTCACCGGGCTGCTGCGCGGTGAAGTGGATGCGATCTTCCTCAAGGGGGCTCATGCGGTGCAGCTGGCCCAGCAGTTTGGCCTGCACACGGTGATCGACACCGGCTCGCACCCTGAGCCGCTGGTGCGTTCGAACAACGGAACGCCGCGCACCCTGAGCGTCGATCAGCACCTGCTCGACCAGCACTTCGACAGTGCCGTGGGCATCCTCGGTGCGGTGCTGCGCGCCGAGCAATGGGCCCATGCTCACCCGGAGGACACCCGCCGCTACCTCGCTCGCGAAGCCAACAGCAGCGAGTATTGGGTGGTCCAGGCCTACGGCGAGGACGCGCACCTGCGCCTGCACACCGCGCTCGACGAGCGCGCCGCCACGGCCTTGCAGGACTTCACCGACTTCCTGCACCGCTGGGGCTTCATCCCCGAGCGCTTCGTGGTGCGCGACTGGATCGACCCGCGCCCGCTGGACGCCCTGCGCAGCGCCGTCGCCAAGCGCGCCAGCTGAGCATCATCTGGCCCCGGCGCAGGCTGGGGCCGACTGCCCATCCGCACAAGGCTCTTGCATGAACAACCCACTCGACACCCTCTGGTACACCCACAGTCCGGTACCCACGGGGCTCGGCATCGCTGTCGAATCCGGCCGACTGGCCCGGGCCTTCCAGCCCTGGGGTACGCGCATCCAGGCCCTGCGCGAATCCTCCGACCGCGAGGTGCGTGAGGCGCACTTCGACCATCATCTGCACAATTCGGTACGCCATGGCGGCAACATCCCGGCCATCTGGGCCCGCGCCAGCGGGCGCGATACCCGCGTGCTGGGCCTGTCATGGAGCGACGAGGTGCAGTTGATCGTCACCACCGCCGATAGCCCTGTGCGCGGTATTCGCGACCTGCGCAACCGCCGCTTCGGCCTTCCCAAGTGGGCCAACGTGCAGATCGATTTCACCCGTGCCCAGGCCATCCGGGGCCTGGAAAACGCCCTGCGCCTGGAGGGCCTGAGCCCCCATGACGTGGAGCTGGTGGACTACCCCTATGGCGGTACCTACAGCGACGACCCGGTGCGCCACGTGCACGGTGCCCAGGTCAGCCTCGGCGACCGTGTGCGCCAGCGCAACAACGAGTTGATCGGCCTGCTGCGAGGCGATATCGACGCGATCTTCCTCAAGGGCGCCCACGGCCTGCACCTGGCCGACGAATTCGGCCTGCGGGTGGTGGTGGACATCGGCTCGCACCCCGATCCGCTGGTGCGCGCCAACATCGGCACCCCACGCACCCTGACCGTCGACCAGCACCTGCTGGACCAGCACTTCGACGCCGCGGTGCTGATCCTCGACAGCGTGCTGCGTGCCGAGCAATGGGCCTGGGCCCACCCCGAAGAGACCCGCCGCTTCCTCGCCCGCGAGCTGAACACCAGCGAGTACTGGGTCGCGGCGGCCTATGGCGAAGACGCCCACCTGCGCCTGCGCACCAACCTGGCGGAGCGCTCCATCGAGGCCTTGCAGGACCTCACGGACTTTCTCGAACGCTGGGGGTTCATTGCGCGCCGCTTCGATGTGCGTCAGTGGATCGAACCCCGGCCGCTGGCGCACCTGCTGGAGAACGTCAATGTCGCCATCTAGGCCGCACGGCTTCATCGCCAGCTTCATGTTCCTGGCGACCTTCAGTGGCGCCACCATCGGCATGGCGAAGATCGTCACCACTCTGTACGCCATGCACCTGGGCGCCAGCCCGTTGCAGTTGGGGGTGATCTCGGCCATGGAGTCGCTGGGCATGGTGCTGCTGACCCTGCCGGCGGGCTTCGTCATCGCCCGCTTCGGTGCACGCCGGGTGTACTTTCTGGCCAGCCTCGGGCCGCTGCTGCTGAACTTGGCGATCCCGCTGTTCGCCCATTGGACCTGGCTGGCCGTGGCTCGGCTGCTGATCGGCCTGTGCATCCCGTTTCGCATCGTGGCCATGAACAGCGCCTTTCTGCGTCAGTTGCGCCACATAGGCCGCGACAAGGCCGGCTGGTATCGCGGCGCGCTGACCCTGGGCATGGGCTTGCTCGGCCCGTTACTGGGCAATGCCCTGAGCGGTGGCAGCTTTACGTTGGGCTTCGTGGTGATCGGGCTGTGCTTCGGCTC
This sequence comes from Pseudomonas sp. CK-NBRI-02, assembly GCF_008124495.1. Classification (NCBI taxonomy): domain Bacteria; kingdom Pseudomonadati; phylum Pseudomonadota; class Gammaproteobacteria; order Pseudomonadales; family Pseudomonadaceae; genus Pseudomonas; species Pseudomonas sp. CK-NBRI-02. The sequence continues at coordinate 63,017 of NZ_VSJH01000003.1, read as the reverse complement.
GATGGCGGTGTACAGCCTTGGTTTTTGGGAGCACGAAAACCCGGCCGAGACCGCCCCCGAGATTGACGGCGGCATCCTCGCCCAGTCCCGTGCCTTGCTCGGCCATGCCGAGGTTGCCGAGAGCTGCCTGATCGAACTGTTGTCCGGCGCCACCGGTGCGTTGTTCGGCACCTTCGTCATCGTGCTGGCCATGGAGGTCGCACACCTGAGCCAGGAGCGTGCCGTGAGTCTGGTGATGATCCAGGGCCTGGCGGCGGTGCTGGGCCTGTTCAGCCTTGGCCGCTTGGTAACGCGCGCGGGGCGGCGCCTGACCTACCTTGCAGGGCTGGGCCTGGCAGTGACGGGCCTGCTGCTGCTCGGTCGTGGCCAGGGCTATGCCTGGCTGGCCGCGGGGGCAGTGCTGCTGAGCGTGGCCAGCGCCCTGGCGCACTTGGTGAACATGGCGCGGATGAGCGACTCGCCGCTGGACAAGAGCAAGCTCTCGGGCCTGTTCAACCTGGCCGGGATGCTTGGCGGCTGTACCGGTGCCTTGCTAGGTGGGGTGATCAGCCACTGGATCGGCACGGCCAACCTGTTTTTGGCGTGGACCCCGCTGGTGCTGCTCACCGCCCTGTTCTGCTGGCTGCGCCACGTGCGGCGCGGTACGACCCCTGTCATCGTCGTGGAGGGCTGACTCGATGCGCACACTCCCTTGGCATCACCTGACTCTGCTCGTCTCGCCGCTGGCGCTGCTCGCGGCGTGGATAGTGCTGGCCGACAGCGGCGCCTTCCCGCGCCAGCTGCTGGTACCACCGCGCGAGGTCTGGCAAACCTTCGAGCAGTTGCTGGCCAGCGGCGAGCTGCGCGAACACCTGGGCAGCAGCCTGTCGCGCTTGGCCCTGGGCTTCGTGTTCGGCGCCGGCGCAGGCCTTGCCTTTGGCTGTGCCATGGCCCTGTCGCCCGCTGTCGAGGCCTATTGCGGGCCACTCTTCCATACCCTGCGCCAAGTCCCGTCGATTGCCCTGATCCCGATGTTCATCCTGTTCTTCGGCGTCGAGGAGACGTTCAAGATCGTGATCGTCATCAAGGCCACGTTCTTCCCTGTGGCCCTTGCGACCTGCGAGGGCGTGCGCGGCATCCCGCGCAGCTACTTCGAGGTCGCCCAGGTGCAGCGCCTACCCCTGCCGACCCTGCTCACGCAGGTCGCCTTCCCGGCCGCCGCGCCACCGATCCTCACTGGCCTGCGCATTGGCCTGAGCCGCGCCTGGATGGTGCTGGTGGCTGCTGAGCTGCTGGCCGCCGACAGCGGCCTGGGGCAGATGATCGAGATGAGCCGGCAGATGCTGCGCATCGATGTGGTGATGGTCGGTGTGCTGGTGACCGGGCTGGTGGGCTTCACCCTCGATCAAGGTCTAAGACTGCTGGAGCGGCGCGTGCTGCGCTGGAAACCCCTATGAACCGACTGATTTCATTGGCCCGCCGGGGCCGCGGGCTGGTACTGCCCCTGTTGTTGATCGCGGCCTGGGACATCGCCTCGCGCCAAGGCGCCAGCCAGGCCTATGCCTTCGTACCGCTCGAGCGCATCGGCCAAGGCCTGGTCGAGCTGCTGGCCAGCGGCGAGCTGTGGTTGAGCGTGCAGGCCAGCCTGCAACGCACCTGCCTGGGGCTGCTGTTCGGCGTGCTGGCAGGCTTCGCCCTGGGCGCCGGGATGGCCTCGTCGCGCTGGCTGGAGCGGCTCTTCGCGCCGTTGTTCCATGGCCTGCGCCAGGTTCCCATCCTAGGGCTGATCCCCCTGTTGGCGTTGTGGTTCGGCAGCGGCGAAGCGACCAAGGTATTGATCGTCTCTCTGGCGGCGTTCTACCCGATGACGCTCAACGCCTTCGAAGGCTTCAGCCACGTGGAGAAACGCTACCGGGAAGTCGGGCGCCTGTATGCCCTGTCGCCCTGGCAGCAGTTCGCGCAGATCCTCCTGCCTGGCGCTCTGCCCAGCTTGTGCAACGGCGTGTTGCACGCGCTGGCCTTCGCCTGGGTCAGTTCGGTGGGCAGCGAGCTGTTCCTCTCCACCGGCATGGGCCTGGGCAACCTGATGATGAACGCCGAGACCGGCTCGCGCATGGAGGTCATCGTGATCGGCGTGCTGTGCATCGGCTTGCTCGGCTATGCCATGAACCAACTGTTCTCCCGCCTCAGCCGGCACCTGCTGCGCTGGCGCGCTCTTCGTCGATAGGTGACCGTGATGACCGCATTGCTCAATTCCGTTCTACCCGCCTACACCCTCGGCCAACCCGGCGCCTTGCAGATTCGTGGGCTGAACAAGCACTACCAGATCGACGGCAAGCCGTTGCAGGTGCTCAAGGACATCGATCTGCAGGTGCTGCCGGGCGAGTTCGTCTGCATCGTCGGCGCCAGCGGGTGCGGCAAATCCTCGCTGTTGCGGCTGATCGTGGGGCTGGAGCAAGACTACGCCGGGCACATCCATCTGGATGGCGAACGCGTACAAGGCACCAGCCTGGACCGGGGCCTGGTGTTCCAGGATCACCGCCTGTTTCCCTGGAAAACCGTCGAACAGAACGTGGCCCTGGCCCTCAAGCCCCTGCGCCTGGGCAAACGGGAAAAAGCCGAACGGGTCGCCGAGCATCTGGCGTTGGTCGGCCTGCAAGGCTTCGAGCACGCCTACCCGCACCAACTCTCCGGCGGGATGGCCCAACGCGCAGCCATTGCCCGGGCGTTGATCACCCGGCCTAAGCTGCTGTTGCTCGACGAGCCCTTCGGCGCCCTGGATGCCCTGACCCGCATCCACCTGCAACGCGAGCTACAACGCATCTGGCTGCAACAGGGCAGCAGCATGATCATGGTGACCCATGACGTGGAGGAAGCCCTTTACCTGGGCGACCGGGTCATCGTGATGGACCCTCGCCCTGGGCGCATTCGCCATGAAGTGCGCGTGGAGCTACCGCACCCGCGGGAACGGCACGCGCCGCGATTGCAGAAGCTGCGCGACGAGCTGCTGGCCGAGCTCACGGGAGCCTGACGATATGGCGCCAGGTTGCTACCCAATTGCGTCACCGCGATTGAGACAGCCGCCCGGCTTGTGTTACGAGGTTCCTAGGCCCGCCGACCCGCAGCGGGTGAGACAAGGAATCTCGTACATGCCCACGCCAAGAACAATAATCGCCACCACCGCTCTGCTACTCGCCGCGCCCTTCCAGTTGGCGCTGGCCGATACCGCCCCCGCCAAGCCCAACCTGCTGACTGCCGCCGTCGCCTGGCGGCAGACTGCGGCCGAATACCGTGCCTTGTACTACCAGGGCTTCAACTTGGCCAAGCTGCGCCTGGACCAGGCCCTCGCCGAGCGCAAACCTGGTGCCAAGCCGCCAGCGATCATCAGCGACCTGGACGACACGATCCTCAGCAGCAACACCTACTGGGGCGCGCTGATGAACGAGGATAAGGACTTCTTCGACGATGCCCTCTGGGACCGCTGGGTCGCCGCCAACGGCCCGACCCTGACACCAGGTGCACTGGCGTTTCTCGAATATGCCAAGTCCAAGGGCGTGGAAATCTTCTATGTATCCAGCCGCGATCAGGGCGACAAGACCGACGCGTACGCACTCGAAAACCTGCGCGCACTGAAGGTGCCCTTCGCCGACAAAGAACACGTGACCATCCTGCGCGAAAGCTCCAACAAAGAGCCTGCGCAAAAGGCCATAGCCGAGCACCACGACGTGCTGCTGATGCTGGGCGACAACCTCAACGACTTCAAACGCCGGTACTACGTCGACAACGTCCAGCAGCGCGCCACGTTGCTCGATGAAGACCGTGCCCAGTTCGGCGATAAGTTCATCGTCTTCCCCAACCCGACCGACGGGCACTGGATGAAGGCGATCTTCGGGGAGTCCGAGCCTGCCGACACGCCCGAGAATCGCGCCAAATTCCGCGCGGCAGCGGCCTCGGGTGCCTGGAAGGCCAAGCCATAGGTGCTCGCATTGGGTGGACGCGCAGTGCATGTGCACACAGTTGAGCGGCGTTTGCCTGCCCCAGAGGCATGACCTTCGGGTAGCTGAGCGCTTCATTGGCTCTCGTTCAAACGGACGATGCGAGGGTTCGACCTCTGGGTCATGGTGGGTGCCTGCGCAGGTAGGCGTCCACTCTCAACCCGACAGAAAACCGAAGATGACGACATCCATTCGTTTCGAAGGCGGTACCGCGGTCATTACCGGCGCGGCCAGTGGCATCGGCAGTGGGCTGGCGCGGCATGCCGCCAAGCTTGGCATGCGTGTGGTGCTGGCCGACCTGGACCGCGACAAACTCGAGGCCGTCGCGGCCACGCTCGACACCGAGACGCTGTGCGTACCGACCGATGTGCGCAATCCGCAAGCGCTCGAGGCGCTGGCCGAGGCCACCTGGCAGCGTTTCGGCGGTGTCGATCTGCTGTTCAACAATGCCGGCATCATGGCCACGGGCTTTAGCTGGGAGATCTCACCGGAGCGCTTCGAAAACAGCTTTGCGGTCAATGTCCATGGCGTGCTCAACGGCCTGCGCAGCTTCGTGCCACGCATGCTAGAGCGCAACGCGCCGGCGCGCATCATCAACACCGCATCGGTGGGCGGGTTTTTGGCAAGCCCACTGATGGCGCCCTACTCGGCGACGAAGTTCGCTGTCGTCGCCCTGACCGAGTCGCTGCATGGCGAGTTGAAAATGCTCGGCACGCCCGTGGGGGTGTCGCTGCTCGCACCGGGCCCGGTGCGTAGTGGCATCTTCGACAATCCCTTTGGCGATGCGCTCGACCGCCCCGAAGTGCGAGGGTTCGTCGACACCATGCGTCAGATGCTGGACGCGCATGGGCTGACCCCGGACCAGTTCGCCGAACGGGTATTCGAAGGAATTCAGGAGGAACGTTACTGGCTCATTCCACAACCGCAGGTGCTCAATGATGCCCTGCAACGACGTGTGGAAGATATTCTCGCCGGACGTGAGCCGGTGATGCCGACGCTCTGACACTTACCATACGCACCGCCAACGGCACGAACGTCCAGGCGGTGCCCATCCCCCTGGTTCAGCCGGGAGCTTGCGCCTCTGAATGGCGTGGCGTATTGGAAACGGGAAAAACAAAAAAGGCCAAAGATAAAATCTTTGGCCTTTTCTGGAAGCGTTCCGGGATATCGGGTGACACCCCATGAACGCTGAATTTGGAGCGGGAAACGAGACTCGAACTCGCGACCCCGACCTTGGCAAGGTCGTGCTCTACCAACTGAGCTATTCCCGCGTCGTGATGGGTGCCATTGTAGCGATCTGCAAAACAACGTCAACCCTTTGATTCAAAAAAACTTTTACTTCTGCTCCGAGCCTTCGCGCAGGTGCGGCCAGGCAGCGACCAGGTAGTGGACCATCGACAGCAGCGTCAGGCCAGCGGCGACCAGCAGCAAGGCGTAGCCGAGCACCACCCAGAAGGTCAGCACCGGTGGATTGGCCAGCAGAATGACCAGCGCCAGCATCTGCGCGGCGGTTTTCCACTTGCCGAGGTTGGACACGGCCACATGCGCCCTCGCCCCCAGTTCCGCCATCCATTCACGCAGCGCCGAAACCACGATCTCGCGACCGATGATCACCGCAGCCGGCAACGTCAGCCAGAAATTGGCATGCACCTGCACCAGCAACACCAAGGCGACCGCGACCATCAGCTTGTCCGCCACCGGGTCCAGGAAGGCACCGAATGGCGTGCTCTGCTGCAGGCGACGGGCCAGGTAGCCGTCCAGCCAGTCAGTGGCGGCGGCAATGGCGAACACCGTGCTGGCGGCAATGTAGCTCCAGTGATAGGGCACATAGAACAGCAGGATGAAGATCGGGATGAGCAGGACGCGTAGAACGGTGAGCAGGTTTGGAATATTCATCGGTACGACTGGCTGCGGGTTGAGGGTGGCATTCTACTCGCTATGCAGGCTGGCATAAATCGACTCGGCAAGCTTTTTACTGATGCCTGGCGCCTTGGCGATTTCATCGATGCTGGCGCGGTTGAGCTCCTGCAGGCCGCCGAAATGTTTCAGCAGGTCACGGCGGCGCTTGGGCCCGACCCCGGCCACGTCCTCCAGGCTCGAGGTGCGCCGAGCCTTGCCGCGCCGGGCACGGTGGCCGGTGATGGCAAAACGGTGGGCTTCGTCGCGGATCTGTTGGATCAGGTGCAAGGCCGGTGAATCCCCCTTGAGGGTGAACTCGTGGGCCACGTCGTTGAGGTACAAGGTCTCGAAACCAGCCTTGCGCGTCACACCCTTGGCCACGCCGAGCAAGGTCAGGTCGGTCAGGGCAAGCTCCTGCATGACCTCGCGGGCCATGTTCAACTGTCCCTTGCCGCCGTCCACCAGGAGCACGTCGGGCAGCTTGCCCTCGCCGTCCTTGATGCGACCGAAGCGGCGCGTCAGGGCCTGGTGCATGGCGGCGTAGTCGTCGCCGGCGGTCACGCCTTCGATGTTGAAGCGTCGATAGTCGGACTTGAGCGGTCCTTCCGGGCCGAACACCACGCAACTGGCCACGGTGGCTTCACCGCTGGAATGGCTGATGTCGTAGCATTCCAGGCGCTGGGGCACTTCATCGAGGCCCAGCACCTGGGCCAGAGCCTCGAAACGCGCGGCCATGTGCTGGCGGTTGGCCAGGCGGGCGTTGAGGGCCTGTTCGGCATTGGTGACCGCCAACTGCTGCCAGCGTGCCCGCGTGCCACGCACCCTATGGCCGATGGCCAGTTCCCGGCCACGCAGGGTCTGCACCGCCTCGCTGATGGCGGCAAAGTCTTCGTGGGTCACGTTGACGATCAATTCGCCCGGCAGTTCGCGCTCGGCATTGCCCAGGTAGTACTGAGACAAGAACGCGGCCATGACCTCGGCCACCTCCTCCTCGATGCCCACCTGGGGAAAGAAGTTCTTGCTGCCCAGTACCCGCCCGCCCCGCACGCTGATCAAATGCACGCAGGCGCCACCCGGGTTGACGAAGGCGGCCACGACGTCGACATCCCCCGAGCCACCTTCCATGTACTGTTGGTCCTGCACTCGGCGCAGCAAGGCGATCTGGTCGCGCAACTCTGCCGCCTTCTCGAAGTTCAGGGCCATGGCGGCCTTTTCCATTTCGGCATTGAGCTCATTGCCCAATTGCTGGCTGCGGCCTTCGAGGAACATCATCGAATGGCGCACATCCTCAGCGTACTCCTCTGGCGTCACCAGGCCGACGCACGGGCCTTTGCAGCGCTTGATCTGGTATTGCAGGCATGGCCGGGTGCGGTTGGCGTAATAGCTGTCCTCACATTGGCGCACCGAGAAGGCTTTTTGCAGCAGGCTCAGGCTCTCGCGAATGGCGCCAGCGCTAGGGTACGGACCGAAGTAACGCCCCTTGGCCTTCTTGGCGCCACGATGAATGCCCAGCCGTGGGAATTCACCGTCGGAAAGAAAGACATAGGGGTAGGATTTGTCGTCGCGCAGCAGGATGTTATAGGGCGGACGCCATTCTTTGATCAGCGTCTGCTCCAGCAGCAACGCCTCGGTCTCGTTGGCGGTGATGGTGGTCTCGACCTGGGCGATGCGCCCCACCAGGGCTGCCGTCTTGGGCGCAAGACCCGTCTTGCGAAAATAACTGGCCAGGCGTTTCTTGAGGTTCTTGGCTTTGCCCACGTAGAGCAGCCGCGCCTCGGCGTCGAACATTCGGTAGACGCCTGGGCGACCGCTGCAGGTCGCCAGGAATGCACTGGCATCGAAGATTTGAGACATGGGGCCTTACAGACTTGCGTCAACCATACCGTGGCGAACGGCCAGCAAGGTCAGTTCGACGTCGCTGGTGACCGAGAGTTTTTCGAAGATCCGATAACGGTAAGTATTGACGGTCTTGGGCGACAGGCACAACTTGTCGGAGATGATCTGCACTTTCTGGCAGCCCACGATCATCAACGCGATCTGGATCTCCCGCTCCGACAAGGCATCGAATGGCGAGCCCTGGGGCTGGAACGACTTGAGCGCCAGCTGCTGGGCGATCTGCGGGCTGATGTAGCGCTGGCCGGCAAAGGCCAGGCGGATAGCCTGGACCATTTCGTCCAGCCCTGCCCCCTTGGTCAGGTAACCGGCCGCCCCGGCCTGCATCAGGCGCGTGGGGAACGGGTCGTCCTCACACACGGTGACCGCGACCACTTTGATGTCCGGATGGCTGCGCAACAACTTGCGGGTCGCCTCCAGGCCGCCGATGCCTGGCATTTTCACATCCATCAGGACGACGTCCGGCTTAAGCTCCCGGGCCAGCTTCAGTGCCGACTCGCCGGAATCCGCCTCCCCCACCACCTGCAGGCCATCGATATCGGCCAACATGCGCGTGATGCCGGTACGCACCAGATCGTGATCATCGACCACCAAGACCCTAATCAAACAGACACCTCGTCAATGGGGCGATTGGATCCCGCCACCTTAACAAAATTTTTCACTGCTGACCTAGTGACCTGGTTGGCTATTTCGCCTCCTAGCGCGCAGCGGTCACTAGGTCAATGCATCGTCGAAAATCACAGACCGACCCGATGTGCGTACCTGGCCACCATCGCGCTCGCCCGCCTCTCCAGCCAGACGCTGCAACAGGTGGCGCAAGGCAACCTGATCAGCTTCAGGCAGTCGGCGGAAAAGCGCCAGCACGCGGTCTTCATCGACGGTCAGGCTGTCCAGTGGGGCTGGGGTATGCGCACCACTGAGCACATAGAGCGCATCAACGCCCCGCTTGGCCAGCGCGGCCAGATAATCGACCCGCGGCGTGCGCTCACCACTTTCATATTTGCCCTGGGCATTGGGCTCGACACCGCCGATGTCGCCGAACACCCGCTGGGTGAGGCCAAGGCGCTCACGCTCTTCCCGCAGCCGCGGACCAATTCCACTCATTCGACTCCCTTCCCTTGCTGTCCATGAATCCCACGGAAATGGTGACCTTCGAGCAAGTGGCCATCACCCCGGATGGCACTATGCCAAGTGGGATCCAATCCTGGCAAGCCATCATTGCGCCATTGGTCACGATCCGTCTCGACAGTCAGCTTTTCGGCGCGACCCCGCGTTGCATACGCACGAAACAGTCGTCCTCGCCCATCTCGACGAAACCATGTCGCCGATAGAGCTGACGCGCAGGATTGCTCTTGAACACCATCAATCTGAGCAAGGGCAGCCCCCGTTGCCCTGCCCACTGGGCCAGGGTCTCCAATACCCAAGCGCCGACACCACGCCCCCTGTGCTCCGGCAGCAGGTGCAACTCGCGGATGAACAGGGCCTGACGATCCTGGCTGAGGCTGCAAAAACCCAGCACTTGCCCCTCCTGCGTCACCAGCCACTGTTCGCGCCAACCCCAGGCTTCGTCGAAGGCTTCCTCGATCCACAGCAGGTCGAACTCCCGGTAGTAAGGCAGCATGGCGCGCCGGGTCAGATCGCGGGCGAAGGTGCGGTAGGCGTCGGTGGCGGGGGTCAGTTCGAACGGCATGTGGAGCGGTCTTCCAGTCAATCTACGGGGCATAGCACACCGGTGAACTACCCGGTCCACGGCGCTCCAGTTCATCCTCCAGCCACCCGGCCAGCACCACGGCGTTATTGTGCTTGGTGTCCTTGCCGGCATAGAGCAAGGTCAAGTTGCCCTTGGCCGCCAGATCCAGCAGGGGGTACCAATGCTCGGGATGGGCCGCGAGTTCCTGCTGGTAGCGCTGGGTGAAACCGGCGAAATCAACCTCGCCATGATGAAACGCCTTACGCAACTCATCGGAAGGTGCGACCTCTCGCAACCATCGGCCGTGAAGGTCGTCCTTGCGTTTGTTGCGTGGCCACAGGCGATCGACCAGCACCCGCTGACCGTCCTCGGCCTCCATTGGATCGTAGACACGTTTGCAACGGATCACGACGTTCTCCTACGCCAGGCTTTCCCATCAGCCTAGGGCCTTCATTGACCAAGGTCACGTGCAGACTCTGAATTGCCTTCTATGCTTTGCCCGCCTGGCATCTTTGCCCGACGCCACCCGGAGCCCTCCATGGCAACCTCGTCACTGGCCAACCAGACCGACCTGGCCCACTGCGACGTCCGCCCGCCGTTGTCGCACAGACCCGGCCGCGGCACCCTCACGCTGTTCATCGGCCTGCTGCTGGCCGCTGTGGCTTACACCGCCTGGAGCCTGAAACAGGATGTCAGCGCCAGCGGCACCGTCGTTACTACCTTCACTCCCTTCCTGCTGCTGGGCCTGGCGCTGCTGATCGCCCTGGGCTTCGAGTTCGTCAACGGCTTTCATGACACGGCCAATGCGGTCGCCACGGTGATCTACACCCATTCGTTGCCTGCGTCGGTGGCGGTGGTATGGTCTGGCCTGTGCAATTTCCTTGGGGTGCTGCTGTCCAGCGGTGCCGTGGCCTTCGCCATCATTGCGCTGCTGCCGGTGGAGTTGATTCTGCAGGTCGGCTCAACGGCCGGCTTTGCCATGGTGTTCGCCTTGCTGCTGGCGGCAATCATCTGGAACCTGGGCACCTGGTGGCTGGGTCTGCCAGCCTCGTCCTCACACACCTTGATCGGCTCCATCATCGGCGTCGGCGTGGCCAACGCCCTGATGCATGGCCGCGCAGGCACCAGCGGGGTGGACTGGGCCCAAGCCGGCAAGGTGGGCTATGCCCTGCTGTTTTCGCCGCTGATCGGCTTCGCCTGCGCCGCCTTGCTGTTGCTGGCAATGCGCCTGCTGATCAAGCGTCGCGAGCTATACCAGGCACCGCAAGGGCAGACACCTCCCCCCTGGTGGATCCGCAGCGTGTTGATCCTGACCTGCACCGGCGTGTCGTTCGCCCATGGGTCCAATGATGGCCAGAAAGGCATGGGGCTGATCATGCTGATTCTGGTGGGCACCTTGCCAATGGCCTACGCGCTGAACAAGACCATGCCCACCGAGCAGGCACAGCAGTTCTCTGTCATCGCCCAAAGCACCCGTCAAGCGCTGGTGCGCAGTGCGCCTCAAGCAGCACCGGGCGACCCCCGTCAGGCGCTGGTCGCCTTCATTGCCGAGCCCAAGGCGAGCCCGCAGCTGGTCCCCGCCTTGGCCGCACTCAGCGGGATGATCGGCGAACAGGTCAAAGGCTATGGCTCGCTCAACCGAGTGCCAGCCGAAGCCATGGCCAACATACGCAACGACATGTATCTGGCGAGCGAAACCATCCGCCTCATCGACAAGCAACAGTTGGCACGCTTCGACGCCGATACCCACCGCCAGATAACGGTGTTCAAACAGCAACTGGACGATGCCACCCGCTATATCCCGCTGTGGGTCAAGGTGGTGGTCGCCATTGCATTGGGCCTGGGCACGATGGTGGGCTGGCGACGCATCGTGGTCACGGTGGGGGAAAAGATCGGCAAGACCCACCTGAGCTATGCCCAGGGCGCCTCGGCAGAAGTGGTGGCCATGTGCACCATTGGCGCGGCGGACCTGTTCGGTCTACCGGTGTCGACCACCCACGTGCTCTCATCCGGTGTCGCGGGGACCATGGTGGCGAACGGCTCAGGCGTCCAGCGCCGGACGCTGTTCAATCTGTTGATGGCCTGGGTGTTGACCTTGCCGGCAGCAATGTTGCTGGCCGGATGCCTGTACTGGCTGCTGTGCCAGGTATTCTGAAGGTTCAGGGCCGCGTCGCGACCCTGAACACCTGCAGACTCAGCCCGGAATCTTCAGGCCCCGCTGCACGGCAGGCCGGGCCAGGAAGGCCTCCAGCACTCGCTGCACCTGCTTGAACTCATCGAACCGCACCAGCTCCCGTGCGTTGTAGCGCTCCACCAGGTTGCGCACCCAGGGGAAGATGGCGATGTCGGCGATGCTGTAGTCATCAACCATCCATTCGCGTCCGGACAGATGCCGGTCGAGCACGCCCAGCAGACGCCGGGATTCATTGACGTAGCGGTCCCGCGGGCGCTTGTCCTCGTACTCCTTGCCCGCGAAGAAATGGAAGAACCCAACCTGGCCGAACATCGGCCCGATCCCGCCCATCTGGAACATCAGCCACTGCAGGGTCTGGTAACGGGTGGCCGGGTCCTGGCTGAGCAATTGGCCGGTCTTCTCAGCCAGGTACTGCAGGATCGCGCCGGACTCGAACAGCGGCAATGGCTGACCGTTCGGCCCGTTGGGGTCGAGGATGGCAGGAATCTTGTTGTTGGCGCTCAAGGAGATGAACTCAGGGCTCATCTGGTCATCGTTGTCGAAACTGACCTTGTGCACTTCATAAGGCAGGCCGATCTCCTCCAGCATGATCGAGACCTTGACGCCGTTGGGCGTGGCCAAGGAATACAACTGCAGGCGCTCGGGATGACGCGCCGGCCATTTGCGGGTGATGGGAAAAGCGCTGAGATCGGTCATGGGCACTTCCTGAAAACGAGGAAATGACCACTGTAGGGGTAACCCGGTGGTTTGGCCATCGGTTGTTAATGGGGATTTCGCCGCCATGCGTGGGAGTGGGTTTAGCCGCGAATACGTTGGTGAATCCACTACCGCATTCGCGGGTGAACCCGCTCCCACAAAGACCGTGCAGTGTTTCCGATGGCGCGCCCGTGGATGCGCCATCCGTCACATCAGTAGCGCGTCGGAACGCGCTCTGCACCCTTGGAAATGATCACTTCCACACGACGATTGAGCTGCCGGGAATGCGCATCGGCATTGGAGGCAACCGGGTATTCCTTACCATAACCGCCAGTGGTGATGCGGCCAGGCTCCACGCCCTGACGGCGTAGCGCCATCGCCACGGAAGCGGCGCGCTGTTCGGACAGCTTCTGATTGAACGCATCGCTGCCAGTGGCATCGGTGAAGCCTTCTACCAGCACCTTGCGTTCAGGGTTGTCGTTGAGGAATGCGGCCAGCTTCTGGATATCGCGGTCGCTGCTCGGACGCAGTTGCGCTCGCCCGGTGTCGAACAGCACATCGCCGAACGTCACGACGGTGCCACGCTCGGTTTGCTGGGACTTGAGCGATTGCAACGCCTTGAGCTGGGCGGTACGCACCTGAAGGCGCGCCTCGGTACGCTGGGCCTCGATACGCTGAAGACCGGCCTCGGCCTGACGCAGCACGATGGTCTGCTCGGCCGTCTCGATCTTGCGGTTGGCCAGGTAGGCGAGCTGCTCGACCTGCATGTCCTTGCGGTCCTTGAGCGAGGCCAGCTCCGCCTTGCCAAGGGCACGGTAGGCTTCCTGGGTCTCCAGGGCGGCAAGGCGGCTGGCGTCAGGCTTGCTTTGCAGGACCGAATACGCCTCGCGGGCCTCCAGCAAGCTTGGGTTTTCTGGCGTCGCGCTACAACCGGCCAACGCCAGTGCGAGTACCGAGACACAAGGCAACAGATACGATTTCGACATGGTCAGCTCCTTATTCGGCGGTCACGGCAGGCAGTGTGTCGGGTGCTTCGAGCATTTCCCGCTTGAGCACTTCGATGCCTTCGCGGGCGGCACTGAGTTGTGCCTGTGCCTTGCTCGCCTGGGCCTTGCGCTCGGCGAAGCTGGCATCGGCCTCGGCTTGTTCGGCGAGGGTGCGGACTTGATCCATGTCCTGCTGGCCCATGGCCCGCTCCATGGCATTGAGTTTGTCTTGGGCCGCACGCATTTCGACGGGCGCATACTGGGTCGCATCGGCAGCCACGGCACGATTGACCGCGTTACGGGTCAGCTCGATCTGTTCTGTCGGCACGACAACACTGGCGCAGCCGCCCAGGGCCAATAACAGGCCGCCCAGAGGCATGAGATTGCGGATGGATCTGGCACGCATGAAAACAACTCCTCGGTGCAAGGCGCATGGGCACGGAGCTCCCGCCGCGATCACGCACGCGTTTGCATCAGGGGGGTAGGAAAAGTCTCGGATGCTCAGCAGAACCTCGCCTGCGTCGCAAAGGCGAGAGTGGGAGCTTTATGTGGGATTAAACGAACATCCAAGACCGTCGGTTGCGAAAACCAGACCAGCCTATTCGTAACCCTGGACGAGCCGCATAGGACTCACCTGACAAGCCCGTAAGGTTTTTCAACGAATTGGGGCATTAACCACTCGGCAGACGGCTCAGGACCGTCTGCCGATAGCAGCACTCAAGACAAACCATGGGCCTTGAGCTTGAGCTTCTCGGTATCCACGCGCACGAACACCGAGTCAGCCGTCACGGTCAGTACATCGCCTGCCCAGACTTCGCAGATGACCCGGGTCTTGCGCCCGACTTCACCTTCGACACGTGCTTTGAGCACCAGCTCCACGCCCATCGGCGTGGGTTTGAGGTACGTCAGGCTGAGGGTGCCGGTGACACAATCGATTCGCGGCAGGCTCCCCGCTTCGCGTCCTTCGGCCCGGTAGTGATAGGCCATGGCCGTCCAGTTGGAATGGCAATCCACCAGCATGGCCAGGAAGCCACCATAGACCAGCCCCGGCCAGCCGATGAAGCTGCTGTCGGGCGAGTGGCGACAGACCAGGTGAATACCATCGTCATCCCAATGACTCTTGATGTGCAGTCCGCTGGGGTGCGAGCAGCCACAGCCGTAGCAGGTGCCCTCAGGGGCCGCCAGCTCCTGCTGGGAAAGTACGTGTTCGTTCATATGCGTCCTGTGCTTGTTGGTATGCGGAGAAGACGCCACCGATGGTAGCGCCCCACCCTTCCCCCGCCAACGACGAGGCTGCGCTGGCAGCCTCGTTCTGCGCTACCGATCCGTTGCCGGGGCCAGCACCGAGATACCACGCCTGCGGGTCAGGGCAATCAGCAGGATGAAGCAGGTCACCCCCGCCGTCATCAGCGTCTCGTAGCGATAGGCATCGCTGAACAGCATGTAGCCAAGCACCATGACGATCAGCCCGATCACCAGCCAGGTCAGCCAAGGGAACAACCACATCTTCAGCGCAAGCTCCGTGCCTTCGCGCTCGGCACGCGCCCGCATGCGCAACTGCGACACGGCAATCACCAAGTACACCAGCAAGGCGATGGCGCCGGTGGTCGACAACAGGAAGCCGAACACCTTGCCAGGCAACACATAGTTGACGAAGCAACCGGCGAAACCTGCCAGGGTCGACAGCACGACTGCCACGGTCGGCACGCCATTGCCGGAGATACGCTTGATCATCCGCGGCGCCTCGCCCCGTGCACCCAGCGAATAGAGCATGCGTGAGGCGGTGTAGAGACCGGAATTCATGCAACTGGTGACCGCCACCAGCACCACCAGGTCAACCATCAACTTGGCACCCGGCACGTTCAGCACCTCGAGTACGCGCTGGAAGGACCCCACTGCTTTAAGGCCAGGGTCGTTCCAGGCCACCAGCGACACCACCAGGAAGATCGAGGCCAGGTAGAAGATGGCGATGCGATACACCACCAGGTTGGTAGCGCGGCGAATCTTGTCTTTCGGGTTGGCGGTCTCGTCGGCCGCAATGGTGACGATCTCGGCGCCGAAGAACGAGAAAATCGTAATCAACACGCCGCCGAGCACCGTGCCAAAGCCGTTGGGCATGAAGCCGCCGCTGGCCCACAGATGGCTGACACCGGAGACTTCCGCCAGCGGCCAGACGCCGAATACGGCCATGCTGCAGATGCCGATGAACGCAAGAATGGCGATCACCTTGACCAGCGCGAACCAGTACTCGAATTCACCGAAGTTCTTCACGCTGATCAGGTTGGTGGCCGACAGCACGACCATAATCAGGAACGCGAACAACCAGGACGGCACGCCGGGGAAGTACGCATGGAGGATATCCGCGCCGGCAATCGCTTCGACCGGGATGATCAGCCCCCAGAACCACCAGTACAGCCAACCGATGGTGAAACCCGCCCAGGGTCCGATGGCCTCGGCGGCATAGGTGGAGAATGAACCACTGTTGGGATTGGCAATCGCCATTTCGCCCAACATGCGCATCACCAGCAAGACCAGCAGGCCAGTCATGGCGTAGGAAATCAGGATCGCCGGGCCCGCGGTGGCGATGGCGTTGGAAGAACCGATGAAAAGGCCGGCTCCGATGATGCCGGCGATGGAAATCATGGAGACCTGACGCGAGGTCAGGCCATGTTGCAGCGAGCGTTGTTTTTTTGGGTGTGGCGATGCCATGGGGAACCCTCGAATGGGTCGGCCGCCGCCAGCGGCGGCTGAAAAGGGAGCAGAAGGCAAAAATCGTTGCTTTCGTGTTCTTGTTGTTTTCGGTCCGATCAGGCGCAGGCCCTTATCGATGCCGTGCAGTCGGACGCTGGCATTTGCCGATGGCAAATAACATTTCAGCCGCGCCGAGACGTTCGAACGCGTCGACAGTCATTGTTCTTCTCCTGTTTCAACAGCGGGTTGTCATCGTTGATATAGGTCAGTATTAATCTAATAAGACGAGGTCAACAAACGACCTTTTCGAAGCACATGATTCCGTTGCGGAATGAAATCCTTCCAAATTCACGGGGTACTCACCGCTCATGTCAAAACGACTGATGCCTTCTTCCACCGCCCTGCAGTGCTTCGAAGCGGCCGCTCGTCATCTGAGCTTCACGCGGGCGGCGCAGGAACTGCACCTGACCCAGAGCGCCGTGAGCAAGCAAGTGGCGCAACTGGAGGACATGCTGGCGCACCCGCTGTTCCAGCGCATCCGCAGGCGCCTGCAGCTGACACCGGCCGGCGCGCTGTACCTGACCGAAGTGAACAAGATCCTCACCCAAATCGACATCTCCAGCCGCTACATCCTGAGCTACGGCGATGAAACCGAGGTGCTGCGCATCGCCACCCAGCCGACGTTCGGAGCCCGCTGGCTGGTGCCCAGGCTCAAGGGTTTCGGCGATCGTCACCCACGTATCCACCTGGACATCCGCAACGAGCTGGAACCTTTCGACCTGGTCCAGTCCAAGGCGGACATCGCCTTTTTCTTCGGCCAGGGCACCTGGCCTGGCGCGACGTGCATCGAACTGTTCAGCGAGGCAGTGGTGCCGGTGTGTGCGCCATCGCTACGGGCCCAACACCGCTTCGACAGCGCCGAAGCATTGACCCAGCATCGCCTGTTGCAATGCGCTTCGCGGCCCGAGGCTTGGCATGAGTGGTTCCTGGGCCTTGGGTTGCATAGCGAAAACAGCTATCACGGCCCACGTTTCGACACGTTCTACCTATGCATCCGCGCCGCCATCGCAGGTTGCGGCATCGCCCTGATCCCGCGATACCTGGTCGCCGAAGAGCTGGCCGAAGGCAAGCTGGTGGTGGCCTGGGACCACCCGGTACCCAGCAATGGCAAGCACTTCATCGCCCATGCCGAGCATGCGGCGGAGGTACCGAAGGTGCGGGCGTTCGTGCAATGGATCCTGGAGCGGGTGGCACAGGGGGACTGAAGTTTGTCGTGGCCGCTGGTGACAGACCGCGCTGGCGCGCAGGAGGCTAGCCTTGGAAAAGCAAGAATTTTTGGAATGACCGCAATCGAATAATTCGTTTGCGAAACGACACTTCGCCGCGCTTGGATAATAAGAAAATCAAACCAAGGTTTGCGTGCACATGAATCAGGAAAGTATCAGTCAGTCCATTGCAATTGTTCATCCGATTACACTTTCCCATGGCCGCAATGCCGAAGTCTGGGACACCGATGGCACACGTTACATCGACTTTGTCGGCGGTATCGGCGTTCTGAACCTGGGCCATTGCAACCCAGCCGTGGTCCAGGCCATCCAGACCCAGGCCACACGCCTGACCCACTATGCGTTCAATGCCGCCCCCCATGGTCCTTACCTGGCGCTGATGGAGCGTTTGCAGCACTTCGTGCCGGTGAGCTACCCCCTGGCGGGGATGCTCACCAACAGCGGCGCCGAGGCTGCGGAGAACGCGCTGAAAGTGGCCCGTGGCGCCACCGGCAAGCGCGCCATCGTCGCCTTCGACGGTGGTTTCCATGGTCGCACCCTGGCCACCCTCAACCTCAACGGCAAGGTCGCGCCGTACAAGCAACGCGTGGGTGAATTGCCCGGGCCGGTGTACCACCTGCCCTATCCCAGCGCCGACACCGGCGTCACCTGTGAGCAGGCGCTCAAAGCCATGGACAGGCTGTTCAGCGTGGAACTGGCGGTGGAAGACGTCGCAGCGTTCATCTTCGAGCCCGTGCAAGGCGAAGGCGGCTTCCTGGCGCTGGACCCGACCTTTGCCCAGGCACTGCGCCGCTTCTGCGACGAGCACGGCATCCTGATCATCATCGACGAGATCCAGTCTGGCTTCGGCCGCACCGGTCAGCGCTTCGCCTTCCCTCGCCTGGGCATCGAGCCTGACCTGTTGCTGTTGGCCAAGAGCATCGCCGGTGGCATGCCACTGGGCGCGGTGGTCGGCCGCAAGACAGTCATGGACTCGCTGCCCAAGGGCGGCCTGGGTGGCACCTATTCGGGCAACCCGATCGCGTGCGCGGCAGCTTTGGCCAGCCTGGAGCAGATGACCGACGAGAATCTCGCGACCTGGGGAGAGCGCCAGGAGCAGGCCATCGTGGGCCGCTACCAGCGCTGGAAGGCCACCGGGCTGACGTCGGCGCTAGGTCGCCTGACCGGCACCGGAGCGATGCGCGGGCTGGAGCTGGTCAACGCCGACGGCAGCCCCGCGCCAGCCCAACTGGCCAAGGTACTCGAGTCGGCCCGCGCCAAAGGCCTGCTGTTGATGCCAAGCGGCAAGGCGCGGCACATCATTCGCCTGCTGGCACCGCTGACGATCGAGCCGCAGGTCCTCGAAGAAGGCCTGGATATCCTCGAACAGTGCCTCGCCGCGCTGGGCTGACGCGTTAGAGGCCCAACTCTTCCGGGGTGAGCATGTCGGACTCGAAGGCGATCCAGCCGCCTTCGAGTTCGGCGTGGCCATTGACGATCGGGCCGTAGTAGGTCAGGCCGTTCTCCAGCGTCACGCAGATGTGCGTGGCAGACTTTTCCGGTGCGGCCAGGGTGCCGACGAAGTGCACCTTCTTCAGCGTTTCGGTGACCGCTTCCAGGCCCACGCGCATGTTGGGGTTTTCCATGGCTTCGGCATCACCCCCACGGTCTTCGGCGCTGACGGTCACGGTGGCGATGTAGGGGTACTTACTCAATCGGGTTGCCTCATAAGAAAGGGACGGCGCATCGGGCGCCAAGGGTGCGTAGGTTACGGCAGGCGATGCGCGCGCGCGAGTACCGCGCGCGCATTTGCCCGGGCAAACCGCTCGTTCACAGGCATCCGCCCGTCCCGAGACCGCAGCCCCGAAATCTGTTAGGGTGCCCGCCGATGCACGCCCCACCACACGAGGATCCCGAGTGAGCGCCGAAGAACCCCTGATCGCCGACCTGTTCGAAGTCGACAAACGCCTGAGTCTCAAGCCCGTCGTGGACTTCAACGCCTACCTGCGCAATGCCTTCGGCGAAGGCGCCTGCCGCTGCCACCGCTGCCTGGAACGGGGCGGCGACGAAAGTGACTACAGCCACCAGCACTCCTTCGCACTCGAAGGCCGTACCATGCACCGGCGCTTCGCCAACACCGCGGGGAGCGATGTCCTGCTGGTGCTGAAGAAGGCCTGGCTGTCCTACACCAAGAACGATCTACCACTGACCGGCGCGCTGGACCTGGCCACCGTCAAGACGTTCACCGAAACCGCCCTGCACGAGCGTCTGCTGGCCCTGCTGCCAGCCAGCGGCCTGGCCCGCGAAACCGACGGCCAGTGGCACTTGCAAGCCCTGGCCGACTGACCCGGGCGCTTGGCCGCCGGGCTTAGCGCCCCTGGCGGCCATGCACGATAGCACGGCCTTTTTCCAGGTAAGCGTCCATCTCCTCACGCGGCACCATGCTGCCGCCCGTCGCCCAGACCAGGTGGGTGGCATTGGCCATGCGCCGCTCATCCAGGCCCAGACGCTGACGATAGCCTTGGTTTTCCTGCAACACCCGGCCCATGCCCGGCACGCCCGCCAGCGCCGAAGGCTCCAATGCCAGCCCTTCTAGCTTCTCCACCAGCGCCAGCAAGCGGAACAATTCGGCATCGCTGACGGTGTAGTAACCGTCGATCAGGCGCTGCATGGCTCGCCCGACAAACCCTGAAGGCCTGCCGACCGCGAGCCCGTCGGCGGCGGTATGGTTGTCCAGACCGAAGTCATAGACCGACACCTGCTCATGCAAACCGGTGTACACCCCCAACAGCATGCACGGCGAGTGGCTGGGCTCGGCGAACAGGCAGTGCACCGCATCGCCGAACGCCTGCTTCAAGCCAAAGGCCACGCCCCCTGGACCACCGCCCACGCCACAGGGCAAATAGACGAACAGCGGATGCTCGGCATCGACGATGATGCCCGCCGCCTGCAACTGCCCGCGCAAGCGTTCGGCCGCCACGGCATAGCCCAGGAACAGGTCGGTGGAATTTTCGTCATCGACGAAGTGACATTGGGGATCGGCATCGGCTTCGCGCCGCCCCTGCTCGACCGCGACGCCGTAATCGGCGTCGTATTCGCGCACCTCGACACCACACGCCCGCAAGCGATCCTTCTTCCATTGACGGGCATCGGCGGACATGTGGACCGTCGTGCGCAACCCCAGGCGCGCCCCCATGACGCCGATGGACAACCCCAGGTTGCCGGTCGAGCCGACGGCGATGCTGTACTGGCTGAAGAAGGCCCGTGCCGCCTCGCTGTCGAGCGTTGCGTAATCATCACCAGGCTTGAGCAGGCCGCCGGCCAAGGCCAGACCCTCGGCGTGCTTGAGCACTTCATAGATACCGCCACGAGCCTTGATCGAACCTGAGATTGGCAGCAGGTTGTCTGCCTTGAGCCACAGCGTGCCGAGCGGCGCGATGTCGAGCTCATCGGATAAGGCAGCCTGCAGGCCGGGCAAAGGCAACAGTGGCGATTCGATCAACCCACCGGCGGCTTGGGTCTGCGGGAAGGCCGAGGCGATGAACGGTGCAAAACGCGTCAACCGTGCGCTGGCCTCGGCGATATCGCCTGCCCCCAGCGGTACATCGCCCAACGCCTGGGCACTCGGTGCGACGCCAGGATTGAACCAAGTGACCGGGGCGTGGCGCACCAGGTCGGCGATCAACGGGTGCTGCTGGCACCAGGTCTGCAGCGGAACTTCGAGGGCCATGGGCGACTCCAGGCAGATCATTAGGCAGGGCCTGGATTAGGCGGCACATCAGCCCCCCTTGGCAACCGTCGGATACTTGGCCTGGGCCCCATCAGCAGCGCCATCGTCTGCTACCTTGGGAGAACCCGCTCACCCACAGGTGAATGACCATGGCCCGCACGACTCCCATCGAGCTGTACCGCAACATTGGCATCGTCGCCCACGTCGACGCCGGCAAGACCACCACCACCGAACGCATCCTGTTCTACACCGGGGTCAACCATAAAATGGGCGAAGTTCATGACGGCGCCGCCACCATGGACTGGATGGCCCAGGAGCAGGAGCGCGGCATCACCATCACCTCGGCGGCGACCACGGCGTTCTGGCAAGGCTCGACCAAGCAGTTTGCCGACAAGTACCGGTTCAACATCATCGACACCCCCGGCCACGTCGATTTCACCATCGAGGTCGAGCGCTCGCTGCGCGTGCTCGACGGCGCGGTGGTGGTGTTCAGCGGCGCCGACGGCGTCGAGCCGCAGTCCGAGACAGTCTGGCGCCAGGCCAACAAGTACCATGTGCCGCGCCTGGCCTACATCAACAAGATGGACCGCCAGGGCGCGGATTTCCTGCGGGTGGTCAAGCAGATCGACCAGCGCCTGGGCCACCACCCGGTACCGATCCAGCTGGCCATCGGCAGCGAGGAGCACTTCGCCGGGCAGATCGACCTGGTGAAGATGAAAGCCATCTACTGGAACGACGCCGACCAGGGCACCAGCTATCGCGAAGAGGAGATTCCCGCTGAGCTGCGCGCGCTGGCCGATGAATGGCGCGCGCACATGGTCGAAGCCGCCGCCGAAGCCAATGACGAGCTGACGATGAAGTTTCTCGAGGGTGAAGCGCTGAGCGTTGACGAGATCAAGGCCGGGCTGCGCCAACGCACCTTGGCCAACGAGATCGTGCCGACCATCCTCGGCTCGTCCTTCAAGAACAAAGGCGTGCCTCTGATGCTCGATGCCGTGATCGACTACCTGCCCGCCCCCAGCGAGATTCCCTCGATCAAGGGCGTCGACCCAGATGACGAGGAAAAGCACCTGGAGCGCCACGCCGACGACAACGAACCGTTCTCGGCCTTGGCCTTCAAGATCGCCACCGATCCGTTCGTGGGCACCTTGACGTTCGCGCGCGTCTACTCTGGCGTGCTCAGTTCCGGCGACGCCGTGCTCAACTCGGTCAAGGGCAAGAAGGAACGGGTCGGACGCATGGTGCAGATGCACGCCAACCAGCGCGCCGAGATCAAGAATGTCTGCGCCGGCGACATCGCCGCACTGATCGGCATGAAGGATGTCACCACCGGCGACACCCTGTGCGACATGAACAAGCCGATCATCCTCGAGCGCATGGATTTCCCCGACCCGGTGATTTCCGTGGCCGTTGAGCCCAAGACCAAAGCCGACCAGGAAAAAATGGGCATTGCCTTGGGCAAGCTGGCCCAGGAGGACCCCTCGTTCCGGGTCAAGACCGACGAGGAGACCGGCCAGACGATCATCTCAGGCATGGGTGAGCTGCACCTGGACATCATCGTCGATCGCATGCGCCGCGAGTTCAACGTCGAGGCCAATATCGGCAAGCCGCAGGTGGCCTATCGCGAGAAGATCCGCAACACCTGCGAAATCGAGGGGCGCTTCATCCGCCAGTCCGGTGGACGCGGCCAGTATGGCCATTGCTGGATCCGTTTTGCACCGGGCGACGATGGCAAGGAAGGCCTTGAATTCATCAACGAGATCGTCGGCGGCGTGGTGCCACGCGAGTACATTCCCGCCATCCAGAAAGGCATCGAGGAGCAGATGCAAAATGGCGTGCTGGCCGGTTACCCGCTGATCAGCCTCAAGGCCGCGGTGTACGACGGCTCGTACCACGACGTGGACTCCAACGAGATGGCCTACAAGATTGCCGCGTCCATGGCCACCAAGCAACTGGCCCAGAAAGGCGGTGCCGTGCTGCTGGAGCCGGTGATGAAGGTCGAGGTGGTCACGCCCGAGGAATACCTGGGCGACATCATGGGCGATCTGAGCCGTCGGCGCGGCATGATCCAGGGCTCGGAGGACAGCCCCGCCGGCAAGGTGATCCGTGCCGAAGTGCCATTGGGCGAGATGTTTGGCTATTCCACCGACATGCGTTCGATGACCCAGGGCCGGGCCAGCTACTCGATGGAGTTCACCAAGTATGCAGAGGCGCCGGCAAGCATCGCCGACAGCATCGTCAAGAAGAGCAAAGGGGAGTGATACGCTGTAGCGGCAAGTGGCCAGACACCTTCGCGGGCTCACCCGCGAAGGTGCCGATGCGGGCAAAAGCCCTGCTCAATGCTGCTCCCCTGCCCGCTTGAGCAGCTTCTTGCAGCGCTCCGACAGGTGCACCACGCGCAGGTGCTTGCCAGCCTTGGCATAGCGTTCGCGCAGGGTCTTCAACGCCGCGATCGCCGAGTAGTCGACAAAGCTCAGGTGCTTACAGTCCAGGGTAACGCTGGCTGGATCCTGCGCCGGGTCGAACTGATCGAGAAACGGCGTGGTCGAGGCGAAGAACAGCGTGCCGTGCACTTGATAGACCTTGCCGCCCGCCTCGTCCAGATGGCTGTCGGCATAGAGTTCGCGGGCGTGCTGCCAGGCAAAGTTGATCGCGGCGATGACGATGCCGAACAGCACGGCAGTCGCAAGGTCAGTCAATACCGTCACCACCGTCACTGCGATGATTGCCAGCACGTCGCTGACCGGCACCTTGCGCAACACTCGAAGCGATGCCCAGGCGAAGGTCTGCTGGGCGACCACGAACATCACGCCAACCAACGCCGCCAGCGGGATACGCTCGATCAGCGGCGAGAGGAACAACACGAACAGCAGGATCATCCCGCCCGCCACCACGCCCGACAGCCGGCCGCGGCCATTGGAGCTGAGGTTGATCACGGTCTGGCCGATCATCGCGCAGCCACCCATGCCGCCACATAGCCCCGAGACCATGTTGGCCGCCCCGAGCGCCACGCATTCGCGATCGGGGTAGCCACGGCTTTCGGTGATCTCATCGGTCAGGTTCAAGGTCAACAGGGTTTCCAGCAGGCCGACCATTGCCATCAACACGGCGTAGGGCGCGATGATCTTCAACGTCTCAAGGTTCCACGGCACCTCTGGCAGGGCCAGTCGTGGCAGACCGCCAGCGATGTGCGCCATGTCGCCCAACGTGCGGGTCGGCAAACCAAGCAGATAGACCAGCAGACCGACACCAAGAATCGCGACCAGCGCCGGAGGCACGGCGCGGGTCAGGCGCGGCAGTACGTAGACCACCAGCATGGTCAGCGCCACCAGGCCGACCATCAGGTACAGCGGTGAGCCGCTGAGCCAGTGCTCGCCGTCCTTGAAGTGCTCCAACTGGGCCAGGGCAATGACGATCGCCAGGCCATTGACGAACCCGAGCATCACCGGATACGGCACCAGGCGCACCAGTTTGCCCAGGCGCAGTACGCCAAACAGGATCATCACACCCCCACCGAGTAGCACCGTAGCCAATAGATACTGGGCACCGTGCTGCACCACTAGGGCGACGATCACCACCGCCATGGAGCCTGCGGCACCGGAGATCATCCCGGGGCGCCCACCGAACAGCGCGGTCAGGGTACAGATGATGAAAGCACCGTACAGGCCCATGAGGGGGTTGAGGTGTGCCACCAGGGCGAAGGCAATACATTCAGGCACCAGGGCGAAAGACGTGGTCAGGCCAGCGAGCACGTCGGCGCGAAGTCGGGCGGGTTTCATGGGGTTCCTGTGTCGTGTCCGGATGCAGAAGCGACCGGGATGAAAAATCGAGGGGCGCGATGTTACGAGATTTGTCCGATAGCGACCACCGATCGGCAGCTCAGCGCACGCGCTCGCGACTCTGTACCGCCAGGTCCAGTGCCCGCAGCATGTCCAGACGCGCCGAACGCCCCAAATCCGGATGCTGCAACTGGCCATTGCGTTCGGAAGGCAGGATTGGCGCGGTCAGGTCTTCGGCGTCCATGGCTTCGAAATCCTGCTGCGGGCCCAAGGTCAGCGCACTGCGGCGCAGCAGCATGCGCACCTGGTCGGGGGTCAGCTGTGGGTTGATCGACAGCATGGCAGCCACTGTGGCAGTGACCAGCGGGGTCGCATAGGAGGTACCGCAATGGACCCGGCCTTGCAGCGCAGGACGGATGCAGGCAGCAGCACTGATATCCACACGCATGTCGACATTGGAGCTGCGCCGCTTGGTCACGTGGGTCGGGCTTTCGAGCGCAACGGCTTGGTCGCTGCGTTGGTGGCCGCCGACCACCAGCAACTGATCGGTGATGAATGACGACGGCAGGCGATATTCATCCCTTCCAGACCAGGAAGCACCGTTGCCTGCCGAATTGACCACTACCACATCCGGATGTGCCTTGCGCAACCACAGGAAGAATTCCTCTAGCAGTTCTTCATAACCGCTCATGGCGAGCCCTGAGCGTACCAGAGAGTCCACCTCATCGCCCCGTACGTCCCTGGCCCCGACGCGGTGGATACCCCAGCTCCAGTTCAGCACCCTCACGCCATCCTCGACCAGATTCACCGAGGCGGCGATGTTGGCAGTGATTCCAGCATCGGCATTGCGCTCGACGATCACTTCGAAGCCCGGGGCGGCCTTGCCCAGCCCCGTGAGAAAGCCGCCTGGCGCGCCCTCGCCGCCTCGTCCGGCGAGAATCCCGGTGACCTGCGTGCCATGGCTTTGCGCCTGGTCGCCATCACGGGCGTACACACAGGTTTCGCCCGCACCGCAAGCGCCGCGGTAGGCCATGAATGCCGGAGCATCGAAGTCCACCGCCCGCTCGATCACGCCGATCCGCAATGGCTTTACGGGCACCTTTGAGGCCGGGATACGGCGCTGGTAGTAATACAAGGCATCCATGAAGCGATTGGCAGCCCATTCCTGGGCCTGATCGATGGGCGGCTTGGCGACTTGCACAGCGCCTTCCTCGCCGCGTTCGGGCGCGGACTCCTCGACGATCACTGCATCCACACTGGTTTCGCTGCCGATACGCAGGATCATCGCGTCCCGCTGCACCAGGTCATGGACTGGCAAGCGCAACTGATAGACGTTGAGCGGAGCAATCGCGCCGACGACCTGGGCGCCATATTTGTCGGCGATGCGCTGCGCTTGACGCAGACCGTCGTGATGTTCCTCGATCAATACACTGACCAAGTTCAGGTAGGTGGTCAGGTCATCCATGTTCTTCGCCACTTCGTCGGGCCCTGCGGCCAGCACATGGCTGCGCTGGCGCGTGAGCCAAACCGGATTGCTCCTCTGGCCGCGGGCTTCGAGCCACAACGGGGCGCTGCGCTGGCGGGGCGGATCGAGGGTCAATGTGAGCGTGTCGCCCTGACGCACCACATACGTTTCGGACAACGGCTGGTCACCGAGCCACACCGCAGGCTTGCCTTGCTCCAGCCCCTGGACCCGCAGACACCATCGCTGCGGGCCGTCGCCCAGCAGATCGCCACAACGTTGCAGTTGCTGGATGCGCAAGGGTTGCTGTGCGGCCACGGCCGCGCTCAAGGGCAGACAAATCAACAAGACGAGCAGACGCAGCATCAGGGCAGTCCTTTGGGCTTCTTGTGCTGCGACTGCCAGGCCCTGTCAAAGGTTCAGGCAGCCTGCTGCGGGGCCTTCGCAAGCCCCCAACCAACATGAGCTGCCCAGCCTGTGATCCAGACCCAGCAGAGGCGCGACAAATTTGCCATCATGATCATTCCACCTGCGGAGATCATGGACATGCCGCTACGCCCCTTCATCACGTCTTTTCTGTTGGTCATCAGCCTCACCGCCCAGGCGGCCACCGAGGTGCTGCCACTGCAACATCGCACCAGCGCCGAACTGCTGCCTACCGCTCAGTCATTCCTGGGCAAGGACGGCACGGTCAGCACCTTCGAGAACAAGCTGATCGTCAATGCCAGCCCTGAGCGCATCGATGACCTGCGCGCACTGTTGCAACAGCTCGACACTGCGCCCAAGCGCCTGTTGATCAGCGTCGACAACGACGACAGCAACTTCCAGGACAACCGTGGCAACGCCCGCATCATCCATTACGGCACGAGCAACCGTGAGGGCGGGATGCAGCAGATCCAGGCCAGCGAAGGCCAGCCGGCGTTGATCCAGATCGGTCAGAGCATTCCCATCACCAGTACCAGCACCGACGGCTACGGACGCATTCAAAGCGACACTGAATACCGCAATGTCACCCAGGGTTTCTATGTCACGCCGAGCCTGAGCGGCGATACGGTTCGTCTGCAAATAAGCACCAATAATGACCGAATGAGCCTTGAACGTCAGGATGTAGTAAAAGTTCAAAGCACCGACACGACCGTCACCGGCAAGCTCGGCGAGTGGATCACCCTGGCCGGGTTCAATCAGCAGAGCCAAGCCGAACGTAGCGCCTCAAGCTACACCTACAGCACCCAACGGGGTGAAAACATGACATTACGCGTCAAAGTCGACCTTCTTGACTGATTCCAGGCAATTCAAGGCCTCGACCAAAGGCCTTGAAACTGACCGAAGAGTCTCATTAGACCAAAGATGTAGTAAGCGAAAAAAACCACTACAAAACATTTGACAGGTACTTTTTTCCAAGGGCATGATGGCCTCGCTCCCGCTAATCAGAGGCCCTGGCAAGGGCCTTCGAGACGCGCTCCTCCTTACCCCTGGGGGCGTCTCGTGTCTATACGGCCCACAAGGCGGTTCGACGGGATAGTGACTGCAACGAAGAAGTTGTCCCGAGGGACGGAAGCGCATCACCGCAGTACCTGGCAGTCCTGTCGCACCGCAGCAAGGCATCCACGAGCCGACCTGCCGCCACACCTCGCCCGGCCCTGCACCTCTTCCCCTTCGAGCCTCCCTCGTACGCACTCACCTTCCGCCGGACAGGACAGCCGCCAGGCTTCTGAACCGCAGAGCACAAGCACTTACTTCAAAGACTGATGCGACGAGGTTTTATTTCCATGGCACTGACACGCGAACAGCAAATTGCAGCCCTTGAGAAAGACTGGGCCGAGAACCCGCGCTGGAAAGGCGTGACCCGTACCTATACCGCCGCCGATGTCGTCCGCCTGCGTGGCTCCCTGCAGCCGGAGCACACCTTCGCTCGCCAGGGTGCAGAGAAACTGTGGAAGCTGGTCACCGAAGGTGCCCACCCGTCCTTCCGCCCTGAAAAAGATTTCGTCAACTGCATGGGCGCCCTAACCGGCGGCCAGGCAGTCCAGCAGGTCAAGGCCGGCATCCAGGCCATCTACCTGTCTGGCTGGCAGGTGGCCGCCGACAACAACTCGGCCGAGTCCATGTACCCTGACCAGTCGCTGTACCCGGTCGATTCGGTTCCGACCGTGGTCAAGCGCATCAACAACGCCTTCCGCCGCGCCGACCAGATCCAGTGGAAAGCAGGCAAGAACCCAGGCGACGAAGGCTACATCGACTACTTCGCACCGATCGTGGCAGACGCCGAAGCCGGTTTCGGCGGCGTGCTGAACGCCTACGAACTGATGAAGAACATGATCGAGGCAGGCGCAGCCGGGGTTCACTTCGAAGACCAGCTGGCCTCGGTGAAAAAATGCGGCCACATGGGTGGCAAGGTACTGGTCCCAACCCAGGAAGCCGTGCAAAAACTCGTCGCTGCCCGCCTGGCTGCGGACGTCGCTGGCGTACCGACCATCATCCTGGCCCGTACCGACGCCAACGCCGCTGACCTGCTGACCAGCGATTGCGACCCGTACGACCAGCCGTTCGTGATCGGCGAGCGCACGCGTGAGGGCTTCTATAAAGTCCGCGCCGGCCTCGACCAAGCCATCGCCCGCGGCCTGGCCTATGCCCCGTATGCCGACCTGATCTGGTGTGAAACCGCCAAGCCGGACCTGGAAGAAGCTCGCCGCTTCGCCGAGGCGATCAAGAAGGAGTACCCGGACCAGATCCTGTCGTACAACTGCTCGCCATCCTTCAACTGGAAGAAGAACCTGGACGACGCCACCATCGCCAAGTTCCAGCGCGAACTGTCGGCCATGGGCTACAAGCACCAGTTCATCACCCTGGCAGGCATCCACAACATGTGGCACGGCATGTTCAACTTGGCGCACGACTACGCCCGCAACGACATGACCGCCTACGTCAAGCTGCAGGAGCAGGAGTTCGCTGACGCCAGCAAAGGCTATACCTTCGTGGCGCACCAGCAGGAAGTCGGCACCGGCTACTTCGACGACATGACCACCGTGATTCAAGGTGGCGCTTCGTCGGTAACCGCCCTGACCGGCTCGACCGAGGAAGAGCAGTTCCACTGAGTGTGACGCCCTTCGAACGAGGCCCGACCCTGCAAAGGTGTCGGGCCTTTTTCTTTATCGAGTGGCAACAACGTTGTTCCTACACGTATTTCTGATTACCACGTAGGAACCCGCTTAGCCCTCAGCGTTCGCAGCACAGCCGGCAACATGGGTCTATGCTTGTGGCTACCCAGCAGCAAGGACCGCCCATGCCCCGTCCAAGCCATCTGATCGCCATCGCCCTCACGGCCGCCGCCTTCTATATATATGCATTGGCCAGCGACAATACCCTGCTCGCATTGCTGGCCAAGCCATTGCCAGTGCTGGCATTGATTGCCTGGCTATGCAGCGCTCCTGCGACGCCTTATACGCGCTGGATCAGTATCGGACTCGGTTTTTCGGTACTGGGCGATATCATTTTGGCCGTTCCACGCGATTGGTTCGTTTTCGGCCTTGCAGCCTTCTTCTGCGCACACCTGGCCTACCTGCATGCCTATTGCCGCATCACTCGGCGCCCCGCCCTGGCCACACTGGCGGTATGTGCACTGCTCACCTGCGCGCTGTTCGCACTGCTGGCCAGCCACGGCCTGGGGTCCTTGCTGATACCCGTGGCGCTTTATGCCTTGGCGATTGGTGCAATGCTCTGGCGCGCCCTCGCCTGCGGTGGGCTGGCTGCAATCGGAGCCGGCCTGTTCGTGTTCTCCGACAGCCTGATCGGCATCGACCGCTTCGTCATGCCATTCGCCGGCGCCCAATTCTTGATCATTCTCGCCTACTGGCTGGGCCAATGGGCAATCGCCGCGTCGGCTTATCGTGGCTCAATCGATAAACTGTTGATTCAGAGCGGTGCAAGACGCGAGCCCAGCTGCTAGAACGAGAGGCTTTCTTATTTGCAAGATACACGCTGGAAAAATGAACTTTGCAAGCGTCAGGCCAGGTTTAAAACAACACATCAGGCCAAATGATATTAATTATCATTACTGGCGCAAAAGGTCGTTACATGATGCAAGAAACATAATTAACAAAAGCGCGTGCAATGCCCGAAACTCAAGGGTTTCAGCCATTTAGGAGATTTTTTTGTTCTTAATCCTACGAATAAATTTGCCACAGAAATTTTACTTGCACCGGGTTTACCCATAAAATCAGCCCGATTGATTCAGCTGCGACATTTGGTCACTGCAACCGCGACACGCGTCGCCGCTCTACTTATTTCAGACTGCAGAGCTGGGTCTCTGTATAAGGATTTCTAGCATGTCCGATTCGGTAGGACTCATCGCCCACAACTGGGGCTTTGCCATCTTCCTCCTGGGTGTCGTCGGCCTGTGTGCCTTCATGCTCGGCCTCTCCAGCCTGCTCGGTAGCAAGGCTTGGGGTCGCGCCAAGAACGAACCCTTCGAATCCGGCATGCTGCCCGTCGGCAGCGCCCGTCTGCGCCTGTCCGCCAAATTCTATCTGGTCGCGATGCTATTCGTGATCTTCGATATCGAAGCCCTCTTCCTGTATGCATGGTCTGTGTCCGTCCGCGAAAGCGGCTGGACCGGATTCGTCGAAGCACTCGTTTTCATTGCAATTCTGTTGGCTGGTCTTGTCTACCTATGGCGCGTCGGGGCGCTCGATTGGGCTCCCGAAGGTCGCCGCAAGCGGCAAGCGAAGCTGAAACAATGAGGCTTTGGCATGCAATACAATCTCACCAGAATCGATCCGGATGCGCCCAACGAGCAGTACCCGGTCGGTGAACGGGAAACCGTCACCGATCAACTGCTAGAGGACCAGGTCCACAAGAACATCTTCATGGGCAAGCTCGAAGATGTGCTGCGTGGCGCGGTCAACTGGGGTCGCAAAAACTCCCTCTGGCCGTACAACTTCGGCCTGTCCTGCTGCTACGTGGAAATGACCACGGCCTTCACGGCACCCCATGACATCGCCCGCTTCGGCGCCGAAGTCATCCGGGCCTCGCCCCGTCAGGCCGACTTCATGGTCGTCGCCGGCACCTGCTTCATCAAGATGGCGCCGATCATTCAGCGCCTCTACGAGCAGATGCTCGAACCCAAGTGGGTGATCTCCATGGGCTCGTGCGCCAACTCCGGCGGCATGTACGACATTTACTCGGTCGTTCAGGGGGTCGACAAGTTCCTCCCCGTGGATGTCTACGTGCCTGGCTGCCCGCCTCGCCCCGAAGCCTTCCTGCAGGGCCTGATGCTGCTGCAGGAGTCGATCGGCCAGGAGCGACGCCCGCTTTCCTGGGTTGTCGGTGATCAAGGCATTTACCGTGCCGAGATGCCCGCCCAGAAAGACCTGCGTCGTGAACAGCGCATCCAGGTCACCAACCTGCGCAGCCCCGACGAAGTCTGATCCAGCGACATGCCGCCCGCTCCGGAAGGAGCCGGCGGCCTGGCTTCATTCTCTACGTTGACTCAAAGCGACCGAGACCATGACAGCGGACACCGCTATTTATATTCCGCCTTACAAGGCTGACGACCAAGATGTGGTCGTCGAACTGCACAACCGTTTTGGCGCAGACGCATTCGTCGCCCAAGAAACCCGCACCGGCATGCCGGTCCTGTGGGTAAACCGCGCCCAGCTCAAAGACGTCCTCTCCTTCCTGCGCAACGTTGCCAAGCCGTACAGCATGCTGTTCGACCTGCACGGCGTGGACGAGCGCCTGCGCACCCAGCGCCGCGGCCTGCCGGCTGCCGATTTCAGCGTGTTCTACCACCTGCTGTCGGTCGAACGTAACAGCGACGTGATGATCAAGGTGGCCTTGAGCGAAGGCGACCTGAACCTGCCGTCGGTCACCGGCATCTGGCCAAACGCCAACTGGTACGAGCGCGAAGTCTGGGACATGTTCGGCATCGACTTCGCCGGCCATCCGCACCTGTCGCGCATCCTCATGCCACCGACCTGGGAAGGCCACCCGCTGCGCAAGGACTTCCCGGCGCGCGCCACCGAATTCGATCCGTACAGCCTGAACCTGGCCAAGCAGCAGCTTGAAGAGGAATCGGCGCGCTTCAACCCCGAAGCCTGGGGCATGAAGCGTCACGGCGCCAACGAGGACTACATGTTCCTCAACCTGGGTCCCAACCACCCTTCGGCTCACGGTGCCTTCCGTATCGTCCTGCAACTGGACGGCGAAGAGATCGTCGACTGCGTTCCGGACATCGGCTACCACCACCGTGGTGCAGAGAAGATGGCCGAGCGCCAGTCCTGGCACAGTTTCATCCCCTACACCGACCGCATCGACTACCTCGGTGGGGTGATGAACAACCTGCCGTACGTCCTGGCTGTCGAGAAGCTGGCCGGCATCAAGGTGCCGCAGAAGGTCGACACCATTCGCGTCATGTTGGCCGAGTTCTTCAGGATCACCAGCCACCTGCTGTTCCTGGGTACCTACATCCAAGACGTGGGCGCCATGACCCCGGTGTTCTTCACCTTTACCGACCGCCAGCGGGCCTACACCGTGATCGAGGCGATCACTGGTTTCCGTCTGCACCCGGCCTGGTACCGCATCGGTGGCGTCGCTCACGACCTGCCACGCGGCTGGGACAAGCTGGTCAAGGACTTCGTCGAATGGCTGCCCAAGCGCCTGGACGAGTACGAAAAGGCTGCGCTCAAGAACAGCATCCTCAAGGGTCGTACCATCGGCGTCGCCGCCTACAACACCCAGGAAGCGCTGTCGTGGGGTACCACCGGTGCCGGCCTGCGTGCCACCGGCTGCGACTTCGACCTGCGTAAAGCCCGCCCCTACTCCGGCTACGAGAACTTCGAGTTCGAAGTACCGCTGGCCCACAACGGCGATGCCTACGATCGCTGCATGGTCCGCGTCGAGGAGATGCGCCAGAGTATCCGCATCATCGACCAGTGCCTGCGCAACATGCCGGAAGGCCCGTACAAGGCGGATCACCCGCTGACCACGCCGCCGCCCAAAGAGCGCACCCTGCAGCACATCGAGACCCTGATCACCCACTTCCTGCAAGTCTCGTGGGGCCCGGTCATGCCGGCCAACGAGTCGTTCCAGATGATCGAGGCGACCAAGGGCATCAACAGTTACTACCTGACGAGCGATGGCGGCACCATGAGCTACCGCACCCGGATCCGTACCCCGAGCTACCCGCACCTGCAGCAGATCCCATCGGTGATCAAAGGCAGCATGGTCGCGGACCTCATCGCGTACCTGGGCAGTATCGACTTCGTTATGGCTGACGTGGACCGCTAAGCATGAACAACACGCTTATCCAAACCGACCGTTTCGTCCTGAGCGAAACCGAGCGCTCGGCCATCGAGCATGAGATGCACCACTACGAGGATCCGCGCGCGGCGTCCATCGAAGCCCTGAAGATCGTTCAGAAAGAACGTGGCTGGGTGCCGGACGGCGCCATCTACGCCATCGGCGAAGTCCTGGGCATCCCAGCCAGCGACGTCGAAGGCGTGGCCACCTTCTACAGCCAGATCTTCCGCCAGCCGGTCGGTCGCCACATCATTCGCGTCTGCGACAGCATGGTCTGCTACATCGGTGGCCACGAGTCGGTGGTCAGCCAGATCCAGAGCGAGCTGGGCATCGGCCTGGGCCAGACCACTGCCGATGGCCGCTTCACCCTGCTGCCGGTCTGCTGCCTGGGCAACTGCGACAAGGCCCCGGCACTGATGATCGACGATGACACCTTTGGCGACGTGCAACCTGCCGGCGTCGCCAAACTGCTGGAGGGTTACGTATGACCATCACTTCCTTCGGCCCGGCCAACCGCATCGCGCGCTCGGCTGAAACCCATCCGCTGACCTGGCGCCTGCGTGACGACGGCGAGCCGATCTGGCTCGAAGAGTACCAGGCCAAGAACGGCTACGCCGCCGCCCGCAAGGCGCTGGCGCAAATGTCTGCGGATGATATCGTCCAAAGCGTCAAGGACTCCGGCCTCAAGGGCCGTGGTGGCGCAGGCTTCCCCACTGGCGTGAAGTGGGGCCTGATGCCCAAGGACGAGTCCATGAACATCCGCTACCTGCTGTGCAACGCGGACGAAATGGAGCCCAACACCTGGAAAGACCGCATGCTGATGGAGCAACAGCCCCATCTGCTGGTCGAGGGCATGCTGATCAGTGCCCGCGCCTTGAAGGCCTACCGCGGCTACATCTTCCTGCGTGGCGAATACACCACCGCGGCCAAGAACCTCAACCGCGCCATCGAGGAAGCCAAGGCCGCAGGCCTTCTGGGCAAGAACATCCTCGGCAGCGGTTTCGACTTCGAACTGTTCGTGCACACCGGTGCCGGCCGCTACATCTGCGGTGAAGAAACCGCACTGATCAACTCCCTGGAAGGCCGCCGCGCCAACCCACGCTCCAAGCCGCCCTTCCCTGCCGCCGTCGGTGTGTGGGGCAAGCCGACCTGCGTGAACAACGTCGAGACCCTGTGCAACGTTCCGGCCATCGTCGCCAACGGCAACGACTGGTACAAGTCGCTGGCCCGCGAAGGCAGCGAAGACCACGGCACCAAGCTGATGGGCTTCTCCGGCAAGGTGAAGAACCCTGGCCTGTGGGAACTGCCGTTTGGCGTCACCGCCCGCGAGCTGTTCGAGGACTACGCCGGTGGCATGCGCGATGGCTACAAGCTCAAGTGCTGGCAGCCAGGCGGCGCCGGTACCGGTTTCCTGCTGCCCGAGCACCTCGACGCACAGATGTATGCCGGTGGCATCGCCAAGGTCGGCACCCGTATGGGTACGGGCCTGGCCATGGCGGTCGACGACAGCATCAATATGGTCTCGCTGCTGCGCAACATGGAAGAGTTCTTCGCCCGGGAATCGTGCGGCTGGTGCACCCCGTGCCGTGACGGTCTGCCATGGAGCGTGAAGATGTTGCGCGCCTTGGAGAAAGGCCAAGGCCGTGCCGAGGACATCGAGACGCTGCTGGGACTGGTCAACTTCCTCGGCCCAGGCCGGACCTTCTGTGCTCACGCACCGGGTGCCGTCGAGCCTCTGGGCAGTGCCATCAAGTATTTCCGGTCCGAGTTCGAGGCCGGTGTCGCCCCAGCCAGCGCTGGCGACGCCCTGCGTCCGAACCTGGCCAAGCCGATACCGACCGGGCCGGTCGTGGTCGGCGCATAACAAGATGAATCGCGGATGGTCCGTGCCATCCGCCAGCCTGCAGGCCGGCCCGAACGATTCGTGGCTGGCCGCAGGCTCACCGATTTCCATTAGCCACGCCTGCTCACGCGGGCCAACGAAGAACTTTGAACCATGGCCACTATCCACGTAGACGGCAAAGCGCTCGAAGTCAATGGTGCGGACAACCTGTTACAGGCCTGTCTGTCGCTCGGCCTCGACATCCCCTATTTCTGCTGGCACCCGGCGCTCGGTAGCGTCGGCGCCTGCCGGCAGTGCGCGGTCAAGCAGTACACCGACGAGAACGACACCCGCGGTCGTATCGTCATGTCCTGCATGACCCCTGCCTCCGACGGCACCTGGATCTCCATCGACGATGAAGAATCCAAGGCGTTCCGCGCCAGCGTCGTCGAATGGCTGATGACCAACCACCCGCACGACTGCCCAGTGTGCGAGGAAGGCGGTCACTGCCACCTGCAGGACATGACGGTAATGACCGGCCACAACGAGCGCCGCTACCGTTTCACCAAGCGTACCCACCAGAACCAGGACCTCGGCCCGTTCATCGCCCATGAGATGAACCGCTGCATCGCCTGCTACCGCTGCGTTCGCTACTACAAGGACTACGCAGGCGGTACCGACCTGGGTGTCTACGGCGCCCACGACAACGTGTACTTCGGTCGCGTCGAAGACGGCGTGCTGGAGAGCGAGTTCTCCGGCAACCTGACCGAGGTCTGCCCGACCGGCGTGTTCACCGACAAGACCCACTCCGAGCGCTACAACCGCAAGTGGGACATGCAGTTCGCCCCTAGCATCTGCCACGGCTGCTCCAGCGGCTGCAACATCAGCCCCGGTGAGCGCTATGGTGAACTGCGCCGTATCGAGAACCGCTTCAACGGCTCGGTCAACCAGTACTTCCTGTGCGACCGTGGCCGCTTCGGCTATGGCTACGTCAACCGCAGCGACCGTCCACGCCAACCGCACCTGGCCGACGGCACCAAGCTGGGCCTGGACGCTGCCCTGGACAAAGCCGCCGACCTGCTGCGCGGTCGCACCATCGTCGGTATCGGCTCGCCACGCGCCAGCCTGGAAAGCAACTATGGCCTGCGTGAGCTGGTCGGCGCCGACTATTTCTATTCGGGTATGGAAGCCGGCGAGTTGGCCCGCGTGCGCCTTGCTCTCGAGGTGCTCAACAATAGCCCGCTGCCCGTGCCGACCCTGCGCGACATCGAAGACCACGACGCTGTGTTCGTCCTCGGTGAAGACCTGACCCAGACCGCCGCCCGCGTCGCACTGGCCGTGCGCCAGGCCACCAAGGGCAAGGCCGAAGCCATGGCCGACGCCATGCGCGTACAACCGTGGCTGGACGCTGCGGTCAAGAACATCGGCCAGCACGCGCTGTATCCGCTGTTCATCGCCTCGCTGGCTGAAACCAAGCTCGACGACGTCGCCGAGGAGTGCGTGCACGCAGCGCCGGCGGACCTGGCTCGCCTGGGCTTCGCCGTGGCCCACGCCATCGATCCGAGCGCACCTGCCGTTGACGGCCTGGACGCCGAAGCCAAGGCTCTGGCCCAGCGCATCGCCGATGCCCTGGTCGCAGCCCAGCGTCCGCTGGTAGTCGCCGGCACTTCCCTGGCCGACCCCGCACTGATCGAAGCCGCCGCCAACATCGCCAAGGCCTTGAAGCTGCGTGAGAAGAACGGCTCGCTGAGCCTGGTGGTGCCAGAAGCCAACAGCCTCGGCATGGCCATGATGGGCGGTGAGTCCGTCGACGCCGCGCTGGATGCCGTCATCAGCGGCAAGGCCGACGCTATCGTAGTGCTGGAGAACGACCTGTACGCCCGCGTGCCGGCCGCCAAGGTTGACGCTGCCCTGGCCGCGGCCAAGGTGGTGATCGTCGCCGACCACTCCAAGACCCCGACCACCGACCGCGCCCATCTGGTGCTGCCGGCGGCCACCTTCGCCGAAGGCGACGGTACCCTGGTCAGCCAGGAAGGCCGTGCACAGCGCTTCTTCCAGGTGTTCGACCCGCAATACCTCGACAGCAGCATCCTGGTTCACGAAGGCTGGCGCTGGATGCACGCCCTGCGTGCGACCCTGCTGAACAAGCCGGTCGACTGGACCCAACTGGATCACGTCACCAGCGCCTGCGCCGAAGCCGCCCCGCAACTGGCCGGCATCGTCAACGCAGCGCCTTCGGCCGCGTTCCGCATCAAAGGCTTGAAACTGGCCCGTGAACCGCTGCGCTATTCCGGTCGTACTGCCATGCGCGCCAACATCAGCGTGCACGAACCGCGTACCCCGCAAGACAAGGACACCGCCTTCGCCTTCTCCATGGAAGGCTACTCGGGCTCGGCCGAACCGCGCCAGCAGGTGCCATTCGCCTGGTCGCCGGGCTGGAACTCCCCACAGGCCTGGAACAAGTTCCAGGACGAGGTCGGCGGCCACCTGCGCGCTGGCGATCCAGGCGTGCGCCTGATCGAGCCGCAAGGCGATCGCCTGCACTGGTTCACCACCATCCCGGCGGCCTTCAACCCGGCCCGCGGCACCTGGACTGCCGTGCCGTTCTACCACCTGTTCGGCAGCGAAGAGTCTTCTTCCCGCGCCGCCCCGGTGCAAGAACGCATCCCGGCCGCCTACGTGGCACTGGCCAAGTCCGAGGCCGACCGCCTGGGCGTCAACGAGGGTGCCCTGCTGAGCCTGAACGTGGCGGGCGTCTCCCTGCGCCTGCCGCTGCGTGTCAATGAAGAGCTGGGCGCTGGCCTGGTCGCGCTGCCGAAAGGCCTGGCCGGCATTCCGCCTGCCATCTTCGGAGCATCCGTCGAAGGTCTGCAGGAGGCAGCACAATGAGCTGGTTCACCCCCGAAGTGATCGATGTGATCCTCACCGTCGTCCGGGCCATCGTGGTCCTGCTGGCGGTGGTGGTCTGCGGCGCGCTGCTCAGCTTCGTCGAGCGTCGCCTGCTGGGTTGGTGGCAGGACCGCTACGGTCCGAACCGTGTCGGCCCGTTCGGCATGTTCCAGATCGCTGCCGACATGCTGAAGATGTTCTTCAAGGAAGACTGGAACCCGCCTTTCGTCGATCGCATGATCTTCACCCTGGCGCCAGTCGTGGCCATGAGCGCCCTGCTGATCGCCTTCGTGGTCATCCCGATCACCCCGGTCTGGGGCGTGGCTGACCTGAACATCGGTCTGCTGTTCTTCTTCGCCATGGCCGGTCTGTCGGTGTATGCGGTGCTGTTCGCCGGCTGGTCGTCGAACAACAAGTACGCCCTGCTCGGCAGCCTGCGTGCTTCGGCCCAGACCGTGTCGTACGAAGTGTTCCTGGGCCTGGCACTGATGGGCGTGGTGGTTCAGGTCGGTTCGTTCAACATGCGCGACATCGTCGACTACCAGGCACAGAACCTGTGGTTCATCATTCCGCAGTTCTTCGGCTTCTGCACCTTCTTCATCGCTGGCGTCGCCGTGACTCACCGTCACCCGTTCGACCAGCCAGAAGCGGAACAGGAACTGGCTGACGGCTACCACATTGAATATGCCGGCATGAAGTGGGGCATGTTCTTCGTCGGTGAGTACATCGGCATCATCCTGATCTCGGCGCTGCTGGTGACCCTGTTCTTCGGCGGCTGGCACGGCCCATTCGGCCTGCTGCCACAGGTTCCGTTCCTGTGGTTCGCCCTGAAGACCGCGTTCTTCATCATGCTGTTCATCCTGCTGCGCGCGTCGATTCCGCGCCCACGCTATGACCAGGTGATGGACTTCAGCTGGAAGTTCTGCCTGCCGCTGACCTTGATCAATTTGCTGGTGACCGCTGCGATCGTGCTCTACAACACGCCAGCCGTCGCGGCCCAGTGAGGATTTGCCCCATGTTCAAATATATCGGCGACATCGTTAAAGGCACCGGCACCCAGCTGCGCAGCCTGGTGATGGTGTTCTCCCACGGGTTCCGCAAGCGCGATACCCTGCAATACCCCGAAGAGCCCGTGTACCTGCCGCCGCGCTACCGCGGCCGCATCGTCCTGACCCGCGACCCCGACGGCGAGGAGCGCTGCGTGGCGTGCAACCTCTGCGCGGTGGCCTGCCCGGTTGGCTGCATCTCGCTGCAGAAGGCCGAGACCGAGGACGGCCGCTGGTATCCGGAGTTCTTCCGCATCAACTTCTCGCGCTGCATCTTCTGCGGCCTGTGCGAGGAAGCGTGCCCGACCACCGCGATCCAGCTGACTCCGGATTTCGAAATGGCCGAGTTCAAGCGTCAGGACCTGGTGTACGAGAAGGAAGACCTCCTGATCTCCGGCCCCGGCAAGAACCCTGATTACAACTTCTACCGTGTTGCGGGTATGGCGATCGCTGGCAAGCCTAAGGGCGCTGCACAGAACGAAGCCGAGCCGATCAACGTGAAGAGCTTGCTCCCATAAGGACAGAAAGATGGAATTCGCTTTCTACTTCGCATCCGGGATCGCCGTGGTTTCCACCCTTCGGGTGGTGACCGGCACCAACCCCGTGCACGCCCTGCTCTACCTGATCATTTCCCTGATCTCCGTGGCGATGATCTTCTTCTCCCTGGGTGCGCCGTTTGCCGGCGCCCTGGAAGTAATCGCCTATGCTGGCGCCATCATGGTGCTGTTCGTCTTCGTGGTGATGATGCTCAACCTCGGGCCGGCTTCGGTCGCCCAGGAGCGTGGCTGGCTCAAGCCGGGTATCTGGGCAGGGCCCGTGTTCCTGGCCGCCCTGCTGCTGCTTGAGCTGCTGTACGTGCTGTTCGCCGAGCCAAGCGGCGCGGCCATCAGCGGTACTACCGTGGACGCCAAGGCCGTGGGCATCAGCCTGTTCGGTCCTTACCTGCTGGTGGTCGAACTGGCTTCGATGCTGCTGCTGGCCGCGGCCGTCACCGCCTTCCACCTGGGCCGCAACGAGGCGAAGGAGTAAATCATGGGTGCTATCCCTCTCGAGCATGGGCTGGCGGTCGCCGGCATCCTGTTCTGCTTAGGTCTGGTTGGCCTGATGGTCCGCCGCAACATCCTCTTCGTGCTCATGAGCCTGGAAGTCATGATGAACGCCGCTGCCCTGGCGTTCATCGTCGCCGGCGCCCGTTGGGTTCAACCCGACGGTCAGGTGATGTTCATTCTGGTGATCAGCCTGGCAGCCGCCGAGGCCAGCATTGGCCTGGCGATCCTGCTGCAGCTGTATCGCCGCTTCCACACTCTCGACATCGATGCTGCCAGTGAGATGCGCGGATGAACCTTATCTTCCTGACTTTCGTCTTCCCCCTGATCGGCTTCCTGCTGCTGTCGTTCTCGCGCGGGCGGTTCTCGGAGAACCTGTCCGCGCTGATCGGCGTCGGTTCCGTCGGCCTGTCGGCCGCCGTGGCCGCCTATGTGATCTGGCAATTCAATGTCGCGCCGCCTGAAGGCGGTGCGTACAGCCAGCTGCTGTGGCAGTGGATGTCGGTGGACGGCTTTGCGCCGAACTTCACCCTGTACGTGGATGGTCTGTCGATCACCATGCTCGGCGTGGTCACCGGCGTGGGCTTCCTGATCCACCTGTTCGCGTCCTGGTACATGCGTGGCGAAGCCGGTTACTCGCGCTTCTTCTCGTACACCAACCTGTTCATCGCCAGCATGTTGTTCCTGGTGCTGGGCGACAACCTGCTGTTCATTTACTTCGGCTGGGAAGGTGTGGGCCTGTGCTCCTACCTGTTGATCGGTTTCTACTACAGTAATCGCAACAACGGTAACGCTGCACTGAAGGCCTTCATCGTCACCCGTATCGGCGACGTGTTCATGGCCATCGGCCTGTTCATCCTGTTCGCCCAGCTGGGTACTCTGAACGTCCAGGAACTGCTGGTGCTGGCACCGCAGAAGTTCCAGGCAGGCGATACCTGGATGGTGCTGGCGACCCTGATGCTGCTCGGCGGCGCCGTCGGTAAATCGGCCCAACTGCCACTGCAGACCTGGCTCGCCGATGCGATGGCCGGTCCGACTCCGGTCTCCGCGCTGATCCACGCCGCAACCATGGTGACCGCGGGCGTCTACCTGATCGCCCGTACCCACGGCCTGTTCCTTCTGGCGCCGGACATCCTGCACCTGGTGGGTATCGTCGGTGGCGTGACCCTGGTCCTGGCCGGCTTCGCCGCGCTGGTCCAGACCGACATCAAGCGTATCCTCGCCTACTCGACCATGAGCCAGATCGGCTACATGTTCCTGGCCTTGGGCGTCGGTGCCTGGGAAGGCGCGATCTTCCACCTGATGACCCACGCCTTCTTCAAGGCCCTGCTGTTCCTTGCCTCCGGTGCGGTCATCGTTGCCTGCCACCATGAGCAGAACATCTTCAAGATGGGTGGCCTGTGGAAGAAGCTGCCGCTGGCCTACGCCAGCTTCGTGGTCGGTGGTGCCGCCCTGGCCGCCCTGCCGATCCTGACCGCGGGCTTCTACTCCAAGGACGAGATCCTCTGGGAAGCCTTCGCCAGCGGCCATACCGGCCTGTTGTACGCTGGCCTGGTCGGTGCGTTCATGACCTCGCTGTACACCTTCCGCCTGATCTTCATCGCCTTCCACGGCGAAGCGAAGACCGAAGCCCACGCCGGCCACGGTATCTCCCACTGGCTGCCACTGGGTGTGCTGATCGTGCTGTCGACCTTCGTCGGCGCCTGGATCCACCCGCCTCTGGCGGGTGTACTGCCACAGAGCGTCGGTCATGCAGGTGGCGAAGCCCAGCACTCGCTTGAAATCGTCTCTGGCGCCATCGCCATCGCCGGTATCCTGCTGGCTGCGGTGCTGTTCCTGGGCAAACGCACCCTGGTCACCGCGATCGCCAACAGCGGCATCGGTCGCGTCCTGTCGGCCTGGTGGTTCGCCGCCTGGGGCTTCGACTGGATCTACGACAAGCTGTTCGTCAAACCTTATCTGCTGATCAGCCACATCCTGCGCAAGGATCCGGTTGACCGCAGCATCGGCCTGATTCCTCGGATGGCTCGCGGCGGTCACGTCGCCATGAGCAAGACCGAAACCGGCCAGCTGCGCTGGTACACCGCCTCGATCGCCGTGGGTGCCGTTCTGGTACTCGGCGCCGTGGTAGTGGCCGCGGTATGACTATGAACCTTGCGACTTTGCGAAAGGAAACGAACCCGTCATGATTCTGCCTTGGCTGATCCTGATCCCCTTCATCGGCGGCCTCCTGTGCTGGCTGGGTGAGCGCTTCGGCGCCACCCTGCCCCGCTGGATCGCGCTGCTGACCATGTCCCTGCTGCTTGGCATCGGCCTGTGGCTGTGGGCTAACGGCGACTACACCCTGGCCCCTGCCCCGGGCGCGGAACCGGCCTGGACCCTCGAATACAAAGTCGAGTGGATCAAGCGCTTCGGCATCAGCATTCACCTGGCCCTCGATGGCCTGTCGCTGCTGATGATCCTGCTCACCGGCCTGCTGGGTGTGCTTTCGGTCCTGTGCTCCTGGAAAGAGATCCAGCGCCACGTCGGCTTCTTCCACCTCAACCTGATGTGGATCCTGGGCGGTGTGGTCGGTGTGTTCCTGGCCCTGGACCTGTTCCTGTTCTTCTTCTTCTGGGAAATGATGCTGGTGCCGATGTACTTCCTCATCGCGCTCTGGGGTCACAGCTCCGCCGACGGCAAGAAGACCCGGATCTACGCTGCCACCAAGTTCTTCATCTTCACCCAGGCCAGCGGCCTGATCATGCTGGTGGCGATCCTTGGCCTGGTACTGGTGAACTACAACAGCACCGGCGTCATCACCTTCAACTACAGCGACCTGCTCAAGGCCGAACTGCCAGCCGGTACCGAGTACCTGCTGATGCTGGGCTTCTTCATCGCCTTCGCCGTGAAGCTGCCGGTGGTGCCGTTCCACTCCTGGCTGCCTGACGCTCACGCCCAGGCACCGACCGCAGGCTCCGTGGACCTGGCCGGTATCTTGCTGAAGACTGCGGCCTACGGCCTGCTGCGCTTCGCCCTGCCGCTGTTCCCGAACGCTTCGGCCGAGTTCGCGCCAATCGCCATGACCCTGGGCCTGATCGGTATCTTCTACGGGGCCTTCCTGGCCTTCGCGCAAACCGACATCAAGCGCCTGGTGGCCTTCTCCAGCGTCTCGCACATGGGCTTCGTGCTGATCGGCATCTATTCCGGCAGCCAGCAAGCACTGCAGGGCGCGGTGATCCAGATGCTGGCCCACGGTCTGTCGGCTGCGGCGCTGTTCATCCTGGCCGGCCAGCTGTACGAGCGCATGCATACCCGTGACATGCGCGAAATGGGCGGCCTGTGGCACCGCATCGCCTATCTTCCTGCCATCAGCCTGTTCTTCGCCGCCGCCTCCCTGGGCCTGCCAGGTACCGGCAACTTCGTCGGTGAGTTCCTGATCCTGATCGGCAGCTTCGTCCATGTACCCTGGATCACCGTGATCGCCACCACTGGCCTGGTCTTTGGCTCGGTCTACTCGCTGATCATGATCCACCGCGCCTACTTCGGTCCGGCCAAGTCCGACACCGTACTGGCCGGCATGGACGGTCGCGAACTGGTCATGGTCCTGGGCCTGGCCGGCCTGCTGATCCTGCTCGGCGTGTACCCGCAGCCGTTCCTGGACACCTCTGCCGCCACCATGAGCGGTGTGCAGCAGTGGATCGGTTCCGCTTTCACTCAACTCGCTTCGGCCCGGTAAGAGCGCTATGGAATTCACCACTCAACACTTCATCGCATTGGCGCCGATGCTCATCACCACCGTCACGACGGTGGTGGTGATGCTGGCGATCGCCTGGAAGCGCAATCACTCGCAGACCTTCCTGCTGTCCACCGTGGGCCTGAACCTGGCCCTGCTGTCGATCCTGCCGGCGCTGAAGGTCGCGCCGCTGGCGGTCACCTCGCTGGTGACCATCGACAAGTTCGCCTGCCTGTACATGGCGATCATCCTGGTGGCAACCCTGGCCTGCGTCACCCTCGCCCATGCCTACTTGGGCGAAGGGTCCAAGGGCTACCCGGGCAACCGTGAAGAACTGTACTTGCTGCTGCTGATGTCCGCCCTGGGCGGCCTGGTGCTGGTCAGCGCCAACCACCTGGCTGGCCTGTTCATTGGCCTGGAACTGCTGTCGGTACCGGTCTATGGCCTGGTGGCGTATGCATTCTTCAACAAGCGTTCGCTGGAAGCCGGCATCAAGTACATGGTGCTTTCTGCGGCAGGCTCTGCCTTCCTGCTGTTCGGCATGGCCCTGCTGTACGCC
Organism: Pseudomonas sp. CK-NBRI-02; assembly: GCF_008124495.1. Classification (NCBI taxonomy): domain Bacteria; kingdom Pseudomonadati; phylum Pseudomonadota; class Gammaproteobacteria; order Pseudomonadales; family Pseudomonadaceae; genus Pseudomonas; species Pseudomonas sp. CK-NBRI-02. Next base: position 18,382 of record NZ_VSJH01000003.1, on the reverse strand, counting down.
GATGCCGGCAGCCTGACCTTCGACCAGATCGGCAAGGCACTGGCTGCCACCAGCATGCCGAGCCTGCTGGCCCAACTGGGCCTGGGCATGATGCTGGTGGGCCTGGCCTTCAAGCTGTCGCTGGTACCGTTCCACCTGTGGACCCCGGACGTGTACGAAGGTGCTCCGGCGCCGGTCGCCGCGTTCCTGGCCACTGCCAGCAAGGTCGCGGTCTTCGCCGTGGTCGTTCGCCTGTTCATGCTCTCCCCTGCCGCCAGCAGCGGTGTGCTGAGCACCGTACTGGCCGTGATCGCCGTCGCCTCGATCCTGATCGGCAACCTGCTGGCGTTGACCCAGAGCAACCTCAAGCGTCTGCTCGGTTACTCGTCTATCGCCCACTTCGGCTACCTGGTCATCGCTCTGGTCGCCAGCAAGGGCCTGGCCCTGGAGGCCATGGGTGTTTACCTGGTGACCTACGTCATTACCAGCCTGGGCGCCTTCGGCGTGATCACCTTGATGTCTTCGCCCTATGCCGGTCGTGATGCCGATGCCCTGTACGAGTATCGCGGCCTGTTCTGGCGCCGTCCGTACCTGACCGCGGTGCTGACCGTCATGATGCTGTCGTTGGCAGGTATCCCGCTGACCGCAGGCTTCATCGGCAAGTTCTACATCATCGCCACTGGCGTCGAGTCGCACCTGTGGTGGCTGGTCGGTGCCCTGGTAATCGGTAGCGCCATCGGCGTGTACTACTACCTGCGCGTCATGGTCACCCTGTACTTGGTAGAGCCAAACCTGCGTCGCCACGACGCTCCGCTGAAGTGGGAACAGCGCACTGGCGGCGTCATGCTGCTGGCCATCGCTATCCTCGCCTTCGTCCTGGGCGTGTACCCACAGCCTCTGTTGGAACTGGTCCAACAAGCCGGCCTGCAATTGATCGGGTGATCAATCTGCAAAAACAAAACACCCCGCACATGCGGGGTGTTTTGTTTTCTGCTCCATGTAGGCGAAGGCGGGTGTCATGCTGTGCTTGGTGTATTTTTGCCATTGCGCGCCGGCTTGCGTGTACAGCCCGGGTTGTGGGCGGCGCGCCGCAACTCACCATAGGCGCTCGGCAGGTGGACATCTGGATTTGGCATACCGCTGGGGGAGAGTTCATGGGTCATCTCGAACTGGGCACGCACCGACCAGCCGCAGGCCTCGTTGACGCATTGCAGGTAGGCGATACGGAGGAAGATATGACGCCCTTCACTGGTGCGAATCCGCATTTTGCCGGTGCAATGAGGGCATACCAATTTGTAGCTGCTCACAGGCACCTCCTTTTAGGTACCCTCGCCGCGTGTAAGACACCGTGACGATCACAGTCAGTGTCCGCCCCCACCGATTTAAGACTTCTCGATAAATTCATGTTACTTACCATCCGACGCTGAGTGGAGCTTCACCCATCCATCCAGATGGGTTCGGCTCATGGGCTTACAGAAACATTTACTCGTATTGAGTACTTTCTCCGTCCTGCGATAGCCGAACCAAGCGTCCTGCCTGACTATCTTTTGCCTGAGATTTGTCCATAAGCTTGATTGATTGTTGTTGTAGGTATATAGCTGAGCAAATGTAGGCATTTTCACTGCGATCATCATTCATACCGTTACCGATTTGTTTGGTGCTCCCAATATATTCTTATCGCATATTTTTGCCTACAGATCTCATACATAGTCCTTTTTTGGTATTCATAATGAGTACACTTTCCCTGTCTGCGATATTGCATCGAATGAAGGACCTCACCGGCGCCAGAACCGATGCCGAACTTGCCAAAGCATTGAGTATCAGCCCGCAAACCTTGAGCAGTTGGAAGATACGCGGGAGTATTCCTTACGCGTTGTGCATGGAGTTGGCGCAGAAACAAGGGGTGTCCCTCGACTGGCTGCTTCTAGGGGACGGGCAACAAAACCGAACATCCAGCGCATCCCTCCCTCAAGGGCATCCCTCTGCTTGGGAGGCGGATCTGCTCGATCAGTTGCGGGCCCTGTCGGCACTGGATCTGCAAGCCATCCGCGCGACCATCGAGGACAAGTTGCGCATCTCTCAGCTGGAACGTCGTCTCGAAGAATTGACCCATCGCCCTGTCAAGCATTGATCCCCCTGCGCTTCGCTACCGGCACCGCTCACCGTCGTTTCCCTGACCTGTTGGGCCAGGCTCCAGCGGGTCCGGGCCTCCACCAGACGCAGATAGCAAATCGAAAGTGCACGCCCCTGCTCATGACTGTCGACATCGATCAGCCGCCGATAGCCACGCTCGCGCAGGCAACGGCGCCAATCAGCGAACTCTCGCGCTGCAACCTCCATCGAGCTCCTGGCGGCGAGCTCCAATCGCGTATCGCTGACCTGCGATGACAACCCCAGTAGCTCACGCAACCGCCCAAGCTCTATCCGCGGCCAGAACGGATCGTGGTAGACCAGATAGCGCTTGGGCCGGCACTCAAATGGGACGTATGAATCCCGACTCACGGCTCGCCCTCCACTCACTGATTGTTCAGCATGCCGTAACGTATCGCCTTGATCACCGCCGCTACCCGGGTGTTCACGGCGAACTTGCGCAAGATATTGCTGACATGGAAATTGACCGTTGACTCCTTGCAGCCCACGATTTGGCCGATTTCCCAGGAGGTCTTGCCGTAGGCGCACCACAGCAGCACTTCCCGTTCTCTGGGGGTAAGGTGGATGGGCTGATCGGCGTCGACGTCAGGTACCAGTTGGCGTTGCAGGTTCATGAGGCACTCTCCTACGGTCATAAGAGCCCAAAGGCATTTACGTTTGATGTGCTTGAACCTTACGAAGCCGTCGCCGCTTGATTCCAGCGCCCAGGGTTGTAGATCGGCGCCCTACACAAAACGTCCTACATGCAGAGGGGCACTTTTTCCCCATAAAAGCGACGTGCTCTGAAGGATTTTGCGTACGTCTGACACCTGTTACCCGCCCTACTGCCCGGAGTTGTACGATGCGTCCCGTTTCACCTTTCCCTTGCGCTGTCGGCCTATGGGTCGTTGCTACCGGCCATTCGACACTGGCCGCTGCGCCTTTGGAGCTGGAGCAGGTCGTGATCGAAGGCCAGCAGCAAAGTGAGCTGGAGTCTGCCGCCCAGCGCCTACGGGAGGTCCCAGGGGCTACCAACCTCATCGACATGCACCGTGTCGAGCAAGGGCGCGTCGCCACCAACCAGGACGTGCTGGCCTATCAGCCTGGTGTCTTCGCCCAGTCGGCCGGCAACGATGGCATCAAACTGTCGATCCGCGGCTCAGGCATCAATCGCGCACCCGGTGCCCATGGCTCTGGTGTCTACACGATGTTCGACGGCCTGCCGTTGACGGGCCCAGGGGGCACGCCCTACGAGCTGTTCGAACCCCTGTGGCTGAGCCGTGCCGAAGTGCTGCGTGGCGCCAATGGCTTCGACCGGGGGGCATTGGCCCTCGGCGGCGCGATCAACTATGTGACCCACACAGGCTACGACGCTGCGCCTGCTCAAGTGCGCTATGAAGTGGGCAGTCGCGGATACGCCCATCGGCACGTGAGCTCCGGACAGGTATTGGGTGATCTGGATTACTACGTGGCCTTGACCGACGCCGAATACGATGGCTATCAGGAACACAGCAGCGGCAGCGCCAAGGGTTTCGCCGCCAACGTCGGCTATCGCTTCAATCCCAACCTGGAAACACGCTTCTACCTGCGCTACCGCGAAACAGAGAACGACCTGGCTGGACGCCTGACCAAAGAACAGGTCAAGCATGATCCACGTGCAGCCAATCCAGCCTACTTGGCCCGAGACGACAGTCGTCCGCAGCCGGGTAGCACTTGGGTCGCCAACAAGACCACCCTCTACCTGGAGGATGACGCTCGCCTGGAAGCGGGACTGGTCTACCACGACTACCCGATGGACCTGCGCGAAGGCCCCATGCGTCTCAAGGTCGCCTACACCGATGTCAGCGGGACCCTCAACTATGTGCGCCGCGACACCCTGTTCGGGCATCAGAGCAACACCACCATCGGTTGGCGCACCACCAAACACTTGCCCAACAGCGGCGCCTCGCAGTTCGTCCGCGATGGCGATGCCTTCGGCCCACGCACCCGGGACTTCAGCTACCAGGGCTCGGACACCGTACTGCATGTCGGCAACGACCTGGAACTCATGCCTGACCTATGGCTGACCAGCGGCCTGGCGATGATCTATACCCGCCGCGAAAGCGATGTGACCTACCCGCAGGATGGCGGCAAGGTCAGCCAGCATGACTGGGACTATGCGCCTCGCCTGGGCTTGCGGTACGACATCAGTCCGCAAGTGCAGGTGTATGGCAACCTCAGCCGCTCCGTGGAACCTGCACACCCTTGGTCGCTAATCTGGAGCTCGACAGTCCCTACCCAGCCGATCGAAATGCAAAACCAGACCGCCACCACGCTGGAGCTGGGTGCACGGGGCGATTCGCAGCTGGGGCGTTGGGACCTGGCCTGGTACTACTCGCAGGTACGTCACGAACTGCTGGCCGTAGAAATCGTGCAAGGCGCCCTGCCCAAGGAGTTCAACGCCAGCCCCACCGTACACCAAGGCGTCGAGGCTAGCCTGGACAGCACGCTCTGGGAACAGGCCGGCATCGGCAGGGTATCCCTGCGCCAGGCCTATACTTTCAGCGACTTCCATTACCGGGACGACGACACCTTCGGCGACAACCGCCTGCCAGGCATCCCGATGCACTATTACCAGGCCGAGGTGCGCTACGACTGGCCAAGCGGCTTCTATGCAGGCCTCAACACCCAGATGGCCTCCAAAGTCCAGGTCGACTACGCCAACAGCTACCATGCCGATGCCTACGCCCTGCTCGGCGCCCGCCTGGGCTGGAATGCTCCGAAGCAGGACTGGCAGACCTGGCTGGACCTGCGCAACCTGACCAACAAACGCTATGCCGCCACGGTGACGCCTGGGTATGACGATCAGGGCAAGGACAACCCACGCTCCACGCCGGGCGAAGGTTTTGCTGTCTACGCCGGCGTTTCCTACAGCTTTCTCTGAAAGGTCATGACGGCAACTGTACCTGCAACCGACTCGTGAAGATCGCCCAGCTGGACATGAATAGCGCGGCGATCAGCGGACCGATGACGAATCCGTTGAGGCCGAACACCGCCAGGCCGCCCAAGGTGGAAATCAGGATCAGGTAGTCGGGCATCTTGGTGTCCTTGCCCACCAGGATTGGGCGCAGCAGGTTGTCCACCAGGCCAATCACCAGTACCCCAAAAGCGATCAACACAATGCCCGGCAGTATTGCGCCGGTGGCCAGGAAATAGACCGCCACCGGCGCCCAGACAATGCCCGCCCCCACCGCTGGCAACAACGACAGAAACGCCATCAACACGCCCCAGACCAACGCACTGGGAATGCCCAGCACCCAGAAGATAAGGCCACCCAGCGCCCCCTGGGTAATGGCCACCAGCAGATTGCCCTTGACCGTGGCACGTACCACACGGCTGAACTTCAATTGCAGACGACGCTTTTGCTGCTCGGGAAGCGGCACGGCCAGCCGTACCTTGCGCGCCAGCTCGCCGCCTTCTCGCAGGAAGAAAAACAACAGGTACAGCATGATGCCGAAGCTCACCAGAAAATCGAACGTACCCTGACCAAAGCTGAACGCCTGGCCCGCCAGGAACTGGCTGCCTTGCGTGGCCCACTTGGTGATCTTGTCCCGCAGCCCTTCCAGATCGCCCATGCCCAGGCGCTCCAAGGCGTTCTGGACGAAGGCCGGCAACAATGACTTGAAACCTTCCAGATGACCGGCGATATCCAGCTCGCCCTTCTCGATGCGCTGATACAGGCTAGCGCCCTCCTGCACCAGCAAGGTACCAATGATGATCACCGGCAAGATGGCAATCAGCAGGCACACCAGCAACGTGAAGGCTGCCGCCAGGTTGCGCCGTCCTCCCAAGCGCAGCATCAGGTCACGCTGCAACGGGGAGAACAGGATGGCAAGGATCACTGCCCAGAACACCGCACCGTAGAACGGCAGCAAGATCCACAGGAAGGCGATGGTCACCAACGCCAGGAGGACAGTCAGGGCCTTGTTCTGCAGTGCGGTCTGGTTCATGGAGTTTTCTCGCGGGGGTCATCCCTTTAGTGCCCGCCGCTTGGGCAAAAGTGCCGTTGATCCAGATCAATGTCGCATCGACGTGCTGGCTTTAGCATCCGCGCCTTTGCCCCGGTGCGCACATGACCCCTCCCGCCAAGCCCGAACTGCTGGCTCCCGCCGGCACCCTCAAGACCCTGCGCTACGCCTTCGCCTACGGTGCCGATGCGGTCTATGCTGGCCAGCCGCGCTACAGCCTGCGCGTGCGCAACAACGGATTCGACCACGCCAACCTGGCGCTGGGTATCCGCGAGGCGCATGCCTTGGGCAAGCGCTTCTACGTGGTGGTCAACATTGCGCCGCACAATGCCAAGCTCAAGACCTTCATCAAGGACCTCGCCCCGGTCATCGAGATGGCGCCCGACGCCCTGATCATGTCCGACCCGGGCTTGATCATGCTGGTTCGCCAGCACTTCCCGCAGATGCCGATCCACCTCTCGGTGCAGGCCAACACGGTGAATTGGGCCAGTGTCGAGTTCTGGAAGCAGCTCGGCCTTAGCCGGGTGATTCTCTCGCGCGAGTTGTCGCTCGAAGAGATCGAGGAAATCCGCCAGCACGTGCCCGACATGGAGCTGGAGGTGTTCGTCCACGGTGCCCTGTGCATGGCCTACTCCGGTCGCTGCCTGCTGTCTGGCTACCTGAACCGTCGAGACGCCAACCAGGGCACCTGCACCAATGCCTGCCGCTGGAAATACCAAGCCACCCCAGCCACAGAGAACGCCACCGGTGAAATCGTCCAGCAGGTCGAGCCGACCCTGGGCATCGGCGCGCCGACCGAGCAGGCGTTCCTGCTTCAGGAAAGCAACCGCCCAGGCGAAGAAATGCCAGCCTTCGAAGACGAACATGGCACCTACATCATGAATGCCAAGGACCTGCGCGCCATCCAGCACGTGGAGCGGCTCACCCGCATGGGTGTGCATTCGCTGAAGATCGAAGGCCGGACCAAGTCGCACTTCTACTGCGCCCGCGCCGTCCAGTCCTACCGTCAGGCCATCGACGATGCCGTGGCCGGACGGCCCTTCGATCGCGGCTTGATGGGCAATCTGGAGTCCCTCGCCCAACGGGGCTACACCGAAGGCTTCCTGCGACGCCATGTGCACGATGAGTACCAGAACTACCAACGCGGCAACTCGGTCTCCGAGCGCCAGCAGTTCGTGGGCGAACTGACCGGCGCACGGGTGGAGGGTCTGGCCGAGGTCAAGGTGAAGAACCGTTTTGCCGTGGGCGATCACCTGGAACTGATGACCCCGCGGGGCAACTATCACTTCGACCTGAATCACCTGCGCGACCGCCATCAACAGACCATCCAGGTGGCGCCAGGCGATGGCCATGTGGTTTACCTGCCCATTCCCGAACAAGTCTCTCTGGAATACGGGTTGCTGATGCGCGACCTGGAATTGGAGCACAAGCGCCTGACAGATCTGTAATGCTGCGTTCAGGCCGCTGACAGCTGGCGAAGGCGAACATCGTGCAGGCCGCCGGTACAGGTGGCAACCGACTGCGCTGCGCCAGAAGGCCGGTTACGCTATGCTGCGGGTCAATTCAGGGTTACGGGCCGCCCTTCCAGACCACGCTGTTCGCGCGTGTCCCAGCACATCGCGGACATGCAAGCGGCCCATCCAGACGCCAGTATCTGCCTGCGTATCTAGAGGACTATCATCATGCTGCGCAAACACCTGTTCTCCCTCGGCCTGCTGGCGATTGCCGGCCTGGCCCAGGCCGCCGAGACCATCGACGTCTACCGCGACCCCAATTGCGGCTGCTGCAAGGAATGGATCAGCCACCTGCGGGAAAATGGCTTCACGGTCAACGATCACGTCGAGCCGAACATGAGCGAGGTCAAGCAGCGCCTGGGCGTAGCCCCACGTCTTGCGTCCTGCCATACCGGAGTGATCAACGGCAAGTTCGTCGAAGGTCATGTGCCGGCCGAACAGATCCGCCTGCTCGCCAAGCGCAATGACCTCAAGGGCATCGCCGTCCCGGGCATGCCCATGGGCTCGCCCGGCATGGAGATGGGTGACCACAAGGACGCCTACCAGGTCATCGGCCTGACCCAGGAAGGCAAGGACGAAGTGCTGGCCAACTATTGATGCTCAGTCTCTGGGCGCTGTTTCTCAGCGCCTTCGGTGCCGCCACCTTGCTGCCACTGCAATCGGAGGCGGTGCTGGTGGGGTTGCTGCTGCGCCAACCCGAAGCCTGGGCGACGTTACTGCTGGTGGCCACCCTCGGCAACGTGCTGGGCTCGATCGTCAACTGGCTGTTGGGGCGGGCCATCGAGCACCTGCGCGATCGACGTTGGTTCCCCTTCAGTGCCCATCAGCTGGAGCGCGCCCAGCAGCGTTACCGGCGCTGGGGGCAATGGTCGCTGCTGCTGAGCTGGATGCCGGTGATCGGCGACCCATTGACCTTGATCGCCGGCATCATGCGTGAACCGTTCTGGCGCTTCGTGCTGCTGGTGACCTTGGCCAAGGGCGGGCGCTACCTGGTACTGGCGATGATCACCCTGGGCTGGATGCACGGACGCTGACCGTAGTCCGACGTTGAGCCTTGCAAGAGCAGTCTCGCAGGAGAACCGCCGCCCTTACGAGCGTCCCCAGACCAACGCCTCGGTCCATCCCAACTCGGCGAAGTCATCGGCCCGAAGGCAAGCCTCCTCTTCACAGAAGAACTCGTCCAGCTGAGGCGGACGCACCGTCGTATCACTGAGCATGGCGTGCACCTGGCCACGATGATGGATCTGATGCTCGAACAGGTGCGACAGCAAGCGCAGGCGCTGTTCACGCTGCAGGCGATCCGGACGCACGATGCTCACATAACGTTGCAATTGGTCATCGCGCAGAAGCTGGCAATAGGCAATCAGCCGGTGGTCGGCCTGGGCCTGCTCGGCATGCAGGTCTGCACAGGTGGCAAAAGGCTGCTCGGGCTCGAAAAATCGCTCGCCGTCCGGGTCCGGTGCCTCCCCGCGCTGCTCGCACTCCAGCGCATGCAGGTAGAACCAGTCCACCGTCAGGAGGTGGTTGAGCGTGGCCTTGATCGAAGGAAAAAAGCTGCAACGAGGGGCGACGAACTCGTCCTGGGTCAGTTGCAGGCATGCCTTGTACAGGCGGTGGTTAGCCCAGCCATTGTTGTAGGCCTGGGTCAGCAGATGATGCGACAGCGGCTCCATGGTCGACTCCTTCAGGCGAAGCGTTGCAGTTGCATCTCCCGTAGCCGGCTCAGGGTCCGCTGGTACGGGAACGCCAGATACCCTTGAGTGTAGAGCGCTTCGAGCGGGACTTCGGCTTCCAGGTACAAGGCGACCCGACGGTCGTAGCATTCGTCGACCAGGGCGATGAAGCGACGCACGCTGTCATCCTTGGGTGCCAGCGTCGGCAAGTCGCGGTCTCCGGCCACCACTCGCTGGGCCCCATCTTCGGTGCCACGTGCAATGCGTCCCGCCCGCTGGGCACCGCCCAATGCCGGGATGCCTTGGACCAGAATCGCCGAAAAGCGGTCGCACAGCCCCATGAACTCCAGCGCCGACAAGGGTTGCTCGCACACTTCGCTGAAATGGCACCAGATCGCCTGCTCGCTGCGACGAATCACGCGGATTTGCCGCGAACCGATCGACAACGGCTGGTCAGTGGCAGGACCGTCCTGGCTCAGTTGATCGAACACAGCCCCCAGGGCCGTGGGCCGCCCGGGCTCAGCGACCCAATAGCGTTGTCGAAGGGCGCCTGGATGCAGGCGATGATCCTGCTCGCCCGCCACGTTCAGCACACGCATGTGCCGCCCGATGGCAGCGATCGCCGGCAAGAAGCGCTCACGGTTGAAACCGTCTCGGTAGAGCTGCTCCGGCGGCTGGTTTGAGGTGGCGACGATCGTCACCCCCTGGTCGAACAGGGTCTGAAACAGGCGACCCAGGATGATTGCGTCGCCAATGTCGCTGACGAACAGCTCATCGAAGCACAACACGCGAATCTCGGTCGCCAGGGCCTTGGCCAAAGCCTGCAAGGGGTCACGGGTGCCATTGAGCTGGAACAGCCGCTGGTGCACCCAGGCCATGAAGTGGTGGAAATGCTGGCGTCGGGACGGGACCTGCAGACTGCGGTGGAACTGATCCATCAGCCAGGTCTTGCCTCGCCCGACCGGGCCCCAGAGGTACACGCCCAAAGTGGGCTTGCCCAATCGCAGCGCCTCGAAACACGCCTGGAGCGCGTCCACTGCCAGAGCCTGGGCGCCGTCATGGACGAACCCATGCTCGTCGATAGCCTGGCGATAAAGGGTTTGCGGATCGAAGGACATGCCCTGACGCTCGATAAAAGAACGCATCCTACGCATTCGGGCTTGCTGGGGGCAAACGCCCGTCAGTCTTCGCTCAATCCCACCTTGAGCAGCGCCCCGTCCTTCGCATCGGTCAACACGTACAGATAACCATCCGGCCCGACCCGCACGTCTCGGATGCGCGCCTTGAGCTCACCCAGCAGGCGCTCCTCATGCACGATCTTGTCACCCTTGAGCTGCAAGCGAATCAGCTCCTGGGTAGCCAGGGCACCGATGAACAGGTTGTGGTCCCAGGCCTTGAAGGTCGGGCTGTCATAGAACGCCATGCCGCTGATGGCGGGCGACTTTTCCCAGACATGATGGGGGGGCTGGGTGCCCTCCACGTGCTGGCCCTTGGCTTCGGGGATCGGTAACAGCGAGTAGTTGATTCCATGGGTCGCGATAGGCCAGCCGTAGTTCTTGCCGGGCTCAGGGATGTTGATCTCGTCACCGCCCCGGGGCCCGTGCTCGTGAGTCCAGAGCTTGCCAGTCCAAGGGTTGAGCGCGGCACCCTGCTGGTTGCGATGGCCAAAGGACCAAATTTCGGGCCGCACATTGGCCTGACCGACGAAAGGGTTGTCCTTGGGAATTTCGCCATCCGGGAGGATACGTACGATCTTCCCTTGGAGTTTATCCAAGTCCTGAGCAGTGGCACGCTGGTTGTTCTCACCCAACGCGATAAAGAGATAGCCGTCACGGTCGAATACCAGGCGTGAGCCGAAGTGGATGCCTTCAGAGAGCTTCGGCTGCTGGCGGAAGATCACCGTGAAATGCTCCAACCGGGCGAGATCCTGGGACAGCTGCCCACGACCGACCGCGGTACCGGCCTTGCCGTCGGCGCCTTGCTCGGCATAGGAGAGGTATATCGTACGGTCCTTGGTGAACTCGGGGGACAGCACCACATCAAGCAGTCCGCCTTGCCCCTGGGCCCAGACCACAGGCACACCGCTCAGTGGCGGACCGACCTTGCCCTCGGCACTGACCACCCGCAGGTTGCCGGGGCGCTCGGTCACCAGCATTCCCTGGCCGCCTGGCAAAAAGGCCAAGGCCCAGGGGTTGCGCAAACCTTCGGCAATCGTGCTGACCGTCAGTTGCCCCTCCTCGCTGGGCAAGCGCTGTTCAGGGGCCGCTTGGGCCAACAGGGGTATCAGGGCGAAGGTGGCCAGCCAGGTTCTACGGTTCATGCTCGGTTCCTTCCAGTGGGGCTCAGGGCGCGCGTTGGTTATCACGCGGCGGCCGAGTAGGTTCCAGGTTCGGGCTTTGCTGCTCGCGCCGCAGGTTATCGCCATTGCCTATGCCACGGTTGTCCAGCGTTGGAGGCCGGATGATCGGCTGAGTGGACGGCCCGCGGACCGGAGGTGTGGCCTGCATGCTGCCTTGGCGACTATTGGGGTTGGCGCGCTGGATCGGGCTGTTGTAGGGATTGTTGCGGTCGGCGGCAATGAGCAACGGTTCGGGGAACGGTGCGGCCGAAAGTGGCAGACTCAGCGAAAGGCCGATAACCAGAGCGGATATCGTGGGATTCATGCTCCACCTCCTATACGCAACCGCGCGCTAAAGCGTTGGATAGCCTAAGACGCGACAGGTTCGCGGCAAAGGTGCTAATCCAGGGAGAGAGGTTTCCTGATGTTTCAGTATGAGCCCAGGGGATTGCCCCGCTGGGCTTTCGCGACACAAGGACCACTCATCGCTCAATGGCGCGAGCGGCCTTGATCGAGGTGCTCAATCCTTGGCGTCGACCTTGTGCCGAGCGGCATACAGGCAAAGCATCTCCATGGCCAGCGTGGCGCCAGCCAAGGCGGTGATGTCAGCGTGGTCATAGGCCGGCGCCACTTCCACCATGTCCATCCCCACCAAGTTGATGCCGCGCAGCCCGCCCAGAATCTCCAGCGCCTGCACCGTGCTCAGGCCGCCACAGACCGGCGTACCCGTGCCAGGTGCGAACGCAGGATCGAGGCAGTCGATGTCGAACGTGAGATACACCGGTCGATCTCCCACCCGCTGGCGGATCGCCGCGATCACAGCCTCGGTGCCCTGACGGTGCACCTGGCGCGCGTCGAGGATGGCAAAACCCTGGGTGTCGTCATTGGTGGTGCGCAAACCGATCTGCACGGAACAGGAGGGGTCTACCAGCCCCTCACGGGCTGCGTGCCAGAACATGGTGCCATGATCGATACGCTTGCCCTCCTCGTCCGGCCAGGTATCGCTGTGCGCGTCGAAGTGGATCAGCGCCAAAGCTCCGTGGCGCTCGGCATGGGCCTTGAGCAGCGGGTAACTGATGAAATGATCGCCCCCGAGGGTCAACATGGCGCACCCAGCGTCGAGGATCTGCCTGGCATGGGCCTCGATGCTGGCCGGGACCGACTCGGGTGTACCACTGTCGAAAGCGCAATCGCCATAGTCGATCACCGCCAGATGATCGAAGGGGTCGAACGTCCACGGCCAATGTCTGGCCCAGGCCTGCTGCACCGAGGCGGCGCGGATGGCCCGTGGCCCGAAGCGGGCGCCAGGACGGTTGCTGGTGGCGGTATCGAACGGCACACCGCTGACCACCACATCGACGCCGCGCAGGTCACGGCTATAGCGGCGCCGAGAAAAACTGGTAATGCCGGCGTAGGTGCTTTCCGCGGCAGTGCCGTAAAGGCTATCGCGGGTCATGGCCTGGTCATTGTTATGGGCGTGTTCCACGGTCAAGCTCCTGGTTGTCATTGTTCGTTACTGACGGCTGCGAAACGCAGTCCACATCCGATTGCGCTGGCGCAAGTCGGACAGCGCCATGCCGCGGTCGCCATACAAACGCTGGCGGACCTCGGCGGATGGGTAGATGTCCGGGTCGTTGCGCACGGCATCGTCCACCAGTGGCGTGGCAGCCCGGTTGGCATTGGCAAAGAACAGCGTGTTGGTCAGTTCGGCCACGGATTCAGGACGCAGCATGAAGGCGATGAAGGCGCGAGCAGCCTCCGGGTGCGGGGCGTCCTTGGGGATGACCAAATTATCCTGCCAGACCAACGTTCCCTCGCGCGGGATGCGGTAGATCACTTCGAAGGCCTTGCCGGCACGACGCGCCTGGTCAGCAGCCATCGCCGCATCGCCGTTGTAGGTCAACGCCAGGCATACGCTGCCGTTGGCCAGGTCATTGATCTGCCGGCCGTTGGCCACGTAGCTCACCGAGGGCTGCAACTGACGTAGCAAAGCCTGAGCGGCATCCAGATCGGCCTTGCTCTGGCTGTATGGGTCTTTGCCCAGGTAATTGAGGGTTACCCCGATCACTTCCTGAGGCGAGTCGGGCAAGGCGATGCCACAGCCTTTGAGGCGACTGGCGTATTCGGGTTTGAACAGCAGATCAAGGCTGTCCAGCGGTACGTCCCCAAGACGTTCTCGCACCGCCTCGACATTCACACCCAACCCCAGGGTGCCCCAGGTGTAGGGCACCGCATAGCGATTGCCGGGATCGGTCTCGGCCAGTTTGGCCAGCATATCCGGGTCGAGGTTGCTGTACCCGGGCATTTCCTGGGCCTGCAAGGGCTGCAACGCATTGGCCTTGAGGGCCCTGGCCAGAACCGTGGATGAAGGCACCACCACGTCATAGCCGCTACCGCCGGTGAGCAGTTTGGTCTCCAGTACTTCGGGCGTGTCGAAGGTGTCATAGCGCACCTTGTAACCGGTCTGCTGCTCGAATCGCTTGAGCGTCGACTCCGCGACATAGTCGGCCCAGCTGTAGAGGTTGACGACCTTCTCTTCGGCCTGGAGCGGCAAAGCCAGGACCAGGGACAGCAGACACAGCGATCGACGCATGGCGAACACCTCGGCAAATGAGTGGATGCCGTCAGCATGCCAGCCGGGTTACATTGAAAAAATCGCAAGTTTGCAAAGCTGACATTCACCAGGAGTGATGTAATGCTCGGACAACTGCACGACCCGGACCTGCACCTGCTGAGGCTGTTCGTCACTGTAGTCGAGGCCGGCGGCTTCAGTGCCGCCCAAGGCGTGCTGGGCCTGAGCCAGCCCAGCATCAGTCAGCAGATGGGGCGCCTCGAAACCCGCCTGGGATACCGCCTGTGCAGTCGTGGCAAGGGTGGATTTCGCCTGACCGAAAAAGGCGAGTTGCTGCTCAAGGCTACCCGGGAGTTGCTGGTCCAGATCGAGCAGTTCCGTCAGCAGGCCAATGGTGTAGGCGGACGGCTGCTGGGGTCTGTACGCATCGGCATGGCCGAGAACCAGGACGCCAGCGTCACGCTTCGTCTGGCCAATGCCATCGCACGCTTTCGCCAACGCGAGGAGTCGGTGCAACTGGAGTTGATCAGCGCGCCGCCGGCTGAGCTCGAGCGGCTGCTTCTCGAGCAGCGCCTAGACTACGCCATCAGCTACTTCTCCGGTAGCCAGGCTGCGTTCGATTACCAGCCGCTGTTCAACGAAACCCAACGGCTGTATTGCGGCCAGGGACACCCGTTGTTCGCAGTTATGCAGGTGTCGGGGGAGGAGTTGCTCGAAGCTGACCAGGTCCGCCACCCCTACCGCTTCCTCAAAGCGGGTGAGCCCTTCCAGAGCCGACGCAGCTCTGCCTTGGCCGAGCAGATCGACAGTGCCTTGACGTTCATCCTTTCGGGGCGCCACATCGGCTACCTGCCCCTCCATTGCGCCGCGCCCTGGGAGACGCGCGGGCTGCTACGGGCGTTGGATCCGGGCCTGGATTTCAGCGTGCCCTTTACCCTCGCCCGGCATCGTGCACAAGCACCGGGTGAGGCGCAGCAAGCCTTTGCCGAAGACCTGCGGGAGGCCTTCGCCTGAGTCTTTCGGAGGACTCTGTACAGAGGGTCTTTCAACGCCTGCACCCTTTTGCCACACTGCGGGCTTGACCGTTACGCCAAGGCCATTGCCATGACCACTCGCCGCCTCCGATTCTGGCTGATTGCCCTGTTGGCCTTCACCCTCAATGCCTGCGCCCTGTTCCAGGCGCGTGATCCATTGAACATCAGCGTCGTCGGGATCGAACCACTGCCGTCCGCGGAGCTTGAAATGCGCATGGCAGTGAAAATCCGTGTGCAAAATCCCAACGAGGCGCCTGTCGATTTCAACGGCATTGCGCTCAAGCTTGAGGTCAACGGCCAGCCCCTGGCTGCCGGGGTCAGCGATCAGAAGGGGCACATTGGCCGCTACGACGAAGCGGTCATCGTCGTGCCCATGAGCGTCACGGCCTTTGCGATGGTGCGCCAAGCCTATGGTTTGGGAAGGCTGGGCTCACTGCAAGGGTTGCCCTACGTGCTGCAGGGCAAGATGGCTGGCGGCCCCTTAGGGACCGTGCGCTTCACCGACAAGGGCAAGCTCGACCTGCCCACTGTCGGTAGCGCGACCTGGTGATCGCGCAGGCGGTGTGGCTCAGCGATTGCTGCTGGCCGCGGCCATCATCTTGTTGACTTCGCTGCGCACCATGTTGGCGAACTCAGGGGGCGACATGCCATCGAGTTCGGCGCGAACCCATTCCGCCCATTTGCTCTTGCGCCGCGGCTTCTCACCGATCAACCGCGCCGCCTCGCCCTTAGCCTTGCCGAGGTTGTTCTGCCAATGTTCGAACAGCCGGGCCTTCTCTGCCTCGATCTGTGCCCGTTCCTCGAAGCTTCTGTTGGCCAGATTGAAACTCATGGGATTACCTACCGCTTGAAAATGGCCGCTATCTTACACTGTAGCGGCGAGCAACCGTTACGCCGCGGCAACTTTCCGCACGGCGCGGCATCCATTGCTCAACCCCCTACGATCGAGGACACATTCATGGCCAGGAAAATCGCCGCGCACAGCGACAACGAACAAATCAAGGACCAGGTTTTCAGCGAACTGCAGGCCTTGATCGAAGAATCGGAGCGTCTGCTCCAAGACAGTGCTGCGCTGGTGGGGGACGAGGCCGATACGTTACGGGCACAGGTCGCCCTCAAGCTGCGCCAAGCACGCCAGACCGCGGATACCCTGCGAGGCAAGGCACAGCCTGCGATAGAAGCTGCCGAGCACTATATGGGCGGACACCCATGGCAGACGGTGGCAATCTCTGCAGGTGTGGGGCTGGTGATCGGCCTTGTGTTGGGCCAGCGACGCTGACTCGCCCGATCACCGGACCGCTCAGGCCGCCATGGCCATTGGGATACCGCTGTGGAAGCGCAGTTCCTGATCTGGCGAACTGATCAGTTCCGCCTCGGCTTCACGCACCTGTTCTACGACCCGGGCGATGTCAGTGGCCTCGCCATATTGGTGGGCCAACTTGAGGTAGCCTTGGTAATGGCGCGCTTCGCTCTTGAGCAGGCCGTGATAGAAGGTCCCGAGTTCTTCGTCCAGGTGCGGCACCAACGCTGCGAAACGCTCGCAACTGCGGGCCTCGATGAAAGCACCGACCACCAGCGTATCGACCAGCTTGACAGGTTCGTGAGCCCGCACCAGGCGCCGCAGACCGGACGCATAACGCCCCGCCGACACCGGTCGCAACGGAACACCACGACGCTTCATCAGGCGCAGGACTTGCTCATGATGCACCAACTCCTCACGGGCCAGGCGCGACATCATGTTGATCAAGTCAAGATGGGTGTTGTACTTGGCGATCAGGCTCAGCGCGGTACTGGCGGCCTTGAACTCGCAGTTTTTGTGATCGATCAACAAGGTTTCCTGGTCGGCGAGCGCCGCTTCGATCCAAGCGTCGGGGGTAGGACAGCCCAGGAAGGCATCGATTTCAGGAATCAGGGACATAAGCTCACAACGACAGGCCAACGGCAGGATTGGCGATTATACCGGCGGTGGCGCTGATCGCCAGCGACTATGCTGATACATATCAAGCGGCACTGCGCGGGATGCTGACTATAGTCAGCCATTGGCCGCCACCTACCAAGGGAGTTAATGCCCATGCAAGCCGTCCGCAGCATACTCGTCGTCCTAGACCCCGAACACGCCCACAGTCGCGCCTTGACACGCGCCAAGCTCATCGCCGGGGTGACAGGCGCACGCATGCACTTGCTAATGTGTGACAAGCGCCAGGACCACAGTGCCCTACTCAGCCTGCTGAGCAGTCAGCTACACGATGACGGGTATGACAACATCACCCATGAACAGACCTGGCATGAAAGCCTGCATGAATCCATCATCGAGGTGCAGCAGGCCGAAGGTTGCGAACTGGTCATCAAGGAGCACCGGCCAGACAACCCACTGCGCAAGGCACTGCTGACCCCTAGCGATTGGAAACTTCTGCGCTATTGCCCCTGTGCAGTCCTAATGGTGAAGAACGAGCGGCCCTGGACGGGAGGCGCGATTCTTGCCGCTGTGGATGTAGGCAACAACGATGAAGACCACAGGCGTCTACATGCCAGCATCATCGACCATGGCTATGCGATTGCCGGCCTGGCCAAGGGTGACCTGCACGTCATCGCCGCCCACCCTTCTCCCATGCTTTCGGCGTCTGACCCGACTTACCAGCTCTCCGAAACCATCGAGCAGCGATATCGCGAAGCCTGCACGGCCTTTCAGGCCGAATTCGGTATTTCTGATGATCACTTGCACATTGCCGAAGGCCCGGCAGACGTTCTTATTCCTTACACCGAAAAACAGCTCGATGCGGTGGTGACCGTCATGGGTACTGTGGCCCGCACAGGCATTTCCGGTGCTTTGATTGGCAATACTTCGGAAGTGGTTCTCGACGCCTTGGAAGGGGACGTGTTGGTCCTCAAGAGTGAAGAGGCGACCGCACACCTGGCAGAGCTGGCGCGTGGCTGACGGAGCCAGGGAAGCGACGCGATTTGTATAGGCGTTTATTTCAGAGACCCAAAATACAAAACCCCTACCTGCTCACGCAGATAGGGGTTTTGCGAAATGAATCTTGACGATGACCTACTCTCACATGGGGAAGCCCCACACTACCATCGGCGATGCATCGTTTCACTACTGAGTTCGGGATGGGATCAGGTGGTTCCAAT